>NZ_JBHTHU010000007.1:0-945 GCF_042676765.1 Mucilaginibacter calamicampi
CTACCAAACCAGAACAGGATCAGCGATGCCACCGGACACGCTGATCGCGTTGCTGCTGGAGCGGAGCCTGGAAATGGTGGTAGCCATCCTGGCGGTGTTAAAGGCCGGAGGCGCCTATGTACCGCTGGATAAGGATTACCCGAAAGAGCGGATAGCCTACCAGCTAACCGACAGCGGGGCAGAGCTGATCCTGACGCAAAGGCACCTCAACCCGGAACTTCCGGCAGCCAAGCTGATCTGTACCGATCTGAGCGAATCGTTCTACCGGACAGAAGAAACGACGAACCTGCCCAGGTACAGCAATGCAGCCAACCTGGCCTATGTGATCTATACCTCAGGTACCACAGGCAAACCCAAGGGGGTAATGGTAGAACACCGGAGCTTAGTTAATTTAATTACCGGTCTGTATCCCATATATAAAACAACCCCGGAAGAAATTTATGCGATATTTTATAACTATGTATTTGATGCTTCGCTGGAGACATTGTGTCTGGCCCTGTTTTCCGGTGCAGAGTTGCATATATTAGGGAGTCGTCATATAGATGATGGCGCGCAGTTTGAAAGTTACGTGACTGATAACAGGATAACCCATTTGGATGCGACGCCATCGTTTTTGCGGTCGATAGATCCGGCTAAAATTTCAAGCGTAAAAAGGGTGGTATTTGGCGGGGAAAAACTTCCGAAGCAGCTTTTTATTGATTATCAGAAACACATAAAGAATATTGCAAACGCGTACGGTCCTACCGAAGCGGCAATTACATCGGTTATTTCTACCGGATCGAATCTGTTAGGAAAGGCGAATATTCAAAATACCCGGCTTTATGTACTCAGTAAATTTTTGACCCCCGTACCCATCGGCGTTCCCGGGGAGTTATACATTTCGGGTGCAGGATTGGCGCGGGGCTATCTGAACCAGCCGGAGCTAACAGCCGCCAGGTTCATAAC
>NZ_JBHTHU010000008.1:0-740 GCF_042676765.1 Mucilaginibacter calamicampi
TGAAGCCGCTTTGCCAGCTGGTCAGCAATTCCTGTAATCCCGCTTCGCTGAGCCGGCTGATATCCTGGGTCTGCAGCGTGGGGGCATGGGGTTCGGAGGTATAGCGCTGTTTCCAGCCGCTTGCTTCTTTAAGGTATTGCATCCGCAATACATCGTGGTAGCCTACAAGGGTTTTTAGCGCGGATTCCAGTTGGCTTGTTTCCAGTTCGGGTACACGGATCAAAAAGCTTTGGTTCCAGTGGCCGGGCTTTTTAAAGCTGCCCTTATCCACCTGGCTCAAAAACCATTCCTGTACCGGCAGCAGGCTTAGTTCGCCAGTGAGCTGACCTTGTTCTGCTTTTACCGGGGATTGGCTTTGCCTGCTGCTCAGCAGGGCCGATAGCTTGCTGATCGTCCTGCATTCAAACAGGTCNCCCGATACGGAAGAAGTCGTCTGTTACTCCTACCCGTTCCAATCCCAGTACTTCCTGCCAGATTACGCACAGGGCCTGTTCTGCTTCCGTCTGAGGGGCCATGTAAGTTTCTTCTCCATGGGTCTGATCAGGCTCCGGCAGCGATCGCTTGTCCAGCTTCCCGTTTACGGTCAAAGGGAAACGTTCCAGCCACACATAGCTCACAGGTACCATGTATTCCGGCAGTTGGGCCGACAGGGCTGCTATCAGCTCTTCCTGCAGCTTGTTTTCCCCTGTATAATACGCTGCCAGGTATTTGTGAGTTCCTTTTTGCTTTAACTGTACGCT
>NZ_JBHTHU010000009.1:0-192002 GCF_042676765.1 Mucilaginibacter calamicampi
ATTCGTGTTAATGCGCATAACTCTTAGCTTTGGTTTGTAAAGCTAATCTGTTACCGAATTATCTGACCTTTACAATTGCGAGGAACGAAGCAATCGCACGGAGAAAGTCCTCTATGCTAAGTTCGCGATTGCTTCGTTCCTCGCAATTACAATATCTACTATCGTTCCTTATTAAACTCCCCAAAGTGCCATAATACACCTGATGGGTCATGCAAAAAACATTCACGCCCCCAAACTTCATTACGTATGGCAGTGAGTTTTACACCAGGGTATTTGCCGGGCAAATCCAGCGCTTCCAATTCGTTATAATACCGGTCAACATCATCAACCTCTAAAAACAACATGGTGTTTTCTATCCAGTCTTTAGCATAGTAACGCTGCAAATAAAAAGCAAGCCCTCCCGTTTTAAATACCGACATACCATTGTCTATCACCGTTTCTTCAAAACCCAGGTCGCGGTAAAATGCGCGTGATACTTCAAAATCTTTTGAGCCGATGAACGGGCGGAGGGAGATGGCGTTGTGCTGCATGATAATTGGTTGAGCAAACTTAGTGAATTCATTGCATCATATAGCGACGGGTTTCAGACATACAGAAACGTTGTCATCCTGAGCGATAGCGAAGGATCTTATAAAACGGATAGGTAACGGGTTGCCCGGCCGCAAGTTTAGTAAAGCGTATAAGATGTTTCGCTATCGCTCAACATGACAAACCTTTCTTTCGGGTAATAAAGATTGCAACTTATATAGCGTAAAGAAGCTATTGCCGTCATACTATCGCTAACCCCCGTTTTTTCTTCCCGTTTTTTATCTCTAAATTAGTTTCTGCCAAGTCCCGCCTATGTTAAAAAAAATAATCTGCTTTCTGCTTTGCGCATTCTGTTTCACAGCGTTACAAGCTCAAAAATTGCAATCGCCCGATGAGTTTTTGGGGTATAAGCTGGGCGCGCAGTTTACCAGCCATCACCGTATTACTGATTATTTCAGATACGTGGCCAGCGCCTCAAAGCAGGTTAAGCTGGTGCAGTACGGCACAACCAACGAGGGGCGGCCGCTTATTGCGATGTTTATTGCATCTGCCGAAAATATTGGCAAGCTGGAAAGCATAAGGGCAAATAACCTGCGATTGGCCGGATTGGATAAAAGCGAAACGGCAAGCGCCAACACCCCGGTTATAATCTGGTTTAGTTATAATGTACACGGCAACGAGCCATCATCAAGCGAGGCGGCCATGCAAACTTTGTATGATATGGCTAACCCCGCCAACCAGCGCACACAGGCCTGGCTTAAAAACGCGGTAGTGGTAATTGACCCCTGCCTAAACCCTGATGGGCGCGAGCGCTATGTTAACTACTATAATTCGGTAAAAGGAGTAACACCGAATACCGACCCAACATCGCGCGAGCATAATGAAGTATGGCCGGGTGGAAGAGTTAACCACTATTACTTTGACCTTAACCG
This sequence comes from Mucilaginibacter calamicampi, assembly GCF_042676765.1. Lineage (NCBI taxonomy): Bacteria > Pseudomonadati > Bacteroidota > Sphingobacteriia > Sphingobacteriales > Sphingobacteriaceae > Mucilaginibacter > Mucilaginibacter calamicampi. The sequence goes on from NZ_JBHTHU010000009.1 coordinate 1,461, forward strand.
CGACTGGGCATGGCAGATACAGAAGGAGACGCAGGAACGTATGGCCTTGTATAACAAATGGCTGCCGCAAATACATGTAGATTTTCATGAGCAGGGTTATAACTCGCCCTATTATTTTGCCCCGGCCGCGCAACCTTTTCACCGGGTAATAACCGATTGGCAGAAGGAGTTTCAAATAACCATTGGTAAAAATAATGCCCGGTATTTTGACCAGGCAGGGTGGCTTTATTTTACCAAAGAAGAGTTTGACCTGCTTTATCCATCCTACGGCGATACCTATCCCATTTATAACGGTTCTATAGGCTTAACCTATGAGCAGGGCGGTATAGGTGCCGGTTTAGCGGTTACAACACGCACCGGCGATGTGCTTACCCTTACCGAACGCATCACCCATCACCATTCCAATAGTTTAAGCACTATTGAAACCGCGGCAGAAAACGCGCCTAAAGTGGTACAGGAGTTTAAAAAATACTTTGACAGTGCTGCTGCTGCGCCAACGGATGATTTTAAGACCTATGTTATTAAAAACGATAACGAAGACAATTTTGCTGCCCTGGGCAAACTGCTTAACAACAACGGTATCCGGTATCGTATAGGAGGCAAGGGAAACTTTACAGGGTTTGATTATTTTACAGGGAAGAACGCGCAGGGAAGCATAGGTGCCAAAGATATGGTGATCAGCGCCTATCAGCCTAAATCTGTATTGCTAAATGTGTTGTTTGAGCCTAAAACCCTGGTGGCCGATTCAAACACTTACGATATTACCGCATGGTCATTACCCTATGTTTATGGTTTGCACACTTATGGTATAAAAGATGCTTTACCCATCGCGGCCCCCAATGCGGTTAAACCCGCTAAAGAACAAACCGGCACAGGGGCGTATGCTTATATAAGTCCGTGGAGATCTGTTGAGGATGTAAAATTCCTGGCAGCGCTGCTCAACGAAAAAATAAAGATCCGGTTCTCTGAGCGGTCATTCGCTGTAAACGGGCAGCAGTGTGCCGCCGGATCCTTAATAATAGCAAAGGCAGGAAATGACCGCCCCGACCTGGACGAATTGATAAAGCGCACAGCCGCTAAGTTTGGCCGGAAACCTATGCCGCTTTCTTCGGGATTTGTGGAGAAGGGCGCCGACCTTGGCTCTAACGTGGTGCGGTATATTAAACCGCCTAAAATAATGGTAATTGCAGGTAATGGGGTGGCCGCGGAGAATATGGGCGAGGTATGGCACTTTTTTGATCAGCAGATAGGTTTCCCGATCACCATAGTACGGCATGATGATATAGGAAAGGTTAAGCTGGCCGATTTTAATGTGATCATCCTTCCGGATGGGCAGTATGAAGATTTTAAGTCGGAGCGAATAGCAGATTGGGTGAAGGAGGGCGGCAAGCTAATAGCCATGGGCAGCGCTATAAAACAGCTTACAGAAAAACAGGGCTTTGCTATTAAAGATGTGGATAGCCTTGATGCCGGCAAAAAGAAGGATAAACCAGAAGTGAAACTGTACGAAGACCGGCAGCGCGACGCGTTTAACACCAATGTAGCAGGTGCAATTTATAAGGTTGATCTGGATAATACCCACCCGCTGGCTTTTGGATATCCCGATTTTTATTACACCCTAAAGCTGGATGACAGCCTATACGGCCTGCTTGACGATGGCTGGAACGTTGCCACCATAAAAAAGGACGCCTATGTGGCCGGCCTGGTGGGCAATAAGAGCAAGCAAAAACTAAACAAAGGCGGCTTGCTGTTTGGCGTACAAAACATGGGCCGGGGCTCGGTAGTGTATATGGTTGACGACCCCTTGTTCCGCGGTTTTTGGGAGAATGGCAAACTGCTGTTTAGCAATGCTGTGTTTATGGTGGGCCAGTGATTTCAGTTGGCAGTTGGCAGGTTTCAGTTAGTTGTTTGCAGTGTTTTTTTAACAATGCAAACAACTTTTGTTAAAGCGCATTTTTTACTGCCCACTGCCCACTGCCCACTGCCCACTGCCCACTGCCCACTGCCCACTGCCCACTGCCCACTGCCCACTGCCCACTGCCCACTGCCCACTGCCCACTGCCCACTGCCCACTGCCCACTGCCCACTGCCCACTGCCCACTGCCCACTGNTAATTCCCGCTGCTAACACGTCCTTTCTCGGCTTCGGCACCGCTGCGGTGTTGCCTTGCTTTTATGTTGGTGCTGCCGAAGTTGTAGGTTAAGTTAATACGGAAAACGCGCGTATCGGCTTTTTGTCTGATCTTGAAATCATTACCTAGCTCTGTGCTGTTGAGGTCATTCCTTAGGGTATTAAATATGTCGCTCAAAGAAACCTTTACGTTTAGCTTTTTATTAGCAAATTGGCGGCTAACCCCTGCATCAATAGAATATTGAGGAAATAAGTGGTATATCCCATAGGTTAAGGCTGAGCGATAATTACCTGATATTTCCGCCCGGAACTTAGCTACAGTAAAGTTTTGTGTTGAGCGGAACGTAAAGGCACGCTGCCCGTTATCAACATTGCCGCCTATCAAACCGTTGGCTTTAAAACCAAGATAAAACCCGTTAAAGTTGGCGTTGCCTGTCCACCATTTGGTAATGGTAAATGGCGAGTATATGTTTATGCCATAGCTTTCCTGCGTACGCAAATTCTCATTGGTTTGATAGGTTTTGTTTCCATCTGTCAATATAAGCTGCGTAATTACATCAGTGGTGAGGCTATAATTCAGGCTTACATTGATGGTTTTGTTATACGTATAAGTTAACTCGTAATTGTTGGTATACTGGGGCTTCAGGAACGAGTTGCCTTTCATAAAAGTATAATCGTCCAGATAATAATCAAAAGGATTCAGGTCGCCGTAGTTGGGGCGATCAATGCGGCGGCTGTATGAAACCCCAAGATCATTCTTTTTACCTAAGGAATGGTTTATAAACACACTTGGGAAAAAGTTGAGGTAGCTGCGTTTAATACGCTGGTTTGTACTTACCAGGTCTGCGTCTGATTCTGTATTCTCTGCACGTAAACCAACCTGTACCGAGCCATTTTTAAATTGATAGTTAACATTGGTGTAAGCCGCTGCAATTTGTTCGGTATAAACAAAACGGTTAGTGCGGGTTACATCATTAATAAAGCTGCCGCTTTTTAATATCTGTGCCCGCAGGTCGTTATCAGTTTTAACGCTGCTGAATTTTAGGCCGGCTTCCATTTTCCATAATTTACTAAGGGGTTTGCTGTAATCTGCTTTCCCGGAGTAAATCTCTATGCTTGACGGGGATTGATTACGCAGTACTTTCGCGCCTGGTTTAGTAGGATCTGCGCTGCCATTGGGTTTAAAATAGAATGTATTATATTCTGCAACAGAGTTATTGGTAAATTTAGAATAATCCAGATCCATAGCCAGTTCCTGGCCCAATGTGTCTAACTTAAGTCTGTCGTTAACGTTAAAAGCCAGGTTTTTATAACGGTTGTCAATAACAGATCCTGTGGTTAAATAAGCTAATAACTGGCGTGAAGGCGAGTTTCTGTCTGTCCGGTTATCGTTAATGTCGCGCCCGCCGTTACTGTAGCCGCTGGCAACTACGCCAATTGTGTGGTTGGCGCTTGTTTCTAAATCGGCACCTATGTTAAAGTTGTTGTAATAACTAAACGAAGGCATTTTTGTCGACTGATCAAAAAATGGGGTATCAGGATTAGCAACAACCCTGCTTATGGTCATATCCCGGTAGCGGTTATTGTCGCCACGGCTTATCGTTCCAAAAATATTAAGCGGACCGTTTTTATGGTTAATGTTAAGGCTGGTAGCATCGCGGTTGCCTCTTCCGCGCGAAACACCGGCTGAAAGACTGCCATTAGTGCCTTTTTGCTTGTTCTTTTTAAGCTTGATATTGATGATGCCCGAGTTACCCGCAGCATCGTATTTGGCTGATGGATTGGTTATGATCTCGATGGTTGAAATAGTATTACCATCCGTAGAACGCAATAGCGTAGCCAATTGTGCCGCCGAAAGATAAGTAAGCTTATCATTGATCATTACCGTAACGCCCTGCTTGCCCCGCAAACTAATATTGTCATCTTTATCAACGGTAACGCCCGGCGCACGTTCCAGTATCTCCATGGCCGTATTGCCGGCCGCCAGAATACTGTTCTCCACATTCATTACGGTGCGGTCAACCTTGCGTTCTATTAAAGGTTTTGCGGCGGTTACGTTAACCGCGCCCAGGTTTCGGGCGGCTTCGGTCATGGTTATAAGTGGCGCGGTTATCTGTTCAGAACCTTCGGAAGTAAACGCTTTGCTTAATCCGTTGGCATAGCCAACCGATGTGGTTTTAATTACATAGCTGCCTTTAGCTACGTTATCAAAAAAGTAAGCACCTTTATCATCGGTTAAAGTGCCTTTTACAATTACCGAGTCGGTTGCCCGTAATAAACTAACTGTTGCAAATTCAACCGGTTTGGCGGCCGCGTCTTTAACCGCGCCCGTTATTTTTGATGTTTGCGCATGCGCCATGCCCGTGCATATAAACGTAAGGATAGCGATTGTATATATTGAAGTAAAAAGTTTTTTCATTTCCCTGAGTTTTGGCAAAAAAGTTCCTGTAAAAGAAATTGCTTTCTTTTTTAAGCTATTGTTAATGTATTAAGTTGATTAAACCGCCGTACAAGCCGGTGGCTGTTAGTTATCGTTGCGCATTTACGCGCATTTTACATTAAGATGCAAAAACAGGGGGGCAGGTTACAAAGAATTTCACTTTTTATTGCCGGAGAGCAATTCGCCTTTGTTTAATACAGGGAAAAAAGGCAATATAACGTCATTAAGCAGCGAAAAGTGATGCTTCTCGCCTGCTTTAATAATGCTAACCGCATTGAGGCTTTTAAGGCCGATATGGATTGCCGGCAAAGTAGCGCGGTAAAAGGTTAATATAAGCCCGCTGATTAACAGCAGGCTTATATATTTAAAATATGCGGTAAACATTTTTGAATTATTTTACGCGTTTCAGGTTATCAGGTAGGGTAACAAGGGTATCAATCTTGCATTCCAGGCCATTAAGGGTCATGGTAAATGCGGCGCGCTCGGCGTCTGGTTTATTATTGTCTTCTTTGCATTTATACAAATCAACACCCCATATATATTGGTCTATTTCGTTATCAATAACAACTACCGCGTTTAACGGTACTTTTAATGTAAGGTGTACATCCTGGTCATGCCATGAAGTGCCGTGCACGCGTTGTAAGCGTCTGTCAAATGTCAATACAGAATCCTGTTGATTAAACTGGTAGCGTGTTCCGCGGGCGTTAACTAATGCACTTTCATAGCTGCTGCCTTTTGAACTGTAAGTTTGCACTAACACAGGTTGCGCAACATCGCTTTTTTCTATGTTGATGGAAATGTTGTTCGGTTCATTACGTTCAAAGTCATCATCGCCAACGTTAATAGTACCGTTAAAGCCGGGTTTGATATCTAAACGCGTGCTGTCTTCGCCGGTAAGGTATTTAATGTTGTTTAATTTTAGATAGTAGGTGTTGTTTGATGATTTAAGCAAGGGCGATGTTTGCGTAAAACTTGCCGAAGAGCGAAAACCTTTGGCAACCTTGGTGCCATAGTACAAGCCCGTGCCAATTGCAAAAAGCCATACCGTTAACATTACCATTGCAGATGAACGGCTGATGGATTGTGTATTGAATATAGCCTTTAAAATAAGCAATATAATAGCAAGCACGGGGATGAACGCCACCAGGAATACGGAAATATAGATCCAGTTAGCGTACTCATTATCAACTATAGTAAACGGAAATATTTCAAACTGGCCGGTGTTCCATATCAATACCATGGCCAGTACAACTATCATGGCAATGGCCATGGCAAAAAGATCAAGCAAAATAAATATGCCCAATATTTTTATGAGGAGTTTACCCGTGGTTCTGAAAAAACGACCCAGCAGGAAAAAGAATTCCTCTATAAAATCTCTTAGCTTATAAATGAAAGGTTTGGCCTCGTTTCTAAAGCTGTCCATGCGGCCTTTTACGGAGCTCATTTCCTCTTCCAGGTTGTTTTTAAAGCCCTGTAACGTAAGTTTTTCGCCTTTCATGGCCATGCGGTCTGCGCGGCTGGTAGCTTTAGGTACTACTATCCATAAAATTAGATATAACACTATACCCAGGCCGCCAAAAAACGCGGTTAGCGCAAATAGTAGTCTGATCCAGATGGCCGAGATATTAAAGTAGTTGCCCAGCCCGGCGCAAACCCCTGCAACCAGATGATCGTCAGGATCGCGAAACAGCGCGCGTGTGCCGGTATGGTCATAGGTATCCCGGCGCGGGTTTGGAACAGCGTCTTCCTCATCGGCATGTTCAAAATCTTCAACGGTTCCCATCTGGTTAATAACGGCTTTAATGTCGGCCTCTACAATAACCTGCCTGTTTTCGCGGCTAAGCATTTCAGAGAACATTTCAGCAATGCGGTTCTCAATGTCCGTGGTGATCTCCAGGCTATCCGCCGAGTTTAAAAAATGGCGCTTAACATCTGTCATGTAGCTTTTAAGCACCTCGTAAGCATCCTCCTCAATATGAAAGACAATGCCGTTTATGTTTATTATGATAGTTTTATTCATGATGCAATTTTTTCAGGGTTTAAATATTTTTTCCAACAGCGGTTTGTACGGCAAAAACCAGTTCGTTCCAGGTAGTATCTAACTGTTCAAGCACTTTTCGCCCCTCGTCGCTCAGTGCGTAGTACTTTCGCGGCGGCCCTGAAGTGGATTCAACCCAGTTATAAGTTAGCAGCCCGTTGTTTTTAAGGCGCGTTAATAGCGGATATAAGGTGCCTTCAACTACAAGCAACTGGGCTTTCTTTAGTTCGGCAATTATATCAGAGGCGTAGGTTTCATCGCGGGCGATGATAGAGAGTATACAATATTCCAATATACCCTTACGCATTTGTGTTTGTGTGTTCTCTGCGATCATGATACAAAGATATATGTTTTAAAATGTATTATGCAATACATAGTACTGAAATAATTAAAATATTTTTAATTAACTGAATAAATCGGATTTTTTTTTGCTGTTTTTACTAAATTATTTGTGAATTCAATAATGTAACACTACTTTTATGATTAATTAACTATTAACTGATCTTATTATTTAACACATGAAAAAACTTCTACTAGTAAGTTTGTGTGTGCTGGTGTTATGTGTAACACAAGTATTTGCACAAAACCGTACAGTTACTGGTACGGTTACGGCCAAAGACGACGGCCTACCCATCCCGGGAGCAACAGTAAAAATCAAGGGTACTGATATTGGTGTAGCCACCGATGCCAGTGGTAAATTCTCCCTTTCTGCACCAGATAATGCAGTACTAACAATTTCTTTTGTAGCTTATACACCGCAAGAGGTGTCTGTAGCCGGTAAAAGCGTTGTTAACGTTACTCTGACTCAAAATTACCAGCAGTTAAGCGAAGTTGTTGTAACATCACAAGGCATTGCCCGCGAAAGAAGATCACTGGGCTACTCTGCCCCTACAATTAGCGGCGATGTATTGGTGCAAGGCGGAAACGCAAGCGCGCTTACATCTTTAACCGGTCGTATACCAGGCGCCAACATTACCTCTACTTCAAACACTCCGGGTAGTTCAACCCGTATCGTTTTCCGTGGTGGTACATCAGTTGCCGGTAATAACCAGGCTTTAATAGTTGTTGACGGTGTGCCGGTAGATAACTCAAGCGTTACAGGTGGTGCCGATAGCCGCTCAAGCGTTGACTTTGGTAACCGCGCGAATGATATTGACCCTGATGACATTGAAAGCATTACGCCGTTATTAGGCCCTGGTGCAGCTGCACTTTACGGTTCAAGAGCGGCAAACGGCGCTATCCAGATCGTAACTAAAAGCGGTAAAAAAGGTAAAACAACAGTTTCTTTCAACACTTCAAACGTATTCTCTTCTATACTTAGATTACCTGAGTTTCAAAACGAATACGGACAGGGTTACATAAACGAATTTGATGCCAATGGTGTACCGGATTATGGTACTGACACGCAAGAAAACTGGAGCTGGGGCAGGCCATTTGATGGTAAGCCACAAGCCTGGGGCCAGGCAATTGACGTTGGCAGTGGCACACCTGTTAAGCGTATTAAAAACTGGGAAGCACAAAAGAACAACGTGAGAGATTTCTTTGTTGGTGGTTTTGCAACCGACAACAACGTTAACTTCTCTGGTGGTAACGATAAATCTACCTTCTTCATGGCTTTAAATACCCTGAATTCAGACGGTGTTTATCCAGGCAATCAAGACGTTTATAACAAATATGGTGTAAGGTTTAACGGCAAAACTGATTTTAGCGATAAATTTACCGCCGGTATATCTTTCAATTACAATAAAATAAGCTCACGTCAGGTTGCGGGTGGTCAAAATGACAACTCTGTATTTGACATGGTGCTGCAAACGCCAAGAGATATTCCTTTGCCTCAGTTAAAAGACCTTACCAATCCGTATAACGCTTTTGGCTTTACAGATTATAAAGGTGTTGTACAGGCTAATAAATATGGTTATTATGGTTCATACACCTTAAACCCTTATTTCGTACTGGATAAATTCAGCAACGATGATGAGCTTAACAGGATAACCGGTAACGTTAACCTTGAATACAAACCAACAACGTGGTTAAACGTTACAGACCGTTTAGGTATTGATACTTACAGCGAACGCAGAAGAGTTATCACACCTAAATACTCTTTCACCCCGGTTGATGCCGTTAGTAACGGTAGCACTCAGGTTAGTAACGGTGGTTATGAAATTGATCAATACGGTGTTACTGAGTTAAATAACGATTTCATGGTTACTGCTAAACATTCGTTCAGCAGCGATTTTAAAGGATCATTATTAGTAGGTAATAACATTCGTCAGCGTAATACATATACTCTTATTGCGCAAACAAATGCCAGCGCTGGTTTAGTTGTTCCAAACTGGTACAACCTGGCTAACAGTAATGGCCCTGTTGCTACAGGCGATTCATGGACCGTTAGAAGAATTGTAGGTTTATATGCCGACTTAAACTTGTCATACAAAAATTTCTTATTCTTAGAGGCTACAGGTCGTAACGACTGGTCATCAACTTTGCCAAAAGCAAACAATTCATTCTTTTACCCAAGTGTGAATACTTCATTTGCGTTTAGCGAATTAATTGGCACCAATAGCATCTTAAGTTCAGGTAAAGTACGTGCAAGCTGGGCGCAGGTTGGTAATGATACCGACCCTTACAGGTTGCTAACTACCTTTGCAAAAGGTACTGTTACAAGTAACTTTGGTAGTACATTGTTTCCGTTTGGTAACGTTGCCGCTTTACAGGCAGGTGCCACAATTGGTAACCCTAACCTGAAACCTGAAATTACCACAGCAATGGAAATTGGTACCGATTTGTCTTTCTTTGACAGCAGATTTGGTATTAATTTTACCTATTATGAAGCTGATTCAAAAAACCAGATCCTGTCAGTTCCAATTCCTAACTCAACAGGTTATGGCGCTGCTATAGTAAACGCCGGCCGGGTTAAAAACCACGGTGTAGAGTTAGCTTTAACCGGTACGGTTGTTAGATCAAGCAATATTAATGTTGAATTATTTGCTACTTACACTCAAAACCGTAACATAGTTATGGATTTGCCTGATGGCGTTGACCAGATCACTATTGGTGGATTTGGTGGTATGGGTATTGTTGCTGCCAAAAACAGACTTAATGGTCAGTTCTACGGTATAACTAATCAAACCGATGCACAGGGACGTACAATTGTTTCTGCTACAACCGGTATACCTTTAAAAACTACCGTTGCTCAATATTTAGGTAGCTATAACCCTAAATACCAGGGATCATTTGGTGGTAGCATAACTTTCAAAAGAAAGTTGAATGTTAACTTCTTATTTGATACCAAACAAGGTGGTAAAATGTACTCAAGAACTAAGGATATCCTTGCTTTCGTGGGTGTATCTAAAGAAACCGGTGGTGTAAGATACGGCCAGCCTTTCCCTAATTCAGTGTACATTTCTGGTGGCAACACTGTGGTAAACACAGGTGCTAATGCTGTAAATTATAGCAAGCAGGATTATTTTTCTGCTCTTGCTCCTGGTCAGAACATTATCGACGCATCATATGTTAAATTACGTAGCGCGGGTATATCATATACGTTCGCTAAATCGGACTTTAAATCGCTGCCGTTTAATAGCGTATCAGTAGGTGTATTCGGTAACAACTTGTTTATGTGGACACCAAAATCAAACGCGTACATTGACCCTGAAATTAACTCAGGTGGTGCTACTAACGAGCAAGGTTTAGATTTTACCGCACAGCCATCTGTACGTAACTATGGCTTTAACGTAAGAGTAACATTCTAATTTAAACATCATGAAAAGAAAATATTTATTTAATACAAAGCAGGTCCTGTTAACGGTAGTTATCGCGGCCGTGTCTTTATCAGGTTGTAAAAAGTTTTTGGATGTAAATACCAATCCAAACAGCCCTGATAGTGCTGCACCAAATTTACTTTTGCCGGCATCGCAAGCTGCTACAGGACAAATTATGGGCAACTTTTTCCAGATCAACGGAAATATCTGGGCCCAATACTGGACGCAAAATCCAACGTCTTCTCAGTATCGTACAGTAGATCAATACAACCCTGCTGCTACCGCTTCAGACAGAGCCTGGAATATTCTATACCGTGGCGCGTTGGTAAACGCAGATTTGATTACCAAGAGTAACGATGCGGGTATTGCTTATACCAGGGGTATTGCTCACTTAATGAAAGCATACACGTTGCAGGTAACTACTGATGCTTTTGGCGATGTGCCTGTTAAAGAAGCGTTGCAGTCAGAGCTTTTTAGAAACCCCCATTATGATGCGCAAAGCGTAGTATACGATAGTGTGTTTTACAATATTGACAGAGGTTTGGCTTTAATGAATGCCAGCGCTTCTGCATCTCCGGGTGCGCAGGACCTTGTATTTTCAGGAAGCGTTGCCAACTGGAAAGCATTTGCCAATACACTTAGATTAAAGGCTGGCTTAAGGCTGGCTTACATTGATGCTGTAAAAGCTAAAGCCCAAGTGCAAGCTGCTTATACTGCGGCTGCTGTAACCACAGGAGGCGTTACAACTTATTCGTTTCTTACGGTTGACGCTTCAATCAAATACCTAAGCACAGGTGGAAATGAAAACCCGTTGTATAACGAAATGGTAGGTTTGAACAGGGTACAAAACATTGTGGCCAGTACAACTGCTGTTGCTCAGTTTGATGCTAACTCTGACCCTCGTGTTGCTAAGTTTTACGATCTGCTTCCGGTTGACGCGACTGCTAAAACAGACCGTTCAATTGCGCAGGGTACTTATGCAGCAGGTGCTAACAACGGTAAAACTGTGTCTCCGCCTTCTCCATTAGTAGGTGGTCGTGCAAGCAACTCCGCATCAGCTACAGCGCCGGTTAAATTTATCTCCGCGGCAGAAAGCTGGTTCCTTCAGGCAGAAGCCGTAGCCAGAAATTGGGCTCCTGCAGGCCAGGTTCTTGCAACTTTATACACCAACGGCGTTAGAGCAAGCTTTACTTCGGTAGGTTTAACAGCAGGCGACGCTGATACCTATCTTGGTGTTGCTGGAAACGTTACCCAGTTTGTGACGCCTTTGACAATCGGTACCGAAGAGGATAAGATTAAATCTATCATCACTCAAAAGTATTTTGCTATGTGTGGTTTCCAGGGCTTTGAAGCATGGACAGAATGGCGCAGAACAGGTTACCCAACCTTCTTTGTAAAATCAGCAGCATCTGTAATAGGCGGTGTTAGAATGCCATTGCGTATGTTATACCCGGCTACTGAGTCTACAACAAATACAAACTACCCAGGGTTAAAAGTTATTTACGCACCGGTTTGGTGGGATACTAAACACCCTTTGTTATAGTATAAGCTTTTTTAAAACAAAAACCCGCCCGAATATTCGGGCGGGTTTTTTTATGCGGTATATTTTTAGAAAGCGCGTAAATGTGCTATTTAAAGCCGATGAAGGGAAGATTATTTAGTAAAGTAAGTTGCCGTAACCTGATCCTGGTTAACAGATAGATTTAATGTTGCTCCCATTACTAACGCGCAATTATCAGGTATGTGCCCTGCCGGAAAATCAAAGCAAACCGGGTAATTATATCCGGCAACAACATCCATAACAATCTGGGGCACGGTTTGCCCAAAGGGAATGTCATTATCTTTTACGCCAGTAAAACCACCCACTATAAGGCCGGCAAGGTTTTTCAATTTTCCGGCGCGTTTAAGTGTATGCATCATACGGTCTACACTGTACAGGTATTCGCCTACATCTTCAATAAAAAGTATTTTGCCGGCATAGTCAACATCTGATGCTGAGCCAAGCGCCGCTATCAGCAAGCTTAAATTGCCGCCGGTTAAGGTACCTTTGGCTTTTCCGTTTATGCCGGGGGTATTTTGCTTAAACTCATATTTAAGTTCGCCGCCAAATAAGGCTTTATGCAAGGTTTGCAATGAGCGGGCAGAAGCATCGGGAATATTCATGGGCATTTGCCCGTGTATGGTTTGCAAGTTGTAATTGGTAAGCAAATGCGAGTGCAAGAGCGTGATATCGCTAAAGCCAACCAGCCATTTAGGGTTTTGCTGCAAAGCACTAAAATCAACCTTATCAATCATGCGGATGGTGCCGTAGCCCCCACGCGCGGCTATTATGGCCTTAATGCTGTCATCATCAATAAAGCGCTGCATATCTGCGGCCCGCAAGTCATCATCACCCGCAAACTGGTGATACGATGCCGTAACTGTATCGCCCAAAACCACCTCTAAACCCCACGATTGTAGCAGGCTTACAGCATCCGTCATGGGTGCAGGCAACTTCTTAGCGGGGCAGGTAATGGCAATTTTATCGCCTTTTTTTAAATAGGGTGGCTGTATAGCGGCAATACCTGTTTTGTGCATGTTCAATATTAATAAAACTTTGGCATTAAAAATAGTAGCCGTCGCTCCATCCCGGTGGGACAAAAAAACCGACTTTTATAGTATAGCTGATAGTCAGCAATTTAAGCAATATTTACAGCTAATTTTCCTGACGAATAAGTAGTCTCACTTTGTCCCAACCCAAAACTGCAAACTACTAACTGCCAACTGATTACTGAAAATCTTGTCCCACCTTGTCTCATTTTGTCTCACACACACGCGGGACAAACACGGCCGCATGCGGCCGTGTTTGCTGCTACCACCTGCGATAGTTTGGGGTAGCGTTTGGAGGTAAAATAGTTATCTTTGCAGCTTATGTCGCAATTAGATAATTTTAAACGCTATACAATTACTTCGGCACTACCCTACGCCAACGGCCCCTTGCACATAGGGCACCTGGCAGGCGCGTATTTGCCGGCTGATATCTTTGTGCGCTTTCTTCGCCTTAAAAAGAAAGATGTAGTATACATCTGCGGGTCTGACGAGCATGGAGCGGCCATCACTATAAAAGCAAAAAAGGAAGGCACTACACCGCAGGCCATTATTGATAAGTATCACCAGCAGATAAAGCAAAGCTTTGAGGATTTTGGGATAGGTTTTGATATTTACCACCGCACGTCGGCCCCTATACATCACGACTTGTCGCAGGAGTTCTTTTTGAATTTATATGAGAAGGGCGAGTTTGTAGAGCAGTTTTCTGAGCAGTATTTTGATGAAGATTTCCAGCAGTTTTTAGCGGATAGGTATATTATAGGTACCTGCCCCAACTGCCATAACGATAACGCCTACGGCGATCAGTGCGAACGCTGCGGAACATCGCTAAATCCAACAGATCTGATCAACCCCATATCAACCCTGAGCGGCAAGCCACCCGTTTTAAAGGCTACCAAGCATTGGTACCTGCCTTTAGATAAGTACCAGCCCTGGCTGGAGCAATGGATAGACCAAAAGGAAGGCGAGTGGAAAGTGAATGTTTTCGGGCAGTGCAAATCATGGCTTAAATCGGGCCTGCAACCCCGCTCAATGACCCGCGACCTGGATTGGGGTATAGATGTGCCATTAGAAGAAGCGAAAGGTAAAAAGCTTTACGTTTGGATGGACGCGCCTATAGGCTATATATCTGCCACCAAGCAATGGGCAATTGATAAAGGCAAAGACTGGCAGCTGTACTGGAAGAAGCAAGAGAACGAAGCTGACGACACCTGCCTGATCCATTTTATAGGTAAGGATAACATTGTTTTTCATTGTATTATTTTCCCATCCATACTGCATGCCCATGGCGATTACGTGTTGCCGCAAAATGTACCCGCTAATGAGTTTTTGAATCTGGAAGGCGATAAGCTATCCACCTCACGCAACCACGCGGTTTGGCTGCACGAGTACCTGGAGGAGTTTCCGGGTAAGCAGGACGAGCTGCGTTATGTGCTTACCTCTATTTTACCAGAAACCAGTGATAGCGAGTTTACCTGGAAAGATTACCAGGCCCGCGTAAATAACGAACTGGTGGCCATACTGGGCAACTTTGTAAATCGTGTAATGATACTGATGCACAAGTTTTACGGGGGCAAGGTAGAGGGTGATATTAAACTGACAGATGGCTATTTAAATGACGAGATAGGGATATTTTATGATGCTTTGGATAGCAGCCTTAAGAACTATCGCTTTAGGCAGGGCTTGCAGTCGGTTATGGATATAGCGCGTTTAGGCAACAAATACCTAACCGATAAAGAGCCCTGGAAAACCATTAAAACCAACCCGGACGATGCACGCGATGCCCTGCACAACTGCCTGTTTATTATAGGGCATTTGGCCACTTGCCTGCAACCATTTTTACCCGCAACCGCCAAAAAAATATTTGGCATGCTGAACCTGCCGGAGCAATTTACTTTTGATGAGGAACTGGTATTCAGCAATGGACATCAGCTTAACGCCGCAGCATTGTTGTTTGAAAAGGTAGAAGATGATGTGATTGATAAGCAGATAGAAAAGTTAAATAACAAAAAGGAAGCAGCTGTAGTGGTAGAAGAAGTACCGGTAGCCCCGGCTAAAGAAAACATCAACTACGAAAGCTTTGCCGCTATGGATATACGCACCGGCACCATACTAACCGCCGAAAAGGTGGCCAAAACCAAGAAGCTGCTTAAGCTAACCATTGATACGGGTATTGACCAGCGTACGGTAGTATCAGGCATTGCGGAGTATTTTGAACCTGAAGCCATCATTGGCCAAAAGGTAAGCATACTGGTAAACCTGGAGCCGCGCGATATAAAAGGTATCACATCGCAAGGCATGATACTGATGGCCGAGAACGCCGAAGGCAAATTAACATTTGTTGCCCCAGTGAATGATTTCAGCAACGGATCGGTGGTACGCTGATGTTCAAATATGCGGATGTGCAAATGTTTTTTGGTTATCCGGCTATAATTTGCACATTTGCAGCGTTAATCTGCATATCTGCACATTCGCAAATCTGCACATCGTATGGTCCCGTAGTTCAACGGATAGAATAGGAGTTTCCTAAACTCTAGATATGGGTTCGATTCCCGTCGGGACCACAAAATTGAAGCCTTTGGATGGAAATCTAAAGGCTTTTTTGTTTTGTAATTAATGACATCGATATTTAGTATATTAGACTCAACAATAATTACCCAATGCTAATATTTCATACAAAATCACCCAAAAGTATGACTGAAATTAGCCGTTATTAATTCAATTTTGAGGCATATTTAAAACCAAAAAATGAAAAAGATAGTTTGGATCTACGGATTAATAGCAGGTGCGATAAGCGTATCGTGGGGTGTGCTTAGCGAGAGTGTGTTTAGCAATAGTTTAAGCCTGAACACCCGGATGATATTGGGCTATGCTACCATGATAGTGGCATTCTCATTGATCTTTGTTGCTGTTAAAAACTATCGTGATACGCAGGGCAACGGTCAGATCACATTTGGCAAGGCGCTGGGTATTGGGCTATTGATAGCACTTATTGCTTCAACACTGTATGTGGTGGTTTGGGAGATTGACTTTAGATATTTTGTGCCAGATTTTGGCGATAAATACCAGGCGCAAGCCATAGCCGAAATGAAACAAAGCGGAGTTAGCGCGGCAGAAATACAAAAGCAGTCGGCCGAGATGACGGAGATGATGCAGACATATAAAACAAACACGGCTTACCGGGCAATGTTCACCTACGCGGAGGTGGCTCCCGTAGGCATACTGATGTCGCTGTTAGCGGCGCTTATCCTTAAAAAGAAAACCAAAACGGCTGGTTCAGCTCAATAAGTAACAAATCAAAACATGAAAAAAGTAACAGGCCTGGGTGGCATATTCTTTAAATGCGATGACCCTAAAGGTATGAACGAGTGGTACAGCAAAAACCTGGGAATAGCCGCCGGCGACTATGGCGCTACGTTTGAGTGGCGGCAGGAAGATGACCCATCAAAAAAAGGAACTACAGCGTGGTGCACGTTTCCGGCTAACACCAAATATTTCAATCCATCAGAAAAGCCTTTTATGATCAATTACCGGGTAGAAGATCTGGCGGCACTGGTGGGGGAGCTTAAAAAAGACGGTGTAACCATCGTTGATGAAATATCAGCCTATGATTATGGCAAGTTTGTACACATATTGGACCCGGAAGGCAATGTTATAGAGCTTTGGGAACCTGTTGATGAAGGTTTTGATCAGGACGGCGCAGCAGGCTAAGTCTAAAACAACTGTGTTGCCAAAATCACCTCACGGTTTTCTAACACCGGGATTATTTGACCAAGAGCAATAGCCTGAAAATGTGCAGACGCGCGGTGCGCGGCAACGGCTGCTTCATTTGTATAAGCCTCATACAACATAAATGTATGGGGCTCTGTATTGCATTGGTGTACGGTATAAAACAGGTTGCCTTCTTCCTGGCGGGTTTGTTCTACTAATTCTGTAAACAGGTTTAATACCTTATCAAGGTGGCCTTCTTTTACCTGCCACCGGGCAAATACTGTTATAGGTTTTTGTTCCATTTATATTGGATTATTATGCTGCTTAATAAGGGCGCAATATAGTTACAACATCGTTACGTTTATTAAGCAAATGTTCCAAACTCCTCAGTTTGGATGTCCGGAACTGATTTACAGAACAACACATAAGGCTCAGCAGTAAACATTGTAGAATTAAATGAAATATTGTGTAATTTGGTGACTGCATTATACGCCAATCAATTATGAAACAAGTGAGCGCTTTTATATGCTTTATAGGTATAGTATGCTGCTGTTGCGAGGTAGTTGCCCAGCAAATACAAGTTAACAGTCAGCCCGGCCGCCTGGAAATAAGATCAGCGGGTAAAAGCAGTATCCGAATAACTTTAAAGCCCGTATCCTATAAACAGCGCTTTCCGGATAACCCTTCTATTGTTGATCGTGCTTACGGCGAACCTGCACTAAGCATTACAAATATTACCGCTCCGATAAGTAAAATGGTGGGCAATTTAAAAGTAACTGTTACTGCATCACCATTAACAGTTACCATTTTTAATAGCAAGGGTGCCCTTGTTCAAAAAATAAACTTTGCAACAAACGGTAATCTGTCGTTCAATTTAAACAATGGGCCGGTGTTTGGGTTGGGCGAAGGAGGACAGGAACCCGAAAAAGGAGCTGACTGGCGCGCACTCCCTGTTCAGTATGACAGGAGGCGGAGATACTATAAAATGCAGCCCCGCTGGCAGCGCGATGCCTATGGCTCGCGTAATCCGGTGGCGTTGCTGGTTAGTCCGGGTAACTGGGCCATATTTGCCGCTACGCCTTGGGTTGAGGTTGATTTGACAGCGGCAGATAAAGGTGTTTTTATTCCGTGGAAGCCAAGTGGAAAAGAGGGCCAGCCGCAAACATTAAGTAACCAGGGTTTAAATTTGGGTAAGGGCCTGCCGCCTATTGATAAAATTATACCGGGTTTGTATGATGTATTTGTATTTGACGCGCATGATCCGGCGGTTTTTGTAAAGAACTTTTCAACCATTACCGGTCCTGCTGTGCTGCCGCCTAAATGGACGCTGGGTTACATGCAATCGCACCGCACTTTGCAGGACGATAAACAGATGGTGGGTATAGTTGATACCTTCCGCACAAAAAAAATACCGGTTGACGCTGTTATCTACCTGGGTACAGGCTTTACCCCGCGCGGCTGGAACAAACAACAGCCGTCATTTGAATTTAACCCGGCAGTATTTAAGCGCGCGCCTGCAGAAGTTCTGGACGACATGCACGCGCGCAATGTTAAAGTTGTACTGCACATGGTGCCCTGGGACAGGGATAAACTACCCAACCTGCACGGTAATATCCCGGCGAAACAGGGCGAAACGGTTGATGGATCTCATATACAAAGCTACTGGAATGAGCATGTGCCTGTAATGAAGGCCGGTGCCGATGCCTTTTGGCCGGACGAAGGTGATTGGTTTAACTTATTTGAGCGGATTAAACGCCATCAGCTTTATTATCAGGGGCAATTATCGTACGCCCCCAATATTCGCCCCTGGAGCCTGCAAAGAAACGGCTATCCCGGGATAGCGCAATGGGGTGGCTGGGTATGGTCTGGCGATACAGAATCGTCATGGAAAACGCTTGAAACGCAGATAGCAGTAGGATTAAATTATGCTATTAGCATTGGGCCCTATTGGGGTACAGATATTGGCGGCTTTTTTCCGAACGCGGAACTAACCGGCGAACTGTACGCCCGCTGGTTCCAGTTTGGGGCTTTTAACCCATTATTCCGCAGCCATGGGGTTACCTGGCGAACACGGCTTCCCTGGGGATGGGGGGATAATAACCTGGGGCCTCCTGAAGGAAGGGTACATCCTTTAGCATCAGAACTAAATAACCCCGAAATTGAACCCGTTGTAAAAAAGTATGATGAGCTGCGCTATCAGTTGCTGCCCTATAACTATACATTGGCATGGCAGGCTTATAAAACAGGGTTGCCGTTAATGCGGGCAATGTGGCTGCACTATCCTGACGACGAAAAATGCAGAAGCGCTGCAGACCAGTTTTTATGGGGCCGCGATATGCTGATTGCACCGGTATATAAAAAAGGTGTCACATCCCGGCAGGTTTATTTGCCAAAGGGGCTGTGGTATGATTGGTGGACCGACATTAAAAGCACAGGAGCGCAAACCATAATTCGCCAAGTGGACCTCTCTGTTTTGCCTATTTATGTGCGTGCCGGGGCCATTATTCCCCTGGACCCGATACGGCAATACACCGCGCAGAAAGTGGATGAACCCACCACGCTTAAAATATTTACAGGTGCCGATGGTAACTATACCCTTTATAACGACGACGGGATAAGCCAGGATTATTTAAAAGAAAAAGGTACTCAGACACAAATTTTGTGGAACAATGCCAAAAGAAAAATAACCATACGAGCCGTAAATGCGGGCAATGTAAATGCCGCGCCACAAAAGTTTACTATTAAACTTGTACCGGGTAGCGCAAGCAAAAAAGTAACGTTTAGTGGAAAAGAACTAAGCGTTAGTATGTAAATAGTACTACGGCAAACCGAGATTTGCGTGACCTTTTAAGCAATGTAGTTTGACCGTTATAACAAGGTAGCGGCCTGGCGTAACATGTTTCTTTGTGATATAATTAAAACAAAGAAAACATGAAAACAATATTCATCACCGGAACATCAAGTGGCTTAGGTAAAGCCGCAGTAGAATTATTTCATAGCAAAGGCTGGAACGTAATTGCCACCATGCGCGACGTTAAAAAAGCAAAGGATTTTGCAAGCCTAGAAAGGGTTACAGTTTTACCGCTGGATATAACCAACTATGAACAGATAGAAGCCGCGGTTGACACCATTATCAGCAATTTTAAGATAGACGTAGTGCTTAATAACGCCGCTTATGGGGCTGTTGGCCCATTGGAAAGCGTGAGCGATGACCAGTTGTTAAAACAGGTTAATACTAACTTGTTGGGGGCTATAAGAGTTACCAAAGCGTTCGTTCCTCATTTCAGAGAGAATGGGGGTGGCTTATTTATTAACGTAACTTCTATTGCCGGTTTAACTACTTTTCCGTTCAACAGCTTGTACCACGCGGTGAAATGGGGGGTAGAAGGTTGGAGCGAAGGGATGAGTTATGAACTGGCTCCTTTTAACATCGGTATAAAAACAGTAGCACCTGGCTATATCCGCACAGCGTTTGGCGAGAATATAGCGTTTATCAGTTCTGAACCTTACCAGGAGATGATGGATCATTGCATGGGTGCAATAAAGAAAATGATGGACCCTGCCACACAAGGCTCAACCGCTGCTCAAATTGCCGGGGTAATATATACTGCTGCAACCGATGGTGAAGACAGGGTACATTACACAGCCGGGGCCGATTCTGCGCAAATGTATGAGCGAAGGTTACAAATAGGCGCCGAAGCATCGAGAAAAGAAATGTCGGGTTTGTTTTTAGGAAAGTAACAAATCCGGGCAGAGCCGTGTGCTTATGCGGCTCTGTTAATTATATTTGATAAAATGTCAGCTGCAACATATCCCAACAAGCCCCAGATAGTTTACTCCTGTGTTTCTAAACGAACGGTGGAGGCCGAGATCTTCATCAGGCAACACGTAATAGATTACATTATATCGGGCACGTCCGAAGTTTACTTCGGCGGTAAGGAACACACCTTTAAAGCCGGCGATTTTAGATTTGCAGTAAAGAACCGGTTGAGTAAATTTGTGAAGCAGCCACCGCAGGGAGGCGAGTACCGCTCTGTTTCTGTTTGTATTGACCACGATACCTTGCTGCAATTAAAAGATCAGTTTAAAGCCGGCAGACCTAACGGTGAGCATTTTGGCAACGTATTTCTGTTAAACCCCAATCTTATTTTTAATAATTATATAGACTCCTTACTGCCTTATTTAGAACACAGCGAATATTTGAATGAAGAATTGGTTAAGGCCAAGGTTAAAGAAGCTGTACTGGTTTTTCTGACAACCAATCCCGGGTTAAAAGAACTGCTCTTTGATTTTAGCGAGCCGGGCAAAATTGACCTTGAGGCATATATGAATGAACACTATCATTACAATGGCGACTTGCAGCACTTTGCTTATTTAACGGGCAGAAGCCTCTCGACATTTAAGCGTGACTTTGAAAAGATCTTTCATACTACACCAAGTCGCTGGCTGCTGCAAAAAAAACTGGAAGACGCCCATTATCTTTTAAAAGAAAAAAAGCTGAGAGCAACGGATGTTTATATTGAAGTTGGCTTTAAAGATTATGCCCACTTTTTTGTAGCATTTAAAAAGCTGTTTGGCCTATCGCCGTCAATGATTTAAAAAGCAGTTAAACAAAAAAGCCTCCGGATATTATCAGGAGGCTTCGTTTTTCACAGGTATTTAATATTATTTGGTAGCAACCAGGCTGATATCAAGAATAAACTCATCATCAATGGCTTTATCGCCAATGCTGCTAAAAATAGTTTTTGAGTTGTATTTTATATCGTGTTTAGTACGATCAACCTTTACATTTGCGGCTTTAGCTGTTAAAGTATTACCGTTAACTGAATAAGTAGCCGGGAAAGAAATAGCGCTGGTTAAACCTTTAATGGTAATATTACCGGCTACTACAATGGTGCCATTGCCAGATTTTGTAACCTTAGTTATTGCAAACTGAGCCTCAGGGAATTTTGCTACACCAAAAAAATCATCAGATTTTAAGTGACCTAAAAGTTTGCCTTTTGAATCTGCATCTGTAAGGTCGCGGTTACTGATAGAAGACATGTTAATGGCGAAGCTGCCTTTTGCCGGAACATTATCTTCTGTTATAATGGTGCCCGATGCCAGTTTTATATCGCCGTGGTGCTCGCCTAATACCTTTTTACCGGTCCACTCAATATTACTCTTTTGAGTGTCTATTTTAAAAGTTTCTGTTTTTGCTGCTCTGAATGCCAGTAACGCCGTTACCGCCAGGCCAATTGTTAAGAGTGATATCTTTTTCATGTTTT
Organism: Mucilaginibacter calamicampi; assembly: GCF_042676765.1. Lineage (NCBI taxonomy): Bacteria > Pseudomonadati > Bacteroidota > Sphingobacteriia > Sphingobacteriales > Sphingobacteriaceae > Mucilaginibacter > Mucilaginibacter calamicampi. The sequence goes on from NZ_JBHTHU010000009.1 coordinate 23,394, forward strand.
TGTTTTAAATGATTATGAATCAAAGATAGAGTTAAATATTACATGTTTAAACATGTAATTAACTTAATTGCAAACTTTTGACAATTGGACGGCTAAATGGTTTAACGCCTTACTGTAAGGCAATGTTAAAGGTTGCCGGTAAACATATCTATAGCGGAGCTGTAATTAAATGCGGGTTGCAGTGCCGCAGCTTTAAAAGACGTTAAAATACTAAAACAAGGCATGTATAGTTTACATGCCTTGCTGGCCAATAACAAAATAACTAACCCAATTAATTATTTAATTACCACGAAGCGGTTACGTATGCATGCGACCCTGCTCCTTTTGAATCTGCCACTAAAGTCATGTAATCAGCTTGGGCGTAAGCATCGTAGTAGTATGGAGAGTAGGAAGCGCCGGGGTAATATTCATAAAAATTTACCGGCCCGCTGCTTGACCAACTAATAGAAGAATAAGCAGAATATTGTGGGCCTGTATAGTCCACAGTTGCTATTAAATAAAATGTTAATCCGTCTGTTGGATCAATGTAGTACTGGTCGCTCTGATAATCAGTGTCGTAAGCATTGCAGCTTGCGTTGTTACCACTGGAGGAACAGTTTGCGCTGCCAATGTACGGAGACAGTGATAAGCAAAAAATAGATAGTAAGATAAATGCCTTTTTCATAATGCTTTTTAGGTTAATGATTGTTTGAAACTATTGGGCTTAGTTTTGGTATCGGTTAACTAAAAGTAAAACACTATTAAATAAAAAACTAACTGGTTTTTTTAAAACCGACTTATCGGTAAGTAATCTATCAAAAAAATTACTCACCTGAACTTGATTCACACCAACCGAAAACCGTTGGTGTGATTTTGCAAAAAATTGATAAACCTATTCATCCGCTTTGTTTTTCATCATCATTAATAAAGAATAAGCGCCTTTAATAACAAGTGTGGCATTATTTAGGTTGCTTGAAGGATTCAATATTTGTGTATATCCATTTTCAGTTTCACCGGTGTTTACTTCGGTCATTTCATAGCTGTTTTTGCCAATCACTTTATATAGGTATTGCTTCCCTTCAAACTCAACCAAAGCTTCTGTTGGAATAGCCGCGGCTTTTATGTTTTTAACCTGCACTTCAGCATTCATAAAAGTACCGGGCACCAGGCTTTTATCGTAATCTTCAAAGTGGCAATGTACGGCCGTATTACGGTCGGTGGATAAATCGCGGCCAATCAGCAGTATTTCACCCTCATGTTTCTTCTCGGGATTGTTGTTGGTGTACGAGATCACCTTTTGCCCGATGTAAAGCTTATCCAGGTCCTTCTCATAAACCTTAAGCGCCAGATGTATATCGGTAGGGTTAACCAATTCAAAAAGCACCTCGGTTGGTGATACGTACTTGCCGATGTTTACGTTAACCTTTGACACAAACCCATTTATAGGCGAATAAATGTTTACGCTGCGCGCGATGCTGGACTCGTTGATATTGCGCACATTAATGCCTGCTAACTGAAGCTTTTGCGCCAGCGATGTGATCAACACTAATTGGGTATGATAGTCAGCCTCGGCCTGTTGAAAAACCTTATCGCTTGCCGCCTTACTTTGATTAAGGTCTTTTTGGCGTTTGTATTCGTTCTCTAAATAGCCAATACGCGCCTTCGCGGTTAAGTAATCCTGTTGCAGCTGTATGTATTGCTGGTCTTCAACCGTAGCTATCGCCTCGCCTTGGTTTACATGCATACCCGGCAATAATTTGGTCGACTTTAGATAGCCGCCCAGCGGAACGCTTATGGAAACCATATTTTGAGGCGGCACATCAATTTGCCCGTTAAGTTTTAAAACGGATGATATGTCTTTCTGTTCAATTTTGCCGGTTGTGATGGCGGCGTTTTTAAACTGCGCATCTGTTAAGATTACAATGCTGTTGTTGTTTGTTGTAGCGGCATCGTCTGTCGGTTTTTGTTTATCGCCGCAGGCAGATAAAAACAACGCAAGGCTTGCTAAATATATAATAGGTTTCATGGTTATTTACTGTTGAAATAGTTAACTTGAATAATTGCTTCCATAAGGTTATGTACGGCATCTAAGTAATCATTTTTTACCGAGGTTGCCTGGTTGATCAACTGAACCCACTCCAGGTAATTAATATTACCCGCGGCCAATTGCTGGTTAGCGGCGGTAGTTATCAAAGCCGCGTTTTTTAAGGCGGTGGCTTCAAAATACTTTACTGCTTTTGCATATTTTTCCTGCTGTAACACGGCCTCGTTGTAAGCGGCGTTAATATTTTGCACATCCGCGGCATAATTGCCTTCGGCAACCTGTTTATTCAGCTGTGCGCTTTTTACCCGCGCTTTTTGCGAACCCGCGAAAATGGGCACGCCCACACCTATTTGTACGGAGTTAAAGCGGTTTGAGCCGTTGTAAAAAACATTATCTGCACCTATGCCTCTTATGCTGGTATTGTTATACCCGATAGACAGATCGGGCAACAGCTTGCTCCTTTCAACCGCTATGGCTGCGTTGGCTGTTTGCACTTGTTGTGCCGACAGCATCAGTTGAGGGTGTTGCTTTATAGATGCTGTATCTGTTATGGCGGCCAATCCCGGTTTAAATACTTCGGGAGCAGGGGTAAATGCCTGCGCTGAATTTAATAGCAATTGAAACTGCAGCTGCAATACTGCCGAGTCTTGTTTAAGCGGATGGAGTTGCTGCTCTATCTGGCCCAGCAGAATTTCGGCGCTGGTTTTTTCCAGGATGTTGGCCTCGCCTTTTTCCAACCTTAAAGCTGCTTTTTTATAAAAATTACGGTAAAGGCTATCGGTGTACAACAGTAATTGTCGCTTTTGCTCTAAAAGCGTTATGGAATAAAATACCTGTGTTACCTGTCTCTTTAAAAGGGCTTCCTGCACCGAAACATTGAGCACGCTGGTTTTCCAATCCTGCTTTAACAGTTCTTTTTGCCTGCTGTAAACTGTTGGAAAGCTAAATGATTGCGAGATGCCAAATTTGGTATCAGCATAACTACTGTTAAACTTCCCGAATTCGCCATAGGCATTTGCCTGCGGTATGGCAGCAGATGTGCCGATTAGCGCCTGCTGGTATTTTGCCTTCAATTGATCTTGCTTTACCCGCAGGTTGTTTTTTAAAGCGGTATCAATAGCTGCGTTAAGGCTAATAGGTTGCTGTGCATTGGCTTTTTGCGTTGCGGTTATTAAGAATAAAAGAATAACCAATGCACCGGTTGATCTGCCTATGGTGTTCTTAACGCCTTTTTCGCTGATGATATACAATACAGGTAATACAAATAAGGTTAAAAACGTAGCTATGAGTAAGCCGCCTATTACAACCGTAGCCAGTGGCCGCTGCACTTCGGCCCCTGCGCCATTGCTTAGCGCCATAGGCAAAAATCCTAAGGACGCTACAAAGGCTGTCATTAACACCGGCCTTAACCGTAGCTGCGTGCCCGTTAATACGATGGTTTTCATGTCAGTTATTCCTTGTTTTTTAATGCTGTTAAATTCAGATATCAACACTATGCCATTAAGCACCGCCACACCAAACAGCGCTATAAAACCAACACCCGCGCTAATGCTAAAGGGCATGCCGCGCAGCGCCAGAAACAAAATGCCTCCAATTGCAGATAACGGAATAGCCGAATAGATAAGCAAACCCTGCTTTACAGAATTGAAAGCGAAATACAACAGCAGAAAAATAAGCGCCAGCGATACAGGCACCGCCACCAGCAGGCGTTGTTTGGCGGCATTGAGGTTTTCAAAAGCGCCGCCGTAGGTAACATAATATCCGGCAGGCAACTTCAGCTGCTTATCAACTTTGGCCTGTAACTCGTTTACAATGGTCTCCACATCGCGGCCACGCACATTGAAGCCAACAATTATGCGCCGTTTGGCATCTTCGCGCTGTATCTGGTTGGGGCCGTCTTTTATCTGCACATCAGCCAGCTGGTACAAGGGTATTTGCGTTCCCTGCGGGGTGGGTACCAACAGGTTTTGTATATCCTTCAGATCCTTTTTTTGATCGCCGCTTATCCTAACCACAATTTCAAAGCGTTTTTCGCCCTCAAATAAAGTACCGGTGCTTTGGCCCGCCAGGGCGGTGTTAACCACTTTATTAATATCGGCTATGTTAAGGCCATACTGGGCAATGGCGTTGCGGTTATAGTTAATAGTAACCTGTGGCAAACCGGCCACAGCTTCAACATATAAATTTTGTGTGCCATAAACAGTGTTGGCTATGTGCCCCAACCTGGCAGCATAAGCCGCCAATGTATCCAGGTCCTCGCCAAATATTTTACACACTACATCCTGCCTTGCGCCGGTCATCAGCTCATTAAAACGCATTTGCACCGGAAACTGAAAGCCGGCGGTTACGCCGGGAACAGCCTTCAGGGCGTCGCCCATTTTTCCGGCCAGCTCATCAAAGGTTTTGGCGGATGTCCATTCTTTTTTGGGTTTTAAAATTACCATCATATCACTTGCATCCATCGGCATTGGGTCGGTAGGTACTTCGCCGCTGCCAATTTTAGTTACCACCTTTTCCACCTCGGGGAATTGTGTTTTTAAAATATGAGCTGCCTTTTGCGTGTTGGCAATGGTGGTGTTAAGGTTGCTGCCGGTAAGTACGCGGGTATCAACCGCAAAGTCGCCTTCCTCAAGCGCCGGAATAAACTCACCGCCCAGGGTTGTGAGCACGAACACCGAAACAGCAAACAGACTGATAACCACCAACAGCAAGGTTTTAGGGATAGCAATTACCCGCTCAAGCGCGTTGCGATAGGAGTGCGTTAGCCTTTCCATCAGCCTTTCAGAAAAATTTGGTTTATGTTTTATTTTTTTGCTGAGAAACACAGAGCTCATCATTGGGATATAGGTGAGCGATAAAATAAACGCGCCCAATAAAGCAAATGCCACGGTTTGCGCCATGGGTTTAAACATTTTCCCTTCAATGCCTTCCAGCGCGAAGATGGGTAAGTAAACCACCAGAATAATGATCTGGGCAAACACGGCGCTGTTCATCATCTTGCCTGCCGAATCTTTTACTTCGCGGTCCATAATGGTTTGATCTATCTTATCGCTATTGCTGAACTGTTTACTGTGACTAAGCCGGTGCATCACAGCTTCAACAATAATTACAGCGCCATCCACTATCAACCCGAAATCAAGCGCGCCCAGGCTCATCAGGTTTCCGCTAACGCCGAATATGTTCATCATGATAATAGCGAACAGCATGGCCAGCGGTATTACCGACGAAACCAATAACCCTGCTCTTAAATTCCCCAGGAACAATACCAGTACAAGTACTACAATGAGCGCACCTTCCAGTAAATTGCGTTCAACAGTGCTTATGGCGTTATTCACCATCTTGGTGCGGTCTAAAAATGGCTCAACAACCACCCCCTGTGGAAGCGTTTTTTGGATCTGGGCGATGCGCTCCTTCACATTTTTTATCACCTCGCTGCTGTTGGCGCCTTTCAACATCATTACAACGGCCCCTGCAACCTCGCCTTCATCATTGTAGCACATGGCACCGTAGCGTGTGGCGTAACCGGTTTTAACATCGGCCACATCTTTTATAAAAAGGGGCGAGCCATCGCCGTTATTACGGATCAACGTATTGTTAATGTCGCTTATGTTACCTATCAAACCTTCGCTGCGGATATACAGCACGGTGGGTCCTTTTTCAATATAGGCACCTCCGGTGTTTTGGTTATTATTCTGCAGCGCGTTAAAAACATCGTTGATGGTAATATTATGCGACAGCAGTTTACCGGGATCAACCTCTATGGAATACTGTTTAAGTTTACCGCCAAAGCTGCTTACCTCGGCAACGCCCTTAACGCCCAGCAACTGCCGCCGAACGATCCAATCCTGTATGGTGCGCAGCTCGGTTTCATCGTACTTATCCTCAAATCCTTTTTTGGGTTTAACCACGTACTGGTAAATTTCGCCCAAGCCGGTGCTAACCGGGCCCAGTTCGGGTGTGCCAATGCCTGCGGGTATTTGCGTTTGCACCTGCTGCAAACGTTCGGCCACCTGCTGGCGGGCCCAGTAAACGTCTGTAGCGTCATCAAACACAATGGTAACTAATGACAGGCCGAACCTTGAAAAGCTCCTGATCTCTTTGAGGCCCGGAATATTGTTATTGACTTGCTCAATGGGGTAAGTAACCAGGCGTTCAATATCAGTAGCACCAAACGAGGGGGCCACAGTTATTACCTGCACCTGGTTGTTAGTGATATCGGGTACGGCATCAATGGGGAGCCGCGTAAACTGGTAAAGGCCGTAGCTTATAAGGGCAATAGTAAAAAGCCCTACAATAAGCTTGTTCTTTACAGAAAAAGCTATTATATGATCTAGCATAAAAATTTAATGTTGAATAATTTGCAATTCAAAAAAGCCGGAGCGCGGCACAGCGTAAGCCAAGCCAAAGCAATGGTTTAAGAAAATTTGAACAAGAAAATTATTAACAGAATTTAGGCGGCTGCCAGATAGTGGAAAGGTAAGACGAAGGGATAAATTCGTCCTTCATAATAAAACGCTGGACTTTTTTTATCTGAACCGGCAGATGTAAAGGTATATTGATGTGCTGCGGAACAATTACCGGTATAGTGGTGCTAACACATTTATCAATTGTTTTAAACGGGAGCTGCATATCCTCCGCATAGTCGTTAGAAAGGGGGCTGCCGTGCAGGTAATGCATATCCAGAAAACCAAGAAAGGAAATGTCTCTGTTTAACTGTTTGTGCTCATAATAATGCTCAAAAACGACCGGCAATTTCAGCAACTGATGTAACTCCGTTGTTGAAAACAGGTAGGCTGTTAGAATTAATATGACGGTAAATTTTTTCAATTGACCCTAAAGTTAAATAACGTTGATGAATAACGCTAAATAAATGTAAGATTTATTCAACCGCCACTAAATAGTTACAGCGCCAAAATATTTAAACAAATCATTACCTTAGTGCTGTAAACCATTTATCAATCAATCTTATGAATTACCGCAGGACCGCACTTGCTGCACTCATTTTAACACTTGGTGGCTTTTCAATCCAGGCGCAGCCTAAAAAGCCTTTAATAACCGTAAAGGCAATTGACCCGGCGTTTAATAAACTGGTAAGTAAAAACGCTAAAGCCGAAATTTTGGCCGAAGGCTTTGTTTGGAGCGAGGGGCCGCTATGGATAGAAAGCGACCAAATGCTATTGTTCTCTGACGTTAAAAAGAATAAGATTTACAAATGGACCAGAGAAAAAGGTAAACAAGTTTATTTGTACCCTTCAGGATATACTGGAAAGAAAATCCGTGGCGGCGAGCTGGGCTCTAACGGCTTGGGCCTGAGTCCGGAGGGAAAGTTGATAATATGCCAGGACGGTAACCGGGCCGTGGTTACAATGGATGCGCCGTTAGACAAGTATAAGCCAAAGTATAAAATATTGGCGTCTAAATACAATGGGCTAAAATTTGATAGCCCTAATGATCTTGATTTTTTAGATAACGGCGATATTTATTTTACCGATCCGCCTTATGGGTTGGAGAAAAATGTTGATGATCCGCTTAAAGAGGCTAAATACCAGGGCGTTTATCGCATTGCAAAAAAGGACGGTAAAGTTACTTTGCTTACCACAGAGATTACCCGGCCCAACGGTATCGCGTTTTTCCCGGGTCAGAAAAGAGTGCTGATAGCCAATTCAGACCCGCTTAAGCCTGATTGGTATGTTTATGATCTGGATAAAGACGGTTTACTGATCAACAAAAAAACATTTTATACCGCCAAAATGCCTAAAGAGTATAATGGTGTGCCCGATGGTTTAAAGATAGACAAGCAGGGCAATGTTTTTGCCACCGGCCCGGGCGGCATATTTGTGCTGAACAGCGCAGGTAAATTATTGGGCAAAATATCGGTAGATGACCTGGCATCAAACTGCAGTTTCTCTGCCGATCAGAAATCGCTGTATGTTACCAATAACCACAGGGTGATAAAAATAACGTTGCGGTAGAATTAATATACTTATGAGTTTCCGTAAATGGGCAGTAACTGCCTTAATTATAACGCTTGCCGGGCTATCGGCTCAGGCACAATTTCAATTTCAGCCCCAGCAAGGACCCTTAATAAAGCTGCAATCAAGTGATCCGGCTTTTGATGCCCTGGTAAGCAAAGATGCCAAAGCCGAAGTTTTGGCCGATGGTTTTATGTGGTGCGAAGGCCCCGTGTGGATAGAAAAACATAAAATGCTGGTTTTTTCTGACGTACGGAAAAACATCATTTACAAATGGACGCAGGAGAAAGGCAAAGAGGTTTATCTTGAGCCGTCCGGTTATACAGGTACTATTCCCCGTGGTGGCGAAATGGGTTCAAATGGTTTAGGGTTAAGTCCGGCAGGCGAATTGGTGATCTGTCAGAATGGTAACAGGCAGATGGCGGTAATGGACGCCCCATTAGATAAACCCCAGCCTAAGTATAAGGTACTGGCCAACAACTATAACGGCTTAAAATTTGACAGCCCTAATGATGTTACGTTTTTAGACAACGGCGATATTTATTTTACAGACCCCCCATACGGTTTGGAAGGAAATGTTGGTGATCCGCTTAAGGAGGCTAAGTACCAGGGTGTTTACCGTATAGCTAAAAAGGACGGAAAGGTTACTTTGCTTACCACAGAGGTTACCCGCCCCAACGGGATAGGCATTTTCCCCGGAGGAAAGCAAATACTGATAGCCAACTCTGATCCTGCCAACCCGCTTTGGTATATTTATGATCTGGATAAAGATGGCCTGCTGGCTAACCAACGTGTGTTTTACAAACCTACAGGGCAAGGGTTTGGTTCGCCGGATGGTTTGAAGATAGATAAACAGGGTAATGTTTTTGCAACAGGCCCGGGCGGTGTCTGGATATTCAATAAAACCGGAAAACTGTTGGGGCGCATAATGCTGGATATGCTTACATCAAACTGTGTTTTTTCTGCCGATCAGAAAACGCTATATGTAACCAACACCAACAGGGTGCTTAAAATAGCGTTGCGGTAGCCAAAATAGGGCTGTAATTTTCATTATTATTTATAAGTGTAACGTGCTCTTTTGTACGTTACACCTTCAACTACAACAAAGGTTTTCTTTAACCTTCCCTTACCGTCTAATGTATAATTAAATGCCATGTCATCACTCCCGGGAGCACCGGCGTAAACAATTTTTCCTGTAGGTTCAGGTATTCTGGTTATTATCTGCCGTTTAAGTCTGCCGTTGGTAAAATACTGGAAGGTTTTGGTTTCTGTTGATTTTTCTATTGGATCAAATATTTCAAATACAACATTTAGCCCCTTGCTGTAAGTGAGTTTATATATGTACTCAACTATCCGCGTATTTCCTTTTTCACGATTGCGGTAATAAGATTTTTGATTATAAACTAAGATGGAGTCGGCTTTTCTTTCCATAAGCCGGGCCACTGTTGAGTCGCCGTTAGCGGAAATCTCATTTTCATAGGCAATTACATCCCCGGAATATTTGTAAATATACCGGGTTGAATCCACCCTGTCGGGATTATTGCTGTCGAACACATATAAGACCTTTATTTTGTCATTATGCTCGTTGTAAACATTGTGCGTTCTTGATAATAACTTATTCTTTCTGTAGCGTTCTTCTGTAACCACTCTCCCTAACGCGTCCACTTTATACAGGCTCCAAAATCCGGTGCCTGATCCATTATAATATTTACCCTTTACTATTCGTGTATTCGGGTAAAGCTCTTTTGGATGGAACAATTGCGCGCGCGCTTCAGTAAAACAGCAAATCACTAATCCTATTAAGAAATATTTCATGCAATTTTATTAATGTGCTTATGCTTAGGTTAGTAATAAAGTTAAGAAAATTTACTGTGGATGTAACCCGCCTATAAAATTATAACTATTATCTTTATCAACCAATTACTCATTATGACCTTGCAATTCCTTAAAAAAGCAATACTGCTCATCACCCTGTGCTGTGCAAGCCTTGTTACATCGGCTCAGGTAGTAAAAGAGCGAGCCACGCTTACGCCTAACTGGGTAAAATTGTATAAGCCCTTCCGTATTGTAGGTAATCTATATTACGTAGGTACGTATGATCTGGCCTGTTATCTGATAGTAACACCACAGGGGAACATTCTGATCAATACCGGGCTGGCAGCTTCAACGCCGGTTATAAAAGCCAATATTGAAGAACTTGGCTTTAAGCTCTCAGATACAAAAATACTGTTAACCACCCACGCGCATTATGACCATGTGGGTGCTATGGCCGAAATTAAAAAACTAACCGGCGCCAAAATGATGATCAACGAAGCCGATGCAAGTGTGCTGGCAGACGGCGGCGTGTCTGACTATGCCTATGGCGGCGAGTTCCCCAGCTTTGCACCGGTAAAGCCAGATGTTTTGTTAAAGGATGGTGACAAGGTGAAACTGGGCGGCACGGAGATCACAGTTATAAATACCTACGGGCACAGCAAGGGGGCAAACAGCTTTTTATTGAATGTTAAAGACGAAACCAAAACCTGGAAAGTGTTTATTGCCAATATGCCTACCATTATTGCCAACCAGCCTTTTAACGCGGTGCCGGGCTACGCCAATATATCCGCAGATTATGCGCATACGTTAGCCGCGTTGAAAGCGCAAACCTTTGACCTTTGGCTGGCATCGCACGCCGACCAGATGAAAATGCACAGCAAGCGCAAGCCCGATGACCCTTATAACCCATCAGCATTTGCAGACAGGGCGGGGTATGATGCTATTATAGCCGGGTTTGATGCTGCTTATCAAAGGAAATTAAAACAACAATAATTTAAACCTCATTATTATGAACGCCATAAAGGGCCTTTTGCTGATGTTGCTTTTAACGGCATCATCAGGAGTTATAGTAGCGCAAAAAAAGGCCACCACCGCCTCAAAGGCAACACCCTGTTTAGATGTGCTTAACCTTTTTACCGCGGCCGGCGTTCCTGCTTTGGCACCCGAGGAAGAGGCAATATCCCCAATTACGACACCGGGAGAGGCTCCGGAAAATTTGCCGGGTAAAGGTTTGGCGCAGCACACTATGCTTTACATTGGCGAGAACAATAACAAAATGGCGGTTATTAATAATGGAAAGGTAATATGGACCTACCAAACCGGTAAGGGGCCTGAATACGATGATGTGTGGATGCTCTCTAACGGCAACATTTTGTTTAGCAGAATGCAGTACGTTGCGTTGATAAGTCCCGATAAGAAAGTATTGTGGCGATATGATTGTAAACCCGCTACTGGCTTAGCCACGACCGAAATACACACCTGTCAACCCATTGGGCTGGATAAGGTGATGTTTGTGATAAACGGTTTGCCGCCCAAACTGATGATCGTAAACACCAAAACCGGAAAAGTGGAGGTGGAGCACGAACTGCCCAACAAAATGCCGCCAAGCGCCAATGATATTCACGCGCAGTTTAGGCGCGCGCGGGTTACCGCGCAGGGCACTTATCTGGTGTCTTTCCTTAATCTGAACCTGGTTATTGAGTACGATAAGGATTTTAATGAGAAATGGATATACAATATTCCATCGCCCTGGGCGGCTATCAGGCTGAAGAACGGCAATACCCTTATTAACGACGAGAAAGATTGGCTTGCCCGTGAGGTGAATTCTAAAAGCGAAACCGTTTGGGAGTTTAATTTTAAAACAGACCTGCCTGCCGAGTACCAGTTTTTATCTGCCCCGCAAACCAGCACAAGGTTAGCCAACGGCAATACCATTTTTACATCACGGGGGCAACGGGGTAAAGGGCCTCAACTGATTGAGGTGAGCCCAGACAAAAAGATAGTTTGGGTGCTAAACGATTGGAAAAACGTTGGCGATGCCAGTGCTGTGCAGATATTGGATGATCCGGGTGTGCCGGAAGTGCCTGGGGAGTCGGGACATTGATTGTGGTACGTCACGCCCCTCAGTAAACACAACGGGTACTCTACCAAAAATCCTGAGGGAAGGAAAGACAGTTAGCATAGCTTTGAATATTTTTTATATGACTTATTTCACGATACACCGGGAAACCGAACCTAAGATAGTAGGAGTGACCGATGGTACAGGTCAGTTGAATGGATCTGAATTATATACTGAAAGTAATGGGTGGTACAGAGAGGTATTTCAAGCTGGTTTTAAAGGAAACAACAGATCTTGGTGGGAAAAATGGGTTCACCATAAAGACTTTGCAAAAAGACCGATAGATGGTATCGTTCTTGAAAAAAAAGGCAAGCTAACAGATTATATGGAATTTAATTTGCGCGGTTTTTACGTAAGTGATAAGCTAAAGAAAATTTTGGAAGAAGCTTGTATACCGCCTCATGTATTTCATCCCACAGCAATTACGTCAAAAAAAACCGGTCAATCGATTAATGGATATTACTGGTTTGCTTTTGATATGGATACTGGAGCACAGACCGTAAATTTTAAGAAAAGTGAATTTGCTTTAGAAGCATTTGGAACGGAATATCAGGGGTCATTTTCTATTAGCTCCTATGAAGACTATATGAATGTATTTTACAAAACCGGCAAAGCACCGCAACCTAAAATACTTTTTTTTAACACCACGTTTAATAGCGAACTGGATGTTTTTGGCACTCAGTTTTTAAGCCCGAGAACCTATATATCTGAACGACTATTAAAAAAATGGCAAGAAGCCGGCATAACCGGATATATAGCCCGGTCTCCGGAACAGGTAAAGGAAAGGGCAAAATGGTTAAATGATACCTATATTGAATTAGTTTTTGAATAAACCCTTCCCGTCTCCGCAGGGTCTCCTAAATGCCATTAACTTAAGGAACTCCGTAGGAGTTAAAGGTCGGTAGAAAAGAAAGATGTATTGATTGCCGCGCCGTAGGTACGATACTAAGGTGGCATACCTATGGCATGCTTATATCGTTTTATACGGCTACACTTTGTGTTAATTTAATGTTAACTCAATATTATCAACGTGTTAAAATAATAATATACAACTTATCGGTTTTATGCGTAGGTTTAATATTACAATCAATTTTAAACAAAGATGATCGGGCGTGCAGGCAGGCTTTTGGTGTTGTTGCTGATCATTACTTTTCCCTCAGCATTTGGCCAAAGTAATGACAGGCGGCTATGCTTTGAGTTTTACGAAGGCACATTTAACAGCCAGATCAACACCTCGCTTTTGGTTGCTGTTCCGCAGCAGCTAACGCAACAAACCGTAAGGTCATTTTATGCTGATTTGAACGCCGGCAATTACCACCCGCTGGTTGATTCATTGCTGTCCTTTAAAAAACGCTACCAGCTTAACGACTGGTTGTACTACCAGCTTATCCGTAAAACAGCACAGCAGCTAAGCGCCAAGGCCGACAACTACAGCAGTTACACTTTATACAAATGGTTCCTGTTAACTAAGTCGGGTTATGATGCCCGCCTGGCTCTTACCCGCGATAAGGTGATATTTTACGTGTATAACCGCGAGGATGTAGAGGATCTACCATTTTTTATGGTGGATGGTAAAAAATACGTTTGCCTTAACTGGCATGATTATGCCCGCGTAAATTTAAATGATGACCCACCCGTACCGGTAAATGTATCCATACCTGAGGCGGATAAGGCCTTCTCCTACAAAATAGATAAAATGCCCGATCTGCGCCGCTCTGAATATTTTGATAAGGAGCTGCAGTTTACCTACAAGCACAAGGTTTACTATTTTAACATAAAGTTGAGTAAGGAGGTAGATGCCATTTTTACCAACTACCCCATAGTTGATTTTTCGAGCTATTTTAACATCCCGCTTAGTAAAGAAACCTACGGCTCGCTGATACCTGCGCTAAAGGATAACACCAAAAAAATGAGCCAGAAAAAGGGCATAGACTACCTGATGCGCTTTACCCGCTACGCCTTTTTGTATGAAAAGGATGAGGACAATTTTGGCAGAGAAAAGCGCCTGGCTCCCGAAGAAACCCTTTTTGCAAAATACAGCGATTGTGACGACCGCGCCGCATTGTTCTTCTACCTGGTAAAAGAGATCTACAACCTGCCTATGATAGCCCTTTTATATCCTACCCACATAACTATTGGTGTGCAGTTTGATAAGCCCGTTGGTACCTCTGTTATGTACAAGGGCGTTGCTTATTCTATTTGCGAGCCTACCCCCCAAAAGGAAGATCTGAACATAGGGCAGCTATCAGCAAAGCTAAAGAATGAGCCTTATAAGGTAGTTTATCAATACGTACCGGCCCAGTAGGGTCTATACAAACCTGTATTGAAGTATGGCAGTTACAGTAGGGGTAAGCATTGTTATATTGTGCTCAGCATAGAGGGGGATCTCCAAAAAGTCGCCGGCATTTAAAAAAACCTCTTCGCCGTCAATAGCGCAAGAGCATTTGCCTTCGAGTATAAAAAAGCTTTCAGTATAATTATCGTGCGATTCGTCGGGAACATCCACCTTGGCTACCACCAGCATTTGAGCTATTTTATCATTTTGCTGTAGCACCTGAATGTTTAAACCTTCAAACGGCTCTGTTGGTAACAGGTGCTCAACGGCTTGCAGCCAGCTTAAATAGTTAGAGTAGGCATCGGTTGGCGGTAGGTTGTTAATATCCAACACTTGGTTGCCTGTAAAACCAAGTCGCGCTAAAATTTTGTCTTTGAGTTTTTCAGGAGTCTCTACCGCTTTTTCGGCAGACATTTTCTCAATGGCTGCCTCAATGCTTTTTAACTCCTCCCGCAGCTCAGGGTACTGCAAACAATAGCTTGCAACCTGTTCAGCCTCGGCGCTGTTTAACAAGCCCAAACAATATTGTTCTAATATACCGCTGTCTATGTAATCCTGTAAATTCATTTAAAGGATGCAATCAATTAGTTAAAGCACAAAGCATTATAAACCTGCGCAGAAAAATACCTTCGGGGATAAGGAATAATCGTGTTGCAACAAATATATAATATATTTACGGCTTTTAGCTATCCCGGGCATATCAGCGTAATATTTTAATTTATAGCATTTAACACAAATGTATTTCATCTTATCAAAAGTGCTGTTGTTCTTACTGGTTCCCTTTTACTGGGCGTTGGCTTTGCTTATAATTGCTGTTTTTAAACGTAACCAGGTTCGTCGGCGGTACTTAATAGCAGGGCTTATAGTATTGTATATTTTTAGTACCCCGTTATTATTTAAAGGATTTACCCTTATATGGGATGTTAAATCACCTCCGGAAAAAACAGACAGTGTAAAGTATTCATGCGTAATAGTTTTAGGTGGATTTGCCGGAGTAGGCACAGTAGACGGCGGCCAGTTCAACCGTGCTTCAGACAGATTTATAACAGGCACGCGGATTTTAACAACCGGAAAAGCAAGCAGAATACTGATAACAGGCGGCAATGGTAATTTGGTGCCTGGTACATTTAGAGAGGGCCCGTGGGTAAAAGAACAATTAGAAAAACTTGGTATTGCAGATAGTCTGATTCTTGTTGAAGGAAACTCGCGCAATACGTTAGAAAATGCCCGGTTCTCAAAAAAGATATTGTTGGCCAATAATTTAAAACCTCCTTACTTATTGGTTACATCCGCCTTTCACATGCGCAGATCTGTTATGATATTTAAAAAGCAAGGGATGGATGTAATTCCGCAATCCTGCAATTATTTAACTGATAACCGCCGGTTTGGTTTGATTGATGTTGTGCCACAGGCAGACGTGCTTTCAAGCTGGGAGATCTACCTGAAAGAAGTAGTTGGCTACGTGGTGAACTACTTTTCTAAATAATGTTTTAGGCGCTTATAACGCCCTGCGCCTAACCCCATTTTACCTTTTCTTTAGCTTAATCATAGGTGTGTTTGCCACCTAAAGCAACTTTTTTATATGATTTTTTAAAAAAAGGCGTTTCAATAAAACATTTCGCCCCTGAAAAACATTAATCACGCTTATGAGTACAACGTTGCACCGGGTTCGGTCAATTGATGCATTTCGTGCCGTTACCATGTTCCTGATGATATTTGTTAATGATATTGACGGAATGCCCAATACCCCACAATGGATACAACACGCCAAAGAAAGCGCTGATGCGCTCGGGTTAGCCGATACAATATTTCCCGCTTTTTTATTCATAGTGGGGCTGTCTATACCGTTTGCTTTTCAAAACCGGTTAAGGCAAGGCAATTACCGCATTCCATGGCGCATTGTTACGCGTTCCGCCGCTATGATATTTATCGGCGTTTTCTTTACCAATGTAGAAACCTACAATGAAGAGGCCGCGCTGTTGCCGCGCCCCGTTTGGGAAAGCATGGGCACCTTAAGTATATTTTTAATTTTTTTAGATTACGACCACACAAAGGCCGCATGGCGCAGATATACGCTGCGGGGTTTAGGGATATTATTATTGATAGTATTATCCTGGTCTTACAAAAGTACAGATCCTGCGCATCCCTGGCTGCATTTTACCTGGTGGGGAATATTGGGGCTAATTGGCTGGGCGTATCTGGTTTGCGCGCTTATTTACTATTATTCTGGCGGGCAGTTGTGGATCCAGGCCGCGGCGTGGCTGTTCTTTATGTTCTTTAATATCGATTTTCACTTTGGCTGGTTTGAGTTTTTAACACCGCTGCAAAACTATGTCTGGATAGCAGGTAATGGTGCCATGCAGGCCTTTACCATGGCCGGGGTATTTGTGGCTGTACTTTACATGCGGCTTGCCGAGCGTAACGAACTTAAACTGCTTTGGATAGGGATGCTGCTAATGTCGGTGATCCTGTTTAACCTGGGTTTTATTGTAAGGTTTGTGAGCGGCGGCATATCAAAAATACGCGATACCCCCGCCTGGGTTTTAATATGCACTGCCATAAGTTTGGTAGTATATGCCCTGTTTATTTTTATTGTTGATTTTAAAAAGAAATACCATTGGTTTAAACCCATTGAACCGGCTGGCGTTGCCACCTTTACTGCTTATATAGTACCCGGTCTGTTTTATCCCATATATGAAATGATGGACATAGAATACCCCGATCTGTTAAGCCAGGGAACAGGCGGCATAATAAAATGTATTCTGTTTGCTTTAGCCATGATAGGATTTACCGGACTGTTGCAGCGAATCAATATCCGGCTAAAAATATAATCTTATTGTTACCGGCAAGGGTTTCGCTAATCTGTTCTTTTTATCTAATTTTCGCCAACCGGCATATCAGAAAGCCAATTACCCCATGATAAAACCCTTGACTCGTTTACGTTCAATTGATGCATTCAGGGCGGTTACCATGTGGCTGATGATCTTTGTAAATGACATTGAGGATATCCCCAATACGCCACAATGGATACACCACGTAGCCGATGATGTTGACGGTATGGGCCTGGCCGATGCCATATTCCCTGCTTTTCTGTTTATAGTGGGCTTATCAATCCCCGCCGCGTTTAAAAATCGCCCTCACAACAATTACAGTATACCGCTGCATATTATTAAACGGTCCGCCATCTTAATTTTCTGGGGCTTCCTTTTTACCAATATTGAAACGTATAATTCAGAGGATACCCTAATTCAGCAAGGCACCTGGCAATACCTCGCCATTTTTAGCATGTTTTTCATTTTTACAGATTACAGTCTTTTGAAGCATGTGTGGTTAAAATATGCTTTGCAAGGAATAGGTGTGCTCCTGCTGTTGTTTTTATTAGCCATATACAAAAGCAATGATGCCGACCACCCGTGGCTGCATTTTACCTGGTGGGGCATTTTAGGCTTAATAGGCTGGGCTTACCTGTATAGCGCATTGATATTTTATTTTTCGGGCGGAAAGTTGTGGATACAGGTATTTGCATGGGTTCTTTTTGCGATAGGCAACCTCTTCGCTCATTTGGGTTTAATGGATTTTCTTTCGCCGTCGTACCCCTATATATGGTTGGCTGGTAATGGATCAATGCAAGCCTTTAGCATGGCGGGACTTGTTATGGCAGGGTTTTACAGATATGCAATAAACGGAGGCCACATGCGCGCGTTTTGGATAACCATAAGCGTTGCTTCATTATTGGCCATAACGTTTGGTTTTATTTTAGGCGATAGCACAGGAGGCTTATCAAAGGCATTTGAAACACCAGCATGGGTTGCGGTATGTACGGGCATCTGCGCTTTGAGTTATCTGCTTTTTATCTGGATGGTTGATATAAAACAACGATACAATTGGGTAAAACCCATTGAAGCAGCCGGATTAGCTACCCTTATGTGCTTTATGTTGCCTGACGTATTTTATTCATGGTTTGAAACAACTGATCTTGATTACCCTGATCTGGTAAAAAACGGCACAGGCGGCGTTATCAGAGGAGTTATCTTCACCTTTCTTATAGTCTGGGCAACAGCGTTGCTTTTAAAAATAAGGGTGCGGCTAAAAATATAGCACCAGGCTGTTTGCTAAAGTTTGGTTGCTTTTTTGGCTTGTAGCGCCTGTCTGATTTTTATTTCCGCATCACTTCATCAGGCTAATTATATGGCCATTGGTAGGGCTTGATCCGGTTTAACGGTGTTGCTTCGGGCGTACTTTTTCTGCCTTTTTGCCATTTTCAAAAAACCTTTTCCTGTATTATAATTTTTATCTACATTTGCAGGCTAATTGTTGCTCATTGAAATCGCTTAAAAAATATTCCATCCCGTATACCGGTCTGGCTTTAGGAAAGCATAATTTTGAGTATGCTGTTGATGACGCTTTTTTTAGCGAATTTGAGTATTCGCTGGTAAAAACAGCCGATCTGAAATGTGAGGTGGAACTGGATAAGCAGGAAACAATGCTGATCCTGAATTTTCATATCGCAGGAACCATTGGCGCGACGTGTGATAGATGCCTGTCTCAATATCCGCAGGTTATTGATGTGGAAGAACAGCAAATTGCCAAGTTCACAGACGAAGAGCTTGGAGATGATGAAGACATCATCACATTAGGAAAAAACGAACACGAGATTGCGCTTGCGGGCCTGATCTATGAATATGTTACCGTAGCTGTGCCGTTTGTAACGGTTTGCGACGATGAGGGTAACACCTCATACTGTGATAAAGATATGCTGGATAAGTTGAATAACTTATCGGCAAGTAATGAACAAAATGAGAATCCGGACCCACGGTGGGACGCGCTCAAAAAATTAAATAAATAACAAGGAAGTTATGCCACATCCAAAACGTAAAATATCCAAATCAAGAAGAGACAAGCGTAGAACTCATGATAAAGCTGTCGCTCCAACATTAACTACTTGCAAAACAACAGGTGCAGTGCATTTATCGCACAGAGCTTATACTGTTGATGGTAATGTTTACTACAACGGCAAATTGCTGATAGAGAAAACCGCAGTAGCTTAATCCCCGTTTTCCACGTATGAAAATTGGATTAGATATTATGGGCGGTGATTTCGCTCCAAAGGCTGCGGTTTTAGGAGCAATCAAAGCATATAAGGTCTTAACTGGTCATACGCTGGTACTTATTGGCGATAAGGAAGCCGCATTAAGCATCCTTGCCGACAATGACGTTAGTCCGGATCATTTCGAGTTTGTACATACTACCGAAGTGATAGGCATGGGCGAGCATCCTACAAAGGCAATTGTTCAAAAGCCCGATTCAAGCATAAGCGTTGGTTTTAACTTGCTTAAGCAAGGGGCCATACACGCATTTTCATCAGCAGGTAATACCGGGGCAATGTTGGTTGGCGCTATGTTTAGCGTTAAGGCAATCCCGGGCGTTATCAGGCCTGCTATAACTACTATTGTACCCAAACTGAAAAACGGTTTGGGTATTTTGTTAGATGTAGGTGCCAATGCAGATTGCAAGCCCGACGTATTGGTACAATTTGGTGTTTTAGGAAGCCTGATGGCCCAAAACGTTTATAAGATAGACAGCCCGAGAGTTGCATTGATGAATATTGGCGAGGAGGAGGAAAAAGGCAATTTGCTTTGCCAGGCCACCTATCCGTTAATGAAACAAACCAACCTGTTTAATTTTGTTGGCAATGCCGAAGGGCGCGATTTGTTTGGTGACCATGCTGATGTGTATGTTTGCGATGGCTTTACGGGCAACATTATTTTAAAACTGGCCGAATCGTTTTATGGCATAACCCGCAAAAAGGGCGTGCAAGATGAATTTTTTGACCGGTTTAATTATGAGCAATACGGTGGCAGCCCTATTTTGGGCGTTAACGCCCCGGTAGTTGTGGGCCACGGCATTTCAAATGACGAGGCTATAAAAAACATGATCCTGTTATCAAAAGATATGGTTGAGAGTGATCTGGTTAATAAAATAGCCGGAGCTTTCCAATAAAATATATTATGAGTAAAATTACTGCAGCAATTACAGCTGTGCACGGCTACGCGCCTGATTATGTACTCACTAACGAGGAGTTATCTCAAATGGTTGATACCAACGATGAGTGGATAACTACCCGTACAGGCATTAAAGAACGCCGCATTTTAAAAGGCGAAGGATTAGGATCATCTGATCTGGCTGTTCCGGCTGTTAATGCCTTGTTAAAAAAACGTGGAATAGGAGCTGATGAGATAGATCTCATTATTTTTTGTACCACTACGCCCGATATGCCTTTCCCGGCAACTGCAAATCTTTTCGCGCATAAAATTGGAGCCATCAATGCTTGGGGTTTTGACCTGCAGGCCGCTTGCTCCGGCTTTGTTTTTGGCCTGGCTACAGGGGCTCAGTTTATTGAAACCGGTAAACACAAAAAAGTATTGGTTGTTGGCTCTGATAAAATGTCATCAATTGTTGACTACCAGGACCGTGCTACCTGTATTATTTTTGGCGATGGCTGCGGTGCGGCTTTACTTGAGCCAAATTACGAAGGTTTAGGTGTGATTGATTCTATCATGAAAAGCGACGGCGCAG
This sequence comes from Mucilaginibacter calamicampi, assembly GCF_042676765.1. Taxonomy (NCBI): domain Bacteria; kingdom Pseudomonadati; phylum Bacteroidota; class Sphingobacteriia; order Sphingobacteriales; family Sphingobacteriaceae; genus Mucilaginibacter; species Mucilaginibacter calamicampi. The sequence continues at coordinate 44,234 of NZ_JBHTHU010000009.1, forward strand.
GCATACCTTTTCTGCACATGAAAGCAGGCGGGTCAGTAAAGCCTGCCAGCCACGAAACAATTGACGCGCGCGAGCATTACGCTTATCAGGAAGGTAAATCTGTATTTAAATTTGCGGTAACTAATATGGCCGATGTTTCTGCCGAAATTATGGAGCGCAATAACCTTATAGGCGATGATATTGCCTGGCTGGTGCCGCATCAGGCTAATAAACGTATTATTGATGCTACTGCTTCGCGTATGAATATTGGCGAGGATAAGGTAGTAATAAACATAGAGCGTTACGGTAACACTACCAATGCTACCATACCGCTTTGCCTTTGGGAGTGGGAGGATAAGTTTAAAAAAGGCGATAACATTATAATGGCTGCCTTTGGTGGTGGCTTTACCTGGGGATCGCTTTATTTAAAGTGGGCGTATTAATAAATGTGCAGACGAGGGGATATGCAGATGTGCAAATGCCTGAATATACTGATGCCGCTTAAACTTTATAAAACAAAAGTTGTTAATTATCAATAACCTAAAATAAAAAATTCATCTGCATATTTGCACATCCGCATATCTGCACATCAATTGAAAATATGGATATTAAACAAATACAAGAACTTATACGCTTCGTTTCAAAATCGGGCGTTAACGAAGTGGCTATAGAACAGCAGGACTTTAAGATCACCATTAAAACAAACCAGGTTCAAACTATAGTTAACGCTACTGTGCCGCAGGTACAACAAGCGCCGGTTGCAGCAGTTGCGGCACCGCAAGCTCAACCCGTTGCACAACCTGTAGCCGCAGCTGCTGAAGACACTTCAAACTATATCACTATCAAATCGCCTATGATTGGCACGTTCTATAGGTCTTCATCTCCGGATAAACCATTGTTTGTTAACGTTGGCGACGAAATAAAAGCCGGAACGGTAGTTTGCATTATAGAGGCGATGAAACTGTTTAATGAAATTGAATCAGAGGTATCAGGCCGTATAGTTAAAATACTGGTTGATAATGCATCGCCTGTTGAGTACGACCAACCATTGTTTTTGGTAGAACCGGTGTAGATTTATTGATGTGCAGATGTGCAAATATGCAGATGACGCATATTTATACATCTGCACATTTGCATATCCACACATTTGCACATTAAAAAATCATGTTTAAAAAAATACTTATAGCTAACCGTGGCGAAATAGCCCTGCGAATTATCCGCACCTGTAAGGAAATGGGTATTAAAACCGTAGCTGTATATTCTACTGCTGATCGTGACAGCCTTCACGTTCGTTTTGCTGATGAGGCTGTTTGTATTGGCCCGCCGCCAAGTAAAGATTCGTACCTTAATATACCCAACCTTATATCAGCAGCAGAACTAACCAATGCTGATGCTATTCATCCGGGCTATGGGTTCTTATCAGAGAACGCTAAGTTCTCTGCCATCTGCGCAGAGTATGGTATTAAATTTATTGGTGCCACCGCAGATCAGATCAACGCCATGGGCGATAAAGCCTCGGCTAAAGAAACCATGAAAAAGGCGGGGGTACCCACTATACCAGGCTCTGAAGGTTTGTTGACCGATGTTAAGCAAGGTATAGCTATCTCTAAAAAAATTGGTTACCCTGTAATATTAAAAGCTACTGCCGGTGGTGGTGGCCGTGGTATGCGTGTGGTTTGGAAAGATGAAGAGTTTGAAGCGGCCTGGGATTCTGCCCGTGCAGAATCGGGAGCTGCGTTTGGTAACGATGGCATGTATCTTGAAAAATATGTGCAGGATCCGCGCCACATTGAAATTCAGATAGTAGGCGATCAATACGGCAAAGTTTGCCATTTATCAGAGCGCGATTGCTCTATTCAGCGCCGTCATCAAAAATTAGTTGAAGAGGCTCCGTCACCATTTATGACAGACAAGCTTCGCCGTAAAATGGGCGAGGCTGCTATTAAAGGTGCCAAAGCTGTTAAATACGAAGGTGCCGGTACGGTAGAATTTTTGGTAGATAAGGACCGCAACTTCTACTTTATGGAAATGAACACCCGTATCCAGGTAGAGCATCCGGTAACAGAAGAAGTTATCAATTTTGATTTGATAAAGGAGCAGATAAAAGTAGCATCAGGTATACCTATCTCCGGTAAAAATTACGAGCCAACTATGCATGCCATAGAGTGCCGCATTAATGCCGAGGATCCGTTTAACAACTTCCGCCCTTCACCGGGTAAAATAACTAACTTCCATTCGCCGGGCGGCCATGGTGTACGTATAGATACGCATGTGTATGCCGGCTATAGCATTCCGCCTAATTACGATTCAATGATTGCTAAGGTTATTTGCGTGGCCCAAACCCGCGACGAAGCCCTTAGTACCATGGAGCGCGCTTTAAGCGAGTTTGTTATTGAAGGTATTAAAACTACTATCCCATTCCATTTAAAGTTGTTACAAGACCCTAATTTCCGCGCGGGTAACTTTACAACCAAGTTTATGGAAACCTTTGAATACTAAGTAAAGGGATTATTACCGTACAAAATAAAACTACAAACAGCAGTATAACGTTTATGCGTAATATTGACAGATAATAATGGCCAACAAACTATTTAGTGCTATAAAAGATAAAGGCAAGAGCCTGGAGTCCGAAATGTCATTTTTCGAACACCTGGAGGCCTTGCGCTGGCATTTAATACGGGCCGCCATAGCCATAGTTATATTTACCTTACTGGCTTTTTATTTTCAACATTTTCTGATAGACACCGTCATTTTAGGTCCATGGCACAAGGATTTTTGGACCTATGGCGTAATGTGTAAAGTGGGCACCGCGCTCCATCTTGATGGATGGTGCTTTCAGGGTAGTACAACTAAACTGATAAACACCCAAATGGCGGGCCAGTTCAATTTAATGATGAATGCCTGCTTAACCGCCGGTATGGTATTGGGCATTCCGTATTTTTTGTATGAGGTATGGAAATTTATTAGTCCGGCTCTGCACGAGAAAGAAAAGAAAGCTGCTTCGGGTTTTGTTTTTTATGCCTCAAGCTTGTTTTTTTTAGGAGTTTTATTCGGTTATTTTGTCATTACACCTTTATCTGTTCAGTTTTTAGTAGGTTTTGATGTAAGTGATACCATTCAAACAATGATCGATACCTCATCCTACATGTCAACAGTAACCACGCTTACACTCGGTTCGGGGTTGGTATTTGAGCTGCCTATATTGATTTACCTGCTGGCCAGTTTAGGCGTATTGAACGCGGGCTTAATGCGCCGTACAAGGCGTTATGCCATACTTATTATTTTAATAATAGCGGCTATTATAACCCCTACACCCGATATGATGACCATGAGCGTAGTAGCGGTACCTTTACTGTTTCTTTATGAGGTAGGCATATGGGTGGCGGCGGGTGTCGGAAAGCGTAGAGATAAGAAAAATGAAGAGGTAATGAGCTCTTAATATAAAATACATTATCAAAGCAACAGCGATCGGTCATCAAACCCATCGCTGTTTCTTTTTTATAACAAAAAATCTACCTTAGCGTTAATTAACTGATCTTATGAAAAAAACACTCATAATACTGGCCTTTGCCGGATTAACTACCGTAGCGTGCGCGCAGCAAAATGCAGCGGCCGTAAAATATTCAAAAATTGTAAGTGCCGAATTAGCCAGGAAACATCTTACCATCATTGCGTCTGACGAGTTTGAAGGCCGCGAAACAGGTAAACCCGGCGCGGCAAAAGCCGCGAAATACATAGCCGATGAATTTAAAGCTTTAGGATTAAAAGCTCCCGTAAATGGCTCTTATTTTCTGGATGTTGAAATAGTGGAACCCTCCTTTACAGTAAACGCGTTAACCATTAACGGTAAAGCATATACCATAGGCACAGATTTTTCGGCAACGGGAAGCACCGGTACCAAAACGGTAGCCGCAACAGATATTGTATTTATTGGATATGGCATTGGCGCTGACACCTATGATGATTTGAAAAACACGGACATAGCAGGCAAGGTGGTGCTGTACATTAACACCGGCGAGCCCGTAAGCAACGGAATATTTAAAGTTACCGGTACTGATAAAACCTCTAACTGGAGCACAGACCGTAGCCGTCGTATTCAATTTATTCAAAGTAAAAAGCCTGCTGTAATTTTGGCGGTAAACCCGGCCGGTGCTGCTGTTAGACGCGCTGCAGGGGCAAGAATGACACTTAAAAGTAACGTTATTACCGCCCCGGTTTATACTATAACCCCTGCTATAGCTAATGATCTGCTTAAACCTGCAGGCAAAACCATAGCTCAGCTTAAGCAAGAAATTGATGCCAACGGCACGCCACAAACGCAAACTATAAAGGCTGATTTTGCTACCACATTCGCAGGTGTAGAAACACCGGTAAAAGCGGTTGACGTAGTAGGGGTGCTGCCGGGCCGTGATCCGAAACTTAAGAACGAATATTTGGTAGTATCGGCGCATTATGACCACATAGGCATGTTGCCCGAGGGTACAAAGGGCGACCGTATAAACAATGGAGCTGACGATGACGGTTCTGGCACCACCGCTATGCTTGAGATAGCAAGGGCTTTTTCGCAGGCTAAAAAGGCAGGCAAGGGCCCGCGCAGAAGCATTTTGTTTTTGGGTAATGTGGGCGAGGAAAAAGGACTGCTGGGTTCTGAATATTATTCAGAGCATCCCGTTGTGCCTATGGCCAATACTATTGCCGATTTGAATATTGATATGATTGGCCGTGTGGGCGAAGAGTACATTGGCAAGCCCGATTCTGCCAATACCGTCTATGTAATTGGCTCGTCTATGTTGAGTTCTGATCTCCACAAAGCAGGCGAGAAAGCTAACAACACTTACACCAAACTAAACTTAGACTATAAGTATGATGACCCGAACGATCCTAACAGATTCTACTACCGTTCAGATCACTATAACTTTGCCAAGCATAACGTACCTATTATATTCTATTTTAATGGGGTGCATAAAGATTACCATGGGCTTGGCGACGACGTAAGTAAGATCAACTTCCCTTTATTAGCCAAACGCGCCCAACTGGTTTATTTTACAGCATGGGAGCTGTCCAATGCCGATAAGCGACCGGTAGTTGACAGTAAGAGCAATAGATAAGCAATAATCAACCATAAGCCACCTTGCAAAGGGTGGCTTTCTTATTTAACAGTTATTTGTTGTTTGCCAAAACCTAAACCGCCGTCCATATCTGTACCTTCAACTATTACCGTATAATTGGCGGCCTTGTCAGCGCTGTAAAAAGATACAGTGGCTTTGCCATTCTCATCTGTAATAACATTTGGCTCCCAAAAAATGGTAGAGCGCAGGTCGGTACCTAACGCGGTGCCTTTATTGGAAACATTGTATTTAGGACTGTAAAATTGCTTAGCCAACGTGTAGGGAATGGCCTTATATAGGGCGGTGCCCGGCGTTACTTTCATAAAAGGGCCTTGTTTGGCACGCGTTGTTATTTCTATAAAAACATAACTGTCGGCTGTCATGGTGTTGTTTTTATTTAACCCCAGCGAAGCGTGATATTCGCTGGTGTATTTTGTCTGTTGCATAATCTCAATTCCCGAAATGTCTTCTGCAGTAAAATAGTCCAATATAGGCTTGATATTATGATACCTGGGGTCTACAACGTTTGCCATTGGAGTAAAAAAGAAGTCCAGATCAATTCCATCAAACACAAAGCGCACCTTTTTTCCGTTCCAAACATACGATAGCGGATCTGAACCCTCTCCACCAACCATAGACCGCCAATGCCAAAAACCGCCCTGAGCAATAAAAGAGGGAAATTTCTCGCTAAGCATGTCTCCCAGTGATTTTTTTGACGGCATTTTTTTTAACTCTTCTTCATCTATAAAAAAATCCGCTTCGCCTGGTCCGTTGAGGTTTTTTGATCCTTTTATAACTTTTTTTGATTTGATGTTAACCATCTTAAGCACATTACCCTCGCCCTTAAATGCCGATAAGGCATTTTCTTCGGCTATTTTTGTTCTGGTGTTGTTAAGCAGCGTACTATCTGCATTAAAATACCATGGTGCAATTAACGGCAGCGGAGCAAATACAGGTGGATGTAACTCATCCATATCTATCTTTACATTCATTTCTTTGCCTCTTTTGTTTCGTGCCTGTAATTTAAAAACAGCCACTGTATCAACCGGGAACAAACCTTTAAAAATAAATTGCCCGGTGTTATCTGTCAAAGTGTCTTTTATGGCGGGCGGGTTATTAGCAAACAATACCACGTTTGAATTTTCAATAGGTTTACCAAAAGCGGTACTTACCTTGCCTGTAACAACAAACTCTTTTTCGGGTTTAAACGCGTAAGGTAGCATGGTATGAAACACCTCCTTCCAGTCGTAACCTATCCAACCCTGGGTAAGCATTAAATTATCCAAATCGACCTCTTTGTTCGGCATAAAATAGTAGGCGGGATCCTCAATGTCTCCTTTAAGGTCAGAAGTAAGCAAAAAGCGGTTGAGTATATTACTTCCAAGACTGTCCTGTTTTATCTGGCTGTTGTCTGTTACTGCTAAAGAGAAATTCCCCTCCACCGGTTCGCCGTCATTATCTTTTACCGTTATGTCTAAAGTAACGCTGTCGCGCAGGTTATAGGAAAGCTTATGAGGTTTAACAGAAACTTTCAGCCCATCATGTTGATTAATAAAAACAATACGCTCATTAATGGGCTGATAACCCTGTAGTAGTGTAAACCTTGTAATACCGCTGGGAAAAAGCGCTTTGGCTACCTTGAAACGGCTGGCTCCGTTTAGATTGACTGTTTTAGCGAAGCATAGCACACCCTTAGCCTGCCCAACAATAGTATAGCTGGCGTTTGCGTTGGGCGTGCACAAAAGTTGGATCTGCAGGGAATCACCTTCGGTTTGCGTAACCGACAAAGCTGTTCCGCCGGGTTTTACAGATGGTAATGGATAGGTTTTTGCAATACCATCAACCTTGGTCAAATAAGTTTCGCCGGCGGCCGGAGTAAAAGTAAAATTACCCATGCCCGCGTAAGCCGAAGAAAAAGTGGCCACTTTATTCCCTTTGCTATCCAGTATATTACCTTTTACAGCAACACCCTTGCCGTCCTCGCCAATGGCCTTGAAACCAACTTTTGCGGTAAGGCCCGCCACTAATTGCCCCCCCTCGGGCATAAACTGCAAATCCGTATTTTCTTTACGGTTTATGCTAACCGGGATGGTTAGTACGCCGCTACCCGCAGTTGTGGCCTGAATACTTAAAGCTCCTGTTCCCTCAGGCATAGTAAAATTCGCTTTAACAGAGCCGTCGGCACTTGTCATAACCTTGTCTTTTGACAAGTTCTTCCTGCCATTCATTATCTTCAGTTCCACGTCTTTAAAAGCCTGGATACTACCGTCAAGCGCTGTAAACAGGAGTTCGACTTCTACCTTATTGCCAACCTGTTTAAAGTTTGCCTTTACCAGTAGTGGGTTATTTGCGCTTTTTGCTATGGTAAGGGTTTTTTTAAAGATATAGTCGTCGCCAAAATTGCGCATCCAGTTAGTGTAGGCGCGCAAACTATAACTACCGTGGGGCACCTCAGCGCTATCCAGGGCTATGTCTCCCCATGCCAGGCCGTTGGCTACCGGTACCATAATACGCTTGGTGCTTATGCCCTGGGCGTTATCCAGTTCTACGTAAAGCAAGCCGCTCTGAAGCGCGGGTGTCAGATAATCTGCATTAAGCAGGTACGCTTTAAAGCGCAGTGTGTCGCCGGTACTGTAATAAGGCTTATCAGTTTGTAAGTGTAGCTTTTCAATTGGCTTAAGTTGGCGGATGTTATTTAACGCGGTAGAAAAGTTTTTAATCTTGCCGGCGATAATCTGCGCAGAGCAGTTCGGAGCGAGGCAGCCTGACAGTACTGCCCAAACTAAAACACTTAAAGCTAACCGTTTCATAACCTATTTTATTTTGATCTGTTGTTTGCCAAAACCCAAAGCCCCATCAAGATTTGCCCCTTCAACAATAACTGTATAATTTGCCGCCTTGTCTGCACTGTAAAAAGATAGCTTGGCTTTACCGTCCTTATCCGTAATAACATTAGGCTCCCAGAAAATAGTAGAGCGCAGATCAGTACCAATAGCAGTTGTTTTGGTTTTTGCAGTGTATTTTGGGCTATAAAATTGTTTAGGGAGGGTAAATGGCACAGGTCTGTGCAGATACGTTCCGGGCGTAACTTTCATCCAGGGGCCTTGCTTGGTACGGGTAGTAATTTCTATGTAAACGTAACTGTCTGCAGAAATATTCAAATACTCATAACTACCCCCTTCTATGCTGCCATGGTAAGCATTAAGGTATTTAGTGCTTTCCATTATTTCAATACCACTTACATCCTCCGCTGTAAAATAGTTTAAGACGGATCTAATAATATTGTAGCGATCTTTACCGCCAAGCTCCGGGGTTGGATGCAGGCGGTCAAGCGGGATACCGTCAAAAATAAGTCGTATTTTTTTTGTTCCTATAAGGTAAGGTAACGGCCTGGTAAAGAATCCCCCGCCTAATATACGTCCACCCCATAAGCCCCCAATTGGCTTGAAATTAGGAAACTTCTCAATCAGCATTTCTTCAAGGGTTGTTTTTGAAGGTTTTTGCTTTAACTCGTCCTCATCAATAATATAGTCAGCCTCCCCTGGTCCGTTCAGGTTTTTAGAGTCTTTTATCGTTTTTTTTGATCGGATGTTTACCTCCTTAAGCATATTGCCCCCCAGGCCTGATAAAGCAATTGATTCAATTACTTTGCTTCGCGAGTTATTGAGCAGGATGCTATCCGTATCAACATACCAGGGTTTAACAGGCAACGCCTTATTAAAGGCCGGTGCAACATTTTCATCTACTTTTATAGCTACATTAAACTCCCTATTGTTTTTATTTCGGGCCTGCAGTTTAAAAATAGCGGTATCAACCGGGAAAAGGCCCTTAAAGACAAAGCGGCCATCTTTTCCTGTAATGGTATCTCTAACTATTATCGGGCGATTAGATGCCAAAAAAATGCTGGATTTTTCTATCGGTTTACCAAAGGCGCTAACCACAGTGCCGCTGACTATAAATTCCTTTTCTGGCTGATATTCAAAAGAAGATGCGGGAGCAATGGCTTCCTTCCAGTCATATCCCACCCAACCCTGGGTTAGGAGTAAATTATCCAGGTCAGTATCATTGTTGCCTGCAAAATAGTACCCCGGCTCTTCTACAATGCCCTTCAAATCTGAAGTGAACAGCATGTTGTTTAATATATTACTGCCTAAACTATCCGGTTTTACCTGCCCGGCATCTGTAACCGCTATAGAAAAACTCCCTGTAGCGGGCTTATTGTCCTTATCAGTTACGGTAATATTGAGCCCTATACTATCACGAATGCCATAAGCGGGCAAATGCGGGGTTACAGAGATGTGCAAATCATCATGATGATCAATAAAAGCCAGCCGTTCGTTAACCGGCTCACCCGCATCATTAAGTAAGCTGAAACGCACTATGCCTGTTGGAAATAAACGCTTGGCTACTGATGCTTTTACATTTACCGAGCTGATAGTTTGCGCATAGCACACCACACCTCTGGCGTGTGCTATAAGATAAAAAGGGTGTTTTATGCCGGGCGTTGAGTTGATAATAAACTGCAAAGAATCTGCCCCCGCGTTTTTTACAGCCAGCGTTGTTCCTGCCGGTTTAACTGCAGGCAAAACGTAAGGCTTATTAACACCATCAATTATGGCTGTGTACTTTTCGCCGGGTGCGGGTGTAAATGAAATGCTCCCCATACCAGCATGGGCCGACTTGAAATTAATTACCTGGTTCCCCTTGCTGTCAACAATATTGCCGCTTACCGCTACGCCTTTCCCGTCTTCCCCTATGGCTTTAAAACCAACTTTACAACTTAAGCCAGCTACCAGGTGCCCGCCCTCGGGCATAAACTGAAGATCGGTGTTCTCTTTTCTGTTAACGGTAACGGGTATACTTAGCACACCGTTGGTGGCTGTGGCTGCACGAATTAGTAATGCATCCTCGCCCTCGGGAACAGTGAAATTAAAACCAACGCCGCCATCAGGGCCGGTGATTATTTTGTTTTTTGACAGGTTGCGTTTACCGCGCATCACCTTTATTTCAAGGTCTTTGAAACTGAACGTTCCGCCATCGAGAAAACTGAACTGTAGCCGCCCCTCTACTTTGTTTCCTGCCTGTATAAAATTGGCCTTTGCAAGTAACGGATTGTTAGATGGCTGCAATACGGTAATTATTTTTTCAAAAATATAATCGTTACCAAAATTGCGCATCCAGTTGGTGTAGGCGCGCAATGTATAAGTGCCGTTGGGTACATCGGCGCTATCCAGGGCTATGTCTCCCCATGTAAGCCCGTTTTCAACCGGCACCATTATCCGTTTTACGTTTTTACCCAGCTCATTATCTAATTCAACATAAAGTAAACCGCTGTTGGTTGATGGCGTAAAATAATCGGCATTGAGCAAATAGCCTTTAAACCTCAACGTATCGCCTGCATTGTAATAAGGCTTATCTGTTTGCAGGTACAGTTTCTCAACAGGCTTTTTCTCGCGCAAATCATTCAATGCTGATGACAAACTTCGGAGTTTAACGCCGGGACTCTGCTGCGCATACGTGTGTTGCCCATGCAGCCCGGCGATAGCCATAAACAGAACGCTAAAGAAAACCGATCTGTTCATTGCTATTTTATTTTGATCTGTTGTTTGCCAAAACCCAAAGCCCCATCAAGGTTTGTCCCTTCAACAATAACTGTATAATTTGCTGCCTTGTCTGCACTGTAAAAAGATAGCGAGGCTTTACCTTCTTTGTCTGTGATTATGTTGGGTTCCCAAAAAATGGTAGAGCGCAGGTCTGTACCCAATCCCGCCGTTTTATTCTTTACGGTATACTTTGGGCTATAAAATTGTTTAGGTAAGGTAAACGGAAGCGTTTTATGTAAATAGGTGCCCGGCGTAATCTCCAAAAATGGGCCTTTTTTTGCTCGTGTGGTTATTTCAAAGTAAGCAAATGCGCCAAACCTCCCCATGCGTTCCCTGTCCAGCTCAAATGCTGAGTTGTAAGCGTTGGTGTATTTAGGGTTTACCATAAGCTCAATACCCGTAATGTCTTCGGTTGTAAAATAATCCAGGTAGGTTTTTATATAGTTGTACCGCTTAGTATCCAGTGGCTTTTCCATCATTTCATCAGGATAAAATCTATCCAGATCTATCCCATCTATTATAAAGTGTACTTCCTGGTTGCGCAGGGTGTAGCTTTGCCTCCAGGGTTTATGCTGGTTTTTTAAGATAAGGCTGGTTATTAAGTCCCGCTCTCTTTGATCCGGTATCAGTGCAAGGTCTCGTGCTATGTTTTGTGCTCTTTGGAATGATTCAGGATATTCCCGTCTGGGTGGTGTAAAAGCTGTTACGCCAAAGCCCGGAAACCTTTGTTGCAACAGTTCGGCAAGCGTCATTTTATCCGCCTTTTTCAACTCTTCCTCATCAATTATTTCATCCGCTTCTCCTGCTCCGTTTAGGTTTTTTGATTCCTTTACAGATTTTTTTGCCTTAATATTTGCTTCATTCAGCACTGTGCCTTCACCTTTGTATTCTGACAGCGCTTTTGACCCCGCCGTTCTGGTACGCGAGTTATTTAACACAATGCTGTCTGAGTTTAAATACCAGGGACTAATCATTTGAGCAGGCGCAAAAGTGGGCAGTTTTATCAGATCCATCTCAATCCCCACGTTAAACTCTTTGCCTTTTTTATTCCTGGCCTGTAGTTTAAAAATTGCCGTATCAACCGGGAACAAACCTTTAAAAGCAAAGCGCCCCGTGTTATCCGTCAGCGTGTCTCTAATAATAACAGGGTGTCCGCTCAATAGCAGCACATTAGATTTTTCTATCGGCTTCCCGAAGGCGTTGGTAACCCTGCCTGCAACAACAAACTCTTTTTCGGGCTTAAAGGCAAAGGGCAGTTTAGGTTGAAACGCCTCTTCCCAATTGTAACCTACCCAGCCCTGTGTAAGCATCAGGTTGTCCAGGTTATCTACGTTATTACCTGTAAAATAGTAGCCCGGATCTTCAATATTGCCTTTTAGATCAGAAGTAAGCAACAGGCTGGTTAGGATATTGCTGCCCAAACTATCAGGTTTAACCTGGTCGTTATCTGTAACCGCCACAGAAAAACTTCCCGTTATTGGCGCGCCATACTTATCAGTTACTTTTATGGCTAACGCGATGCTATCACGAATACCATACGAGGCTTGATGAGGAATTGCTGAAACGCGCAACTCATCGTGATGATTGATAAATACAATACGTTCGTTAACAGGCAGATTGGCCGGGCTAATCAAGCTAAAACGAATAATGCCGCTGGGAAACAGACTTTTAGCTATTTTTTTATTTACCGGGAAATTGTAAACGCTCTGCGCATAACACACCACCCCCCTTGCATGCGCAATTAAGTAGTAAGGGCCCTTTATGTCTGCAGTTGCTGTAATCAGTAGCTGCAAAGAGTCGGTATTTGTTGTGTTTACCAATAAGGATGTACCGCCCGGTTTAACAGTGGGTAAAATATACGTTTTGGCAATACCATCAATTGTAGCCGAATACACTTCGCCTGCCGTGGGGGTAAATGTAAAACTACCCATACCTGCATACGCCGAAGCGAAGGCAGCCACTTTATTCCCTTTGCTATCCAGCACGTTACCTGTTACGGCAACGCCCTTGCCATCCTCCCCAACGGCCTTAAAGCCAACTTTTGCGGCCAGACCCGCCACCAAAGCACCGCCTTCGGGCATAAATTGCACATCCGTATTCTCTTTGCGATTGATGTTTACCGGAATACTTAACAAACTGCTCCCGGCTGTTGTAGCCTGTATGCTCAGCGCCGCCGTTCCTTCGGGCGGGGTAAAATTTACTATTGCGGATCCGTCGGCACCGGTAACCACTTTGTCTTTTGATAGATTGCGTTTGCCGCTAACCACTTTCAGATCAACATCCTTAAACGCCTGTATGCTGCCCTCAAGCAGGCTGAATACTAATTGGGCTTCCACTTTACTGCCCGTTTGTTTAAAATTGGCGTTAACCAACAAGGGGTTACCTGCGGTTTTTGATACAACAATGTTTTTCTTAAAAATATAGTCCTCGTCAAAATTGCGCATCCAGTTGGTGTAGGCGCGCAAGGTGTAAGTGCCGTTGGGTATATCGGCGCTATCCAGGGCTATGTCTCCCCATGTAAGCCCGCTTTCAACCGGCACCATTATCCGTTTTACGTTTTTACCCAGCTCATTATCTAATTCAACATAAAGTAAACCGCTGGTGGCTGAAGGCGTAAAATAATCGGCATTGAGCAAATAGCCTTTAAAGCGCAAAGTATCGCCTTCGCTGTAGTAAGGCTTATCAGTTTGCAGGTATAGTTTTTCAATAGGTTTAAGCTCACGAATGGCGGTTAAGGCATCGGTATAGGTCTTAAGTTTAGAGGGGAGAACTTGCTGGCCATAAGTAGCCTTGCACAAAAAAGCCACGCTTAAAACAAATACAAAAATATACCGGCCTATATGCTTGCTCATTATGGTATTGCGTAACTAATGCTAATTTGTTCTGTAAGGCTTGTAATCGACTAAGAGTTTAGTCATACCAAACTTAGCTAACACAATTCATAATGTCAAGAGGGTAAAAAAATACCTTACATAGCCGTGCGTTTCTAAATAGCCCTTAAAAACCCTAACTTAGCGCTATGAGTACCATTGCCGAGGAGTTTTTGACCGATGCTGAGAATAAGGCCTTTGACACAGATCACAGGCGTATAATTAATTATAACATCGCGAAATACGATACGGCTGTTGCGCGGGGACTTTCGCGGATTATTAATATGGACAATGCCAAGCGCCGTGGCCATGTAATAAAATGGAAAATGATGGAGAACCTGGATAAGGTTTTGCCGGAGTTTGAAGCCAATTTTCAGAAACGCGGCGGCAAGGTTATCTGGGCCAATGATGCCGCCGAAGCTAACAAGGAGATCTTAAATATCCTGAAGCGGGTTGATGCCAAAACCATTGTAAAATCAAAATCAATGGTGACGGAAGAAATTCATTTGAACGAGTTTCTGGAGAGCAACAATGTAGAATCTATTGAGACGGATCTGGGCGAATATATTGTACAATTGTTAGGGCAAAGGCCATATCATATTGTTACCCCCGCAATGCACTTGTCTAAGGAGGACATTGCAAAGCTGTTTCACGAGCGTTTTGGTACTCCGCCCGATGCTACGCCGGAACAACTAACCCTTAAAGCGCGTGAATTGCTGCGCGAAAAATATTTACGTGCCGATGTAGGTATAACCGGCGGAAACTTTTTAATTGCCGATACCGGCAGCGTAGCCATCAGCGAGAATGAGGGCAACGCACGTTTAACCACTACATTCCCTAAAATACATATTGCCATTGTGGGTATTGAGAAGATCATTCCTTCCATAACCGATCTTGACCTTTTTTGGCCCATGTTGGCAGGGCATGGCACCGGGCAAAATTTAACGGTGTATAATACCATACTAAGTGGTCCGCGCCAGCCCAATGAAACCGATGGGCCGGATGAGATGTACGTTATTTTGCTGGATAACGGCCGTACCAACCTGCTGGCACAAAAAGATCAGCGCCAAGGGCTTTATTGTATACGCTGCGGTGCCTGTTTAAACGCCTGCCCGGTTTATAAAAATATAGGGGGCCATACTTACAAGACCCCTTACAGCGGGCCTATCGGATCTATTATTACCCCGCATTTGCAGGGGATGAAGGAATTTAAGCACTTAAGTTACGCGTCAAGCTTGTGTGGTAAGTGCACCGAGGTATGCCCCGTTAAAATTGATATCCATAAAATACTATTGTTAAACCGTCGCGATGCCGTTAACAGCGGCTTGGTTACCAGTAAAGAAAAATGGGGCTGGAAAATGTGGGCCAAGGGCATGTTAAGCCGCAAAACCGAAGACTTTTTTGGCGGAAAAATGAAGAACTTTTTCCTGAAAACATTCTTCAAAAAAACATGGGGGCACTACAAAGAACTGCCTGATGTTGCCGAAAGATCTTTTGCCAAACAATGGGAAGAAAAGAATAACCCCTTAAAGTAAAGGCGTTTACTTAAAAAAAGCAATTCCTATTCAATAAAATTCATAATATTGCGGTGCTTAACGTGCAATTAATATGCTATGCATGGCAGGCCCACTGTTTGTTAGTACCCCCAAGCCCGATAAAATAAATTAAATGATTTTTGACCGCAGGAACCTTGACGATAACGCGCTGATCAACATCTATCGAAAGCTGTTATTTCCGCGTGTTATTGAAGAAAAAATGCTTGTGTTGTTGCGCCAGGGGCGCATTGGCAAGTGGTTTTCCGGCATAGGGCAGGAGGCAATTGCGGTTGGCGCGGCTATGGCCATGCAAACCGATGAGTATATTTTACCCATGCACCGCAACCTGGGCGTTTTTACCACCCGCAATGTCCCCTTTGAGCGCTTATTGGCCCAATGGATAGGCAAAGCCTCGGGGTTTACAAAGGGACGCGACCGCTCATTCCATTTCGGAGCGCAGGAGCATAAGATCCTGGGCATGATATCGCATCTGGGGCCTCAGCCTACATTGGCCAACGGTATAGCGCTGGCTGATGTGTTGAATAGGGAGGCAAAAGCCACACTTGTTTTTGTTGGCGAAGGCACTACCAGCGAAGGCGACTTTCACGAGGCTTTAAACATTGCCTCGGTTTGGAATTTGCCTGTTATATTTTTGGTTGAAAACAATGGGTATGCCTTATCAACCCCTGTTGCTCAGCAATACAATTGCAAAAATTTGGTCGACCGGGCGCTGGGTTATGGAATAGAGGGCAGGCAAATTGACGGTAATAATGTACTTGATATTTATTATACCATAAGCGAAATAGCATCTAACATACGCAAGCGGCCACGCCCCGCGCTGGTGGAGTGTATGACATTCCGTATGCGTGGGCATGAAGAGGCTTCGGGCACAAAATACGTTCCGCAGCAACTTTTAAGTGAGTGGCAAGACAAGGATCCGGTGCAAGCGTTTGAGGATTACCTGGTCGGCCAGGAGGTAATGCGGCGCACCTGGGGGCCTTATCTGCGTAATGAGTTTAACTCGCGCTTAGAGCCATTGATAGAGAAAACACTTGCCGAGCCAAACATAAGGCCCAATGTTTTTACCGAACTGAGAGATGTATACCGCGAGGCTGCACTGCCCCAAATAACTCCAAACAAAAATAAAACCGTTATACGCTATATTGATGCTATAACTGCCGGGCTAAGGCAGGGCATGCAAAAGCATGATAACCTTATTTTAATGGGGCAGGATATAGCGGAGTATGGCGGGGTTTTTAAAGTTACCGAAGGCCTGGTTTATGAGTTTGGTAAAACAAGGGTACGCAACACCCCTCTTTGCGAATCCGGCGTTATTGGCGCTGCCATGGGTTTGGGGTTAAACGGCTACAAGGCAGTTGTTGAAATGCAGTTTGCAGATTTTGCCAGCAGTGGCTTTACACAAATAGTTAATCACCTGGCTAAAACGCATTACCGCTGGGGCCAGAATGTTGATGTTGTTATACGCATGCCAACGGGGGCAGGTACATCGGGAGGGCCGTTCCACTCGCAAAGTAACGAGGCCTGGTTTGTAAAAACACCCGGTCTTAAGGTGGTTTACCCTGCTTTCCCTGATGATGCCAAAGGCTTGCTGATGGCAGCCATTGAAGACCCCAACCCGGTAATGTATTTTGAGCATAAGTTTTTGTACCGCAACCTTACAGGCGAAGTGCCCGATGGCGAAACCTACGTTGAAATAGGCAAAGCGCGTATTGTAAAAGAAGGCACCGATGCTACCATTGTAGCCTACGGCTACGCCGTGCATTGGGCATTGGAATATATGGCTAAACACCCCGACCAATCTATTGAACTTATAGACCTGCGCAGCCTGCAACCCTGGGATAGAAATACCGTTATTGCCAGTGTTAAAAAAACCGGTCGCGCGCTGGTACTACACGAAGATACTTATACCGGCGGTTTTGGGGCCGAACTTGCCGCTACCATAGCCGAAGCCTGTTTTGGCGTTTTAGACGCCCCGGTAATGCGCTGCGCCAGCTTAGATACCCCTGTGCCTATGGATAAGGGACTTGAAAATCAATTCCTGGCCAAATCGCGACTGGAAAAGGCGATGGGGCAGCTGATGGGTTATTAATACTTACTATCTTTCCCGCCTCGTAGCTAATTTAATTTTCAGCTGCACATTCTCACCCGCTACAGGGTAATATCCCTTACTATTTAGATAATAATATTAAATTTTTAAATGGTTTTTTAATATTACTTTGTAAGTTAACCACGTTATAATACTAAAATTAAGTGCCAAAAACCCCAGCAATTTATTACTGGCCGCAACCTGCTTTTGTTCGGCTTAGCCCTGCTTGCGCCCTGTACGGCAGCTTAATCAAAATACCGATACAAAACCCTTAATTTGTACTAAACCATAAAACCAAATATGAACCAAAATTCAACAACCGGACAGCAATCTGCCCAAACCAAAGGTTACCTTTTCCCTTTCATCATGGTAACCACTTTGTTCTTCCTGTGGGGCTTTATACACAATCTCGACCCTGTACTTATTCCTCACCTTAAAAAAGCATTTACGCTTAGCGATCTGGAAACGGCTTTCATAGACTCATCAGTATATGCTGCCTACTTTGCTATGGCTTTGCCTGCGGGATATTTTATGCGCAAATTTGGTTACAAAGGCGGTATTATTTTAGGTCTGGTTTTATTCGCTATCGGCTCGTTCCTGTTTTTGCCGGCTGCCGATACGCGCCAATATATATACTTTCTGGGTGCGCTGTTTATAATTGCTTGCGGCCTTACATTTTTAGAGACGGCAGCTAATCCATACGTTACCATTTTGGGTCCGCCTGAGACATCTGTTCAGCGCCTTAACTTCTCTCAATCTTTTAACGGATTAGCAGCGAGTTTAGCTCCATTCATTGGCGTAACTTTTATTATGTCTGACAGTGCCGATATCGACGCGAAATTGGCTACCATGCCTGTAGCGGAACAACAGACTTTTTTAAATGCGCAGGTAGACAGTGTTAAAACACCATACATGATAATAGGCATAGTGATATTGTTGATTGCTGTCATAGTTATATTTACAAAACTGCCCGATATAAAAGAAAATAAGGATGAGCTAGAGGGATCGAGCATCGGTCATGCACTTAAACACAGTCACCTTACATGGGGCATTATAGCGCAGTTTTTTTACGTGGGTGCCCAGGTTTGTGTTATTAGCTTTTTCTTACGATATATAACAGGTTCCACCGATATGCCTGAGAGCCAGGCAAAATGGTACCAGTTGGTAGCTGGTTTGGCCTTTATGGTGGGCCGTTTTGCGGGCACCGTTTTTATGCGATATATAGCACCCAACCGTTTATTAATACTCTACGCGCTGTTGTGCGCAATACTAACCAGTGTTGCAGTGCTGGCCGGCGGTATGTTGGGTATTTACGCTTTGATAGGTGTGTGCTTTTTTATGTCGATTATGTTTCCTACCATATTTTCAATGGGTATTGCCGGTTTAGGTAAGGATACAAAACTGGGTTCATCGTTAATTGTAATGTCAATAGTAGGCGGCGCTTTATTACCTTTGGGCCTTGGTTATATATCTGATGCCACCGGACAGATCCGCTTTGGTTATGTAGTACCGATATTGTGTTTCGTGGTGATAATGTTCTACGGGTGGAAAAAATGGGCGCCGGTTGTTAAAGAAGCCCCTATAGCAGCTAAAATATAAATGTTGAAATGAATTTAGTACTAAAAATAAATAAAGCCGACAATGTGCTGGTGGCCCTGCAGGATCTGCAAGCGGGCCAGCAGGTAGCTTTTGAAGGCGAAACTTACACGCTTGTTGAAGCCATACCTGCCAAGCATAAGTTTTTTATGCGGGACATGAGCGCCGGTGAGGAACTTTTTATGTATGGTGTGCTGGTTGGAAAAGTACAGTATGATGTGAAACGAGGTGCACGCATGAGCACGGATAATACCAAACACGCCGCCGAGCCTTTTTTCTACCGCGAGGTTGATTATAAATGGGAAGCCCCCGATGTAAGTAAATTTAAGGGCCGCACATTCAATGGCTACCACCGGCCTGATGGTACGGTTGGCACCGCGAATTATTGGTTGTTTATACCGACGGTTTTTTGCGAGAACCGCAACCTTGATACCATAAAGGAAGCATTATATGCCGAACTGGGTTATGGTGTTACCGATAAATACCGCTCTTACACGCATGAGTTGGTACAGGCTTTTGCGAATGGCGAGGACATTAGCAACATCAGCCTGCACCCAATAACAGAGCATAAGGCCAACCGCGTTTTTAAAAATGTAGATGGTATAAAGTTTTTAAATCATACCGGCGGTTGCGGCGGTACCCGGCAAGATTCATTAGTATTGAGCAAATTGTTGGCTGCCTATGCCAATCATCCTAATGTTGCGGGGATAACCGTGCTTAGCTTAGGCTGCCAGCACCTGCAATTGGACGAGTTTAAGCAGGAACTGTTGCTTAGAGATCCTAACTTTAATAAACCTTACTTTACGTTTGAACAACAAAGCTCGCAAAGCGAAGAAGATTTGATTAAACAGGCTATTCGCCACACGTTTAAAGGACTTATAGAGATCAATAAAATAGAACGCGCGCCCGCTTCGTTAGATAAACTAACCTTAGGTGTTAAATGCGGCGGCAGTGATGGCTTTAGCGGTATTTCTGCCAACCCGGCGGTAGGTTACTGCGCCGATCTGCTGGTAGGCTTAGGCGGCAAAGTGCTGCTGGCCGAGTTCCCTGAATTGTGTGGGGTTGAGCAGGAAATGATTGACAGATCAGTAGATCGCCCAACGGCAGAAAAATTTATCAAATTAATGACCGATTACGATGCCATGGCGCACCGCGATGGCTCGGGCTTTTTTATGAACCCTTCGCCGGGCAATATTAAAGATGGCCTGATAACTGATGCCATTAAATCAGCAGGGGCGGCGCTTAAAGCCGGCCGTTCGCCGGTTGTTGATGTTTTAAATTATACCGAGCCGGTTACTAAGCCGGGCCTGAGTTTGGTTTGTACACCGGGTAACGATGTGGAAGCTACCACAGGTAAGGCAGCATCGGGCGCAACGCTTATTTTATTTACCACCGGCCTGGGTACGCCTACCGGTAACCCTGTTTGCCCTACTATAAAAGTAGCAACCAACTCTACTTTAGCTAAGCGGATGGCGGATATAATTGATATTGATACAGGCGCTATAATACGCGGCGAAAAAACAATTGAGCAAATGGGCGAAGACATTTTGGAGTATTGCATTGAAGCGGCCAGCGGCAGGCAGGTACCCAAAGCCGTGCAGCTAAACCAGGATGATTTTATTCCGTGGAAACGGGGAGTAAGTTTGTAAAAGATAAAAGGGGCTGTCATGGTGAGCCCGTCGAACCATGGCGGGCGGGCTCACCAAATTTTTGTCATTGCGAGGTACGAAGCAATCGCACGAAGAAAAGTCCGCCTGTAAAGTTCGCGATTGCTTCGTACCTCGCAATGACAATGTATTCATGATCATAAAAGTATAACATGTTTTCATTACAAAATAAAAAGGCAGTAATAACAGGAGGAGGCAGCGGCATAGGCGAATCAATTGCTTTGTTACTTGCCGCGCATGGTGCCGACGTTCATATTGTTGATCTTAATGAGCATCAGGCTAACGCTGTTGTGGCAGAGATAAGGCAGAATAACGGGCAGGCAACCACACATGTTTGCGATGTATCCAGCCATCAGTCTGTTTTAAACGTATTTGAAAAGATAGGCCCTATAGATATCCTCATCAATAACGCGGGCATAGCCCACATAGGTAAGGCCGATACAACCCCCGAAGCAGATTTTGACAAGGTGATGAATGTGATTGTAAAAGGCGCGTACAATTGCCTTTTTGCTGCAATACCTAAATTAAGGGCAAGCGGTGGGGGCGTCATCCTTAATATGTCGTCAGTAGCGGCTTTAGTGGGAATATCTGACAGGTTTGTTTACAGTACTGCTAAAGGCGCTATCCGCTCAATGACCATGAGCGTGGCAAAAGATTATATTGGCGAGAACATTCGTTGTAATTCCATATCGCCCGCGCGCGTGCATACACCCTTTGTTGATGGCTTTTTGCAGAAAAACTATCCCGATAATATAGACGAAATGTTTGAAAAGCTTTCAAAGGCGCAGCCCATAGGCAGAATGGCTACCCCCGGCGAAATTGCTACGCTTGCCCTGTATCTGTGCAGCGATGAAGCCGCTTTTATAACAGGAGCCGATTATCCTGTTGACGGAGGATTTACCACACTTATAAGTTAATAACAGCGCTGTATTACCTATATTTGATGTATGAAAAATCTGTCCGCCACTCTTTTGTTGTTATTTATGGCCCTGATGGCCAACGCGCAGGTATCAGCCAGCATGTCAATGCCCGCCACCGCCACGCCATGGAGCCCAACAGAATTGATGGAACCCGGAGAGCTTAACTACGTTATTAAATCAAATAAAGCGCCTGTAATATTCAACACAGGTACTGTAGAAGATATAAAGGGCGCTATTCATATCGGCTCGATAAACGAATCTGCCAATCTTGAGAAATTAAAAACCGCGCTAAAAGCACACGCGAAGAACACAGAAATTGTGGTATACTGCGGCTGCTGCCCCTTTGGCAAATGCCCCAACATACGCCCGGCCTATAAGTTGTTAAAAGATTTGGGCTATACCAATGTTAAAGTGCTTAACCTATACGTTAACCTGCGCAACAACTGGACATCTGCCGGATATCCCCTGGAAAAGGAATAAAAAAAGCATTCTCTTCAAAAAATTTTAGCGGACTAAAATTAATCGGCTCTTAGCGGAGCACACGCCATCCTGTATAATTTTTACAGTGTTAGGGATGAATTGTAGTATACCGACGCAGCTCTTTTAAAAAAATCATTTGTCACTTTAAAAATAAAGAATACATTTGCGGCATTATTTATAATTAGTCTTAATAAATTTAATAAACATGCTTAAACATTTCCCTGTTACAATTAAAATAATGGCGCTGGTGTTGTTGCTCACATCATCAGTTGCGGGCTTGGCGCAAAATATCCGTGGCACCGTTCGCGGTAAAGTGGTTACCGCTAAAAACGAGCCTGCTGCTTATGTATCAATCGGTTTAGAAGGTACTACGCATGGCAGCACCACTAACGAGCAGGGCGAGTTCTCGTTCAGGGCTCCCGCCGGTACGTATAAATTGGTTATTTCTTACGTTGGTGTTGAGCGTGTGGAGATACCTGTAACTATAAACGCCGCTCAAAGTACTGATGTTGCTCAAATTACCGTTAAAGCCAGCCAGTCGCAGTTAACCGAGGTTAACGTAATTGCTAACAGCGCTAACCGTTTTACCAGCCGCATAAGTAATGATGCCGCTAAAATTCCATTAGCTGCATTAGAGAATTCGCAAAGCTACACCACCATTACCGGCGGTTTAATAAAAGAGCAGCAGATATTTAGTTTGGATGATGCATTAAGAAATGCCCCTGGCATACAGAAACTTTGGGATGCTACCAGTCGCGCAGGCGATGGAGGGGGGATCTTTACGCAACGCGGCTTTGTTACGCAAGCTACCGTGCGTAATGGTATAGCCGGTTTAGTAACAAATACAATTGATGCGGTAAATCTGGAGAAAATTGAAGTTATAAAAGGCCCGTCAGGCACTTTGTTTGGTAGCACGTTAACCTCATTTGGGGGGTTGATCAATCGCGTTACCAAAAAACCGTATGATGTATTTGGCGCGGAAGTAGGCCATTCTGTTGGAAGCTATGATCTGAGCCGCACCACGCTTGACCTTAATACCCCGCTTACTACCAGCAAAAACGTTTTATTACGCATAAACTCTGCCTATAACTACGAGGGCAGTTTCCGCAACTATGGCAAAACCCGTACGTTTGCTTTTGCACCCAGCCTTTCAATAAAGGCAAGTGACAGGTTATCGTTCCTTTTAGAGGCAGAACTTTATTACGGTCATGCCGCTGCAAAACCTTTCTTCTTTTTCTACAACTCGCCAAAAGATATGGGGCCTAAAGGAGTTACAGAAGTGAAAGACCTGGGTATTGATTACAAACAAGCTTATGTAAATGATGATATTACTATGTATAGCCGTAGCACTAATTATTTTGCTCAGGCTAACTACAAGATATCCGATAAGTTTATATCACAAACTGTTTTCTCATCATCAAATAGTTTCTCAGATGGTGCTAACCCATTTTATTACCTGGTTAATGACGCCACCGCGCAGTTATTTAACCCAACATTACCGGCAACCCCTACCGGTCATGATTATATTGTACGCGGCGATCAAACAACCAGAAACAGCAAGTTTGCAGCTGTTGAAGTGCAGCAAAATTTCAACGGAGATTTTAAAACGGGATCTTTAAGGCATCGTGCTGTATTTGGCTTGGATTACCAATACATTAATTCAAACCAGGTATTCCTTAGCGGTACATATGATGTTGTTCGTATTAACGATAAGAACTTTGACTACGCTGCTTTGAATAAAAACATTGTTGATGCCTATTATGCAGCCAACCCTGCAAGCGCGGCAAATGCCTTTACTTATTATTACAAAAAGAATACTTACAGTGCCTATTTATCAGATGTGGTTAACATTACAGATCGTTTGATCGCTTCTGTTGGTGTACGTGTTGACCGTTTTGAAAATAAGGGAACATACAATTTCGACAGGGTGCAGGTTAATAAGCCTTTCAGCCAAACAGCAGTTGCTCCAAAATTTGGGTTAATTTACCAGCCGGTTAAAGATGCCGTATCATTGTTTGCTAACTTCCAGAATGGTTTTGTTAACCCGGATGTATATGTAAACACAACAGGCCAGTCTATAACGCCTAAAATCCAAAACGCGAAACAAATAGAAGGTGGTGTTAAAACGGCTTTATTTAATGGCAAACTAAATTCAACTATCAGCTATTACCACATCAGCCTAACCAACACCATGCGCAATGTGCCGGGTTCGGCTATCTTCGCGCAAGAGCAGGATGGTACGCAAGTAAGTAAAGGATTTGAAGCTGATATCGTTGCGGCGCCATTTTCGGGCTTTAACATAGTTGCGGGTTTTGCCTATAACGATTCAAAGATCACTAACAGTACAGATCCTAACGTAGCAGGTCGTCGTCCGGTTACTGCGGGTTCACCTTACCTGGCTAACTTTTACTTAAGCTATCGTTTGTCTGAAACAGCTGTTAAGGGCTTAGGTTTTGGCCTGGGCGGTAATTACGGAAGTAAAACTTACGCTGTAAACAGCATCAGCGAAGGCACATTCCAATTGCCGGAATATTATGTGTATAACGCAAACGTGTTTTTTGACAGAACAAAATACCGTTTTGGTTTAGCTGTTAATAATTTAACCAACACGCAATACTATACAGGTTATACTACAATTAACCCACAAAGACTGCGTCAGTTTGTATTAAGCGCTTCTTACAAATTTTAGTAAACAAGTCATTTATCAATGCCTGCTGCAAGTTATTGCAGCAGGCATACTTTGTAAATAGAATATGGCAACTATTAAAAGCGTTAAAAGATGGTTTTGGTGGCATAAATGGACCAGCCTTATATGCACTGCATTTTTATTATTGCTCTGCCTTACCGGTTTGCCACTGATATTTCACGAAGAAATAGAAGCGATGAGCGAGACCAAAAAAGAGATCGCTCATACCGAAAATGCCAAACCTGTACCGCTTGACGCGATGTTAGCTGCCGCCGTTCAGCATTTTCCGGGCAAGGTTGCCAAATTAGTAGTATGGGACGATGAGCACCCCGGCCTTGTAAATGTTACAGTTGGCGATTCGCCATCATCGCCGTACCAAACAGACAAGTATGTTGTAATAAACTCCTACAGCGGCAAAATTGAGGAGACGCCTAAGCCGGATGAAGGTTTTATGTATGTTATGCTGCACCTGCATGTTGATCTGTTTGCAGGCATACCCGGCAAGTTTTTAATGGCCTTTATGGGCATTTTGTTCATAATAGCTATCATCTCAGGTGTTATGCTCTATGGCCCAATCATGAAGAAATTTGATTTTGGCATGATCCGCACCGAAAAATCAAAACGCATTAAATGGCTGGACATGCATAACATGCTGGGTGTTGTTACACTTACCTGGGCTACCGTTGTAGGTTTAACAGGCGTTATTAATGCACTTGCAGATGTTATGCTTTATGCCTGGCAGCAAGGCCAGCTTACTGAAATGACCGCGCCTTACAAAAATGCAAAACCACTTAGCGGAAATCTAAGCTCGCTTGACGAGGCCGTAAATATTGTTCAGCAAAAAGTGCCTACAATGCAGCCCTATTTTGTGGCCTATCCCGGTACTATGTACTCAAGCAAGCATCACTACGCCGTGTTTGTAAAGGGAACCACGCCGCTTACCAAACGCTTGCTTAAACCTGCTCTTATTGATGCTAAAACAGGTGCGCTAACAGATATGCGCGATATGCCATTTTTTGTAAACGCCTATTTCATATCTCAACCCCTGCATTTTGGCGACTACGGGGGCATGCCTTTAAAGATAATCTGGGCCATTTTTGATATTGCTACCATTGTGGTATTAGGCAGCGGTCTGTACCTTTGGTTTGCCCGAAGCAAATCAAGCCGGGAGCAGTTAGCCAGAATGGAAGCCACTTACACTTTAACTGTAACAGCATGAGTACTTTTTTTCGTATTTGGCTTGCGCCTATAGTAATTGCCGTAATAAGCGCGGCCGGGCTGCTTTCTGCACTTACCGGCGATGATATTTGGGATGTATTATCGTGGATAACGCTTAGCGTTCCGTTGGTGGTTATAGCCTACTTTTTAAATAAGTATAAAGTAGTGTCTAAAAAGTAACTAAACGTTACGGCAATTTTTTCAGCCCTTCCCAGCGCAAAACCCATTGCCCGTTTTTGGGGAAACCCGGGTTCTTTTCGGTGTTGCCATCATATCCGGCGCACATCAATGCGATGGCGGATAGCAGGCTGCCATTACCAGGCAGGTAAATAGTAAGGCGCTTATCCTGGTAATTATGACCGTTAACCAGGTAAGTGTTGGTGGTAACATCCTTAAATAAAGCTTCCAACGCCTCCTCCGGTTGTTTTAACCGGGTAGCAGTCATGGCAATCATGGGAAAATCCCATCCCCATGTTTTGTCCCAGTGCCATACCTGTTTAATTTTGGCATAAGTGCGTTTCATGGTAGCAACATCAACATAACCGGTAGCGGGCAATGTACTTAACGCCGCCAAAACCGCCGGATGATCATTAAGATATTTACTGTTGGGGGAGTATGAGTCAACTGCACTTTCGGCAGCCTTGTATAGGCCGCTTTCCTGTGCCATTGGGGCCAGTTTATCAATTACATCCTGCCATTTTTTGTCGGCAGGCATACCTAACCTTTTGCGCCAGTTTTGCGCGGTTTGCAGGGCCCATCTCCAGTAGGCCAATTCGTAGGGGGAGTTAAATGTCTCTGCCGGATCAAAGGATTCCTGTGCAGGGATAATGCCTTTACCCAAATTGTATCTGTGCGTAACAGAATCATAATGCGCAAACGACGCCATAAAATCAGCAGTAGCAAAAATGAGCTTTTTATACTTTTGAAGCGTAGCCGCTGATGGTTTATCTCTATAAATTAACTCGGAAAGATAGATAACGTGTGGTTGCTGCCATATCAAAAATGAGCCAATGGACGAAGCCGTTTCGCCGCCGTTATTGTCGGTCATTTTTTGCCATCTTACGCCTTCAAAACCCTGGCGCTTTGCTATCGCCTCGGCCCCGTCAAACGCGGTAAAATACCATTGCATGCTGTTCTCCAACAGTGGCGTTCTTCCCCATTGGGCAAAATGAGCGGCGTGCCACCAGTACATTTCCATATGGGGCTTACCAAACCAGCTGTTAAATGTTAAACCTGTTTCCTGCGGCGGGAAACTACCGGCGCATTGCACACGGGTAAGGTATTGCGAAAGCACAATCCGCCTTTCCAGCTCTTTCGCCCTGGGATCTTTGCTGCCGGAAAGATCCACCGCCGCGCCTGTGCTCCAGAATTTTTTCCAGCCTGTTAGGCTGCTGTTTTTTACCTGATCGAAACTACCCGGCTTAAACAATGGAACCGGCGATGAAAATTCTGCCGAGAATTCAAAAACATTGGTGTCAGCCGGAGCGATACTATAGTCATGCGCGGCATTTGAAGCAATGTTGGCGTTGCCGGTCCAGGTTGTATTAAGGCAGTAATGATAGTCATCCAAAACACGCGAAAACACTGCGCCCGACGAGCCCAGTTTCACCATAGTTGTTTGGTGGGCGTCTGGTTGCTGATAATTAACCCCAACATCTTTAAACTCGTTTGTTGGGTAGGGGAACCTGATACGAACAGCGATGCGGTTCTCTTTTAATAGTTCGGATGTTATTTTTACCGCGATGCCATCTTTATTAAAATCAGAATAGGTGATCACATTTACCGCCTCGCCCTCTACGGTAAATGAACTGTTTATTTCGCCCGTCCATAAATTAAGTTCCTGGTGGATTTGCTGAATATCCTTGGGTAAGGCTGTCGTTTGGTCTTTTTTTATGATAGTAAGCCCTATGTTACCCAGTTGCAAACGGTGTGGGTTTTGCCTGAAATAATCAACCGCTTTTTTGATCCTCTCCGGCGATGCTACCTGCGTGGCGTATAAACCCGGTTTATTGTTAAAATTAAAATTCGTGAGCGTACTATCGAAATTATATCCTGCTGCGTTAGGAAAACTGTGCCAGCCCCATTCAGACTCGGTACCCAGCGGAACACCGTTAGCATAATATTCCGGGAAAGACTGTAAACCGGTAGCATCAACCGTAAAGGCAAATTTACCATTGCCCACCGTTAGCGCGCCAAGGGTGTCCATATTGGTCATGGTTACATTATGCCTTTTTACCAGCGCCTGCCGGTTTATTTTTTGCCCTAAACAGGTTGTACCAAACCCTAATAAGGTAGTCAGCAGTACACATGCATAAATTACTCTCATGCAGTATTGTTATTGGGGATAATTTTGTTAATCGGCCGCCGTGGCAGTATAGTATGCAATAATAACAATCTTTTATCAGCCATTGTTGTTTATCAGTTTAATGTTATTATTGATTATAATTTGAAACAGCACCTCCATGAAAATAGCAACCTATAATGTTAATGGTGTAAATGGCCGCCTGCCTGTATTGCTGCGCTGGCTTGCCGAAGCACAACCCGACGTGGTGTGCCTGCAGGAGTTAAAGGCACCACAGGAAAAATTCCCCGAAGAGGCCTTGCTGCAGGCCGGTTATAACGCCATATGGCACGGCCAAAAAAGCTGGAATGGCGTGGCTATTTTAACCCGGAGACATGAAATAAAAGAAATACGCCGCGTATTACCCGGCGACCCTGAGGATGAACACAGCAGGTATATTGAGGCCATAGTGAATAATGTGGTTATTGGTTGCCTTTACCTGCCAAACGGTAACCCGGCACCCGGGCCGAAGTTTGATTACAAACTGGCCTGGTTTAAACGATTTACCCTACATGCCGCCGAACTGATGGCCAAAGGTTTACCTGTTGTACTTACCGGCGACTATAACGTTATGCCTACCGAAATAGATGTATATAAACCTGAGCGTTGGGTAGAAGATGCCCTGTTTAGACCCGAAACCCGCGCGGCTTTTAAAACGCTGGTTGATCAGGGCTGGACAGATGCTATACGCAAGCTGTATCCTACCGAAACCATTTACACATTTTGGGATTATTTCCGTAATGCTTATGGGCGCAATGCAGGGTTAAGGATTGATCACTTTTTGTTAAGCCCGCAAATTGAAGGGCGCTTACAGGCCGCCGGGGTTGACCGCCATGTGCGGGGATGGGAGAAAAGCAGCGACCACGCGCCGGTGTGGATACAGTTAGCAGAAGCCTGATTATAAAAACGAAATTGATGAAGCCTATTTTTAAAGCCGTCATATTTGATCTTGATGGGACTATTGCAGATACTTTACCGCTTTGTATAGCTGCTTTTAAAAAAAGCATTGAACCTATTTTAGGCCAGCAATTGAGCGATGAGGAAATAATTGCAAATTTTGGTCCTTCGGAAGAGGGAACTATCCGGGCATTGATCCCGCATCATGAAGAAGCCGGCGTAAAATCTTACCTTGAACACTATCAGCAATTGCATATTACCTGCCCCGCGCCATTCCCCGGGATTACTGACCTGTTAGAAGCGCTTGATACCCGGGGTATAAAACTGGCCATGGTTACAGGAAAAGGAAAACACAGCACAAAAATTTCACTTGGGCAATTTGGCCTTGCCCGTTACTTTGATGTATTAGCAACGGGTTCTCCAAACGGGCCGAATAAAGTAAACGGCATCCGGGCGGTGCTGGAACATTTGCAAGCCAATGCCGAAGACTGCCTTTACATTGGTGATGCGCCGAGCGATGTAATTTACTGTAAACAGGTAGGCATTCCTATAGCGGCCGCTGCCTGGGCCGGAACCGCTGATATATCTGCTTTGGAGGCGCAACACCCCGATTGGCTGTTTACATCAATAGAACAATTTAAAAACTGGATTTTAGATTGATTTGAAGCGCAGCCAGCGGTAGCGCTTCAAATCAGCTTTTGTTTAGTTATAGATCTTATCTTTCTTTAATATAGCCACATCAGCCGGACTGATATCGGCTATTGCGCGGATATGGTTATTGGTAATATTCAGCTCATCCATTATACCTACCACATTGCCGTAAATTGATTGCTTGCTGGGTTTTATTAAAACGATCAGATCCTTGCCCTGCTGCTTTTTAATAAGGGCGCTTTGTTCAAGCAGCACCTTGCGGATGCCCTGTTTATCTAAAGCAACAACCAACGGCCCCTTAATTGGCTTATCTGCTTCGCCCATATACCAGGATGCCTTGCTGTCGGCTCCGATCAATATAGTCAGGGTTCGGCTTGATGGAATGCCGGTTTCGGGCCCGTCAACCGGCATAGCCAAATCCATTGTTTTCGGTTCTTGCAGCGTGGTGGTCAATATAAAAAAGGTGATCAGCAAAAAAGCGAGATCTACCATTGCGGTAAGGTCAACACGCAGTGCTTTGTTTTTGCTGCGGGTGTTGCCTTTGCTGTTTTCGGAGGTGTTTAGCTCTGCCATAATTTTAGGTTTTGTGCCTTACAGGCGGGTGAATTATTCAGGTTAACTAAATCTTTATTAAAGCTAAACACTATAATTATTAAATGCAACAAAATTGCATTTAATTTTTCTTAAATCTTTTTAACCAACTCAACGTTAGTATTTTAAAACAGATTTGCCATGAACGATAAAGCATTTGCACAAGAGTATGCTAAAGAATTAGCTGCCGAAGTACCCTCAACAACAAAATGCCTTGAGCGCATTCCGTTAGAAAAGTTCGACTGGAAACCGCATGAAAGATCAATGCAGTTGGGCTACCTGGCTTTGCTTACAGGGGAGATACCACGCTGGATAACCCACATCATATTACAACCCGAAATAGATCTTGCCACATTTGCCCATGATCAGCAAAAAACAGGGCAAGAGCTTGCCGGGCTTTTTAATAAAAATGTAAACGACGCGGTAGCAACGCTTAACAACGTGGCCGACGGCGATCTGGAAGCAAAGTTTGAGTTGAAAACTAACGGACAAGTTGTACTTAGCTCAACTAAACGCGAGCAGGTGGCACAATGCATTAACCACATGGTGCACCACCGTGGGCAGCTTACGGTTTATATGCGTTTGCTGAATATTGCAGTGCCATCTATTTATGGCCCGTCTGCTGATGATAAGAACTTTAGTAGTAAGTAAATAAAAATTTTGTCATTGCGAAGCACGAAGCAATCGTGCGGAGAAAAGCCGCATGCAAAGTTCGCGATTGCTTCGTGCTTCGCAATGACAATATTAGCTAAAAGCTGTACCTACTTAGATACATCATCATTATTAATACCCCGCTTATTCTTCTTTATCGCATCTTTTAGCTTACCAAAATTGTAATTGAGGCTGGCGGTGAATGACCGGAAATAGGTTTGATTAGTGGAAAGCTGCGTAAAATCATTACCGTTAGTTTGGGTTATATTGTAACGATATTGAGTGAAGGGATTACGCACAGCCGCCGAGAAGGTAAGTTTATTTTTAATAAGCGGTTTGTTTACGCTTAATGAAGAGCTTACAAAGCCCCTGGTGTATCCCTGTAAACCTGTTGGGTTGCGCCCGGTAACATCAACACCGCCAGAAATACGCCAGCCGCTGTTAAACGCGTATGCCAATGTTGACGATGATGAAATGACCCAAATCTGGTTGCTTTGCATAATGCCCGCCACTTCGCCCCGCATGGTAAAGTATTGAATGTTAGCGTTAGTGCTAAAGTTTAATTGCTTGCTTATGGGGTAATTTAAGTTGGCCGATGTTCCTACAGCACTTACGTTGCCCATATTTTTATAGGTGGTAGTGGTTATTTTACTAACCGGATCAAAAGTGGCAACCGGCAGGTCCATACCATTTACAAAATCATAATTAAGGCTCAAAGTTAGGCTTGTTTTTTTTGATGTTCTGTAGCTTAATTGGGCGCTATTTATTATGGTTCTGCGTAATTCAGGGTTGCCGGCTATTAAAAAATTAGGGTTAGACCGATCAACAAAAGGGTTTAGCTTGTTTACACTTGGGCGCCTTAATCTTTGCGAGTAGCCAAGGTTTAAACTGCTGGTCTTGCTCAGCGTCCAATTCATGGATACAGAGGGAACAACGTTAAGGTAGTTTTGCTTAACATTTGTTGTAGTAGCAATAAAATCGGCATCGGTAAAAGTTTGCTCTATGCGCGCCCCCGCCTTTATTCCCCATTTTTTGCCGGTATATTGCCAGGTATTGTATGCCGCCAGTATGTTTTGGTCGCCACTGTAATTATTGGCCGATGAGCTATTTAAACCGTTTACATTATATTGAAAATCACTTTCATTCTTTCTTAAAATGCCTTTCACGCCCGCTTCCACCAACCATTTTTTAAATCCGCGCACATAATCAATCTGTAGGGTTTGCTCGCGCACGTTGGTTTTGTTTTCCTGTACCTGGTCCGGGTTTAAGTAGTTTACCCGGTTGGTTGCCAGTAACACATTATTGTTGTCGCTGTTATAGTTCATGTACCGGTAGGAGAAAGTGAGCAAACGTGCCTTATCGCGCTTAAAACCCAATTGGTAATTTAAGGATGCATCAATACTTTTGCCGCTGTTGGTGCCGGTATTGCTTACCCGGTATGCTTCGGAAACACCCGTATTACCGCTAAGTACAGTGTTTTGCAGAATGTCTCCGTTTGATCTGTTTCCGCTGATATTAAACTGCGCGGTTAAAAGGTTAAGCGAGTCTATTTCATAACTCAATTCAGTACCTATATAAGCGCTTTTACCCTCGGCCTTTGTATTGCCTTGTTGTGT
Organism: Mucilaginibacter calamicampi; assembly: GCF_042676765.1. Classification (NCBI taxonomy): domain Bacteria; kingdom Pseudomonadati; phylum Bacteroidota; class Sphingobacteriia; order Sphingobacteriales; family Sphingobacteriaceae; genus Mucilaginibacter; species Mucilaginibacter calamicampi. Next base: position 76,750 of record NZ_JBHTHU010000009.1, read on the forward strand.
AAGATAGGTAGATGCTGCGCCTGTGGTAGCCCGTGTGTTTAAACTTTCGGTTTGCGGGGTATTGTTAAAGCTGCCTCCGCCAAACGCTGATATGCCAAATTTGCCTTCCTTAATATTGAACGTAGTGCCCAAACCCGGCCCCGCGGGGTATCGGCCGTTTACATTAAGGGTTCCGTTATAACCCGCGGCAGGTATTTTAGTGGTTATAATGTTGATAATGCCACCTAAACCTTCGGCATCATATTTTGCAGGCGGGGCGGTTATCACCTCAATGCGTTGTATGGTTGACGCAGGCATGCTGCGCAAAATGTTTGTGGGGTCGCGCTCTAACATGCCCGATGGCTTGCCGTTAATAAATATTTTATAACTGCTGTTGCCTTTTAGCAGGATGTTCTCATTAGCATCAATAGATATAAACGGAACTTTGCGCATCATTTCCAGCACGTTACTTACTTTGCTGTCAGGGTCGGCCTGCAGGTCATAGCTCAGGCGGTCTATTTCCTGTTTAATTATAGGCTTGTCGGCCTTTATGGCTACTTCCTTCAGGTTATTCATCTGCGTCTCCAAAGCTATCATGCCTACATCGGTATTGATTTTTGACGCATCAGCCGCGTCAACGACTACCGTTTTATTCTGATAACCAACGTTAACCAGCACTATGTTATATTTTGAGCGGGGGATACCCGTAAAAGCAAATGCACCATCGGTTTTGGTGACCATTTGTTTAACAATAATATTCTTGTCGGTTTTTAATATAACCGTTGTTAAAGCCATTGGTTGTTTGGTTAGCGCATCTGTCACTTTCCCTAATATGGAATACGCTGGGGCAACCTGCGCTGTCAGGCTTAAGCCGGTGCCTAACAAGGCAACCAGCAGCGTAAATATTTTTTTGTAAATTGATTTCATGATAAAGATTTTGGGCAAAAAGATTCCCGTAGGCTACCTGCAAGGCGCTCTTAGCTTGTAATAAAAAAATTTGTTTGAAGGCCTTTATGCTATAAATAGCTGCAAAAAGGCTATTGGGGGGTTATTGCTTATTTTGTTTCTGCACCACAAAAAAGGCTACGATAAGGCTGAGGCCGCCGAAAAGGAATACCATTGCTGTATAGGCAAAATTTTCGTCGAGCCCCAAATCGTACAATATGTACCCTATTATAACGCCTACCGCTATTCCGAGCGAAATAATGCCGTATTTTAACAGGTTGATGTTATCTGCCGTTTTAAACGGCGATGCCACGTTTTTCTCTAAAATGGTCATACGTTCCCGGTGACGCGACACCAGGTAAACATATATTAAACCGAATACCGCCGCGAATAATACTATTGATACTATCGCGTCTCTAACTACTTCTAATCCGTCTGACATTGTCTTGATATTTAATGTTAATAAATTGATTTACGCCCATATGAGTGAAATTTTAAACAAGCGGTTACAAATTATAAATTTATTTTATCTGTAACCGTCGCGCCCGTTTTTTACTCTTATGTGTGCATGAAGCATTTAGATGAACAGGTTTATTTAGATAAGATACTTAACGGCGACCCGGCTTCATACGCGTTCCTTGTAAATAAATATAAGGATATGGTTTACAGTATTGCCATAAAAATACTGCGCGATGCCGACGAGGCGCAGGATATTGCACAAGAGTGTTTTATTACCGCCTACCAGCAATTGCATAAATACCAGAGGCGGTCTAAATTTTCAACATGGCTATATACAATTGTTTATAGGGCCGCCGTTACGCAGCTGCGCCGTAATAAGCTGGATACCACTTTTATTGGCGATAGCGTTAACGAGGTATTGGATAATGGTAACAACCAGTTTGATCAGCTGCAAGCAAAACAAGTGGGGCAACAGGTGCGTATAGCTATTGACAGGTTGCCGCCAACTGAAGCTTTATTGGTAACTTTATATTATATAAATGATCTGCCTGTAAAAGAAATCCAGGAGATAACGGGGCTGTCAAAAGCTAATATCAAAATAAAGTTGTTCAGGGCCAGAAAAAAGCTGGAAACTGAACTGGCATTTTTGTTGGATGATGAAAAGAAATTGAGCAATGAGCAGGAATAAGAAAGATATTTTCAAAGAGGTTATCAGCAAAGCAGAAAGCCAAAAACCTGCTGATGATACGGCCAATCTGGTTATGCAGCAAATTACAGCCGTAGCCGATGATGAAGTTGCTATAAGCCCCGCGTTAAAAAACCTGCTGCAAAAACACGTCATTGATGCTGCTCCGATGGCATTTACAAATAATGTAATGGCGCAGGTAAACCCGCAGCAAACGGAAATTAACTACAACCCAATCATATCAAAAAAGGCCTGGTACGCCATTGCGGCCTCAATACTATGCATATTAATATTAACGGTAGTATCGGGCGGTTCGGGTCAGCACGCTTTTAGCGCCAGCATTGGGGGTAATGCTATAAAACAAATTAATGCAATACCGCCCGTTTATATAATAACCTTAATATTTGGCGGACTGTTGCCGGTAGCAGAACATTTTATTACGGGCCGTTTAAAATTGAGTAAACAATAATATTACCCCAAAAAATATTTAGCTGGTTGCAACGCTCGGGTGTATACAACTAATGGTTGTATTGGCGCTTTTTTGATCGTTTTAAAAAATGTAAGCGATTGTAATAGCTTAAACTATAGCTATTTAAAAAATGGTGTATACGGGATAAAACAGGCGTATACACTGTATACGGCTACACCTGCTATTACTCTACCTTGCTTATCCAGTCTTTTACAGCATTGCGCAGGACTTGCTCTTTTTGCAAAACGTCGTCCATCCCGGTTATGGAAAGCATCTTTCGGCCGTCAGCGTAGTCGCCGGTGAGTAATCCACTGGAGTTATCAATTTTCGCACCGCTGGGGAACACCAGCAGTATGCGCTTGTGGAGGTTCATTACAATAATGTGCCGCTTGTACTCTTTGCGATCAAATGGCTTCATTTCGCCGGTATAGTAAAAACTTGGCGCGTTCCATTTTATTTCCTCGGCAATTTCAGCACCGGTGCTTAAAATTATCTGCCGCAGCTTTTCAATAATAGGTTTAACGGCTTCGTCCAATTGCGCTATATAGGCTGATACAGCTTCGCTTCCGCTTAATTTAGCTGCTTTTGGCATGTTACCGTTCCAGTTTTGCCACCCGCGCAGGCGTTTCTGTACCCGCTACAATGCCGCGGGAGCTTAAGGCAATAGCTTTTATAGTAGCAGTTATATTCTTAACATCTAAAGATCCAAACTCATCCTTTACGGTATGGTAAAGCTTATCAATATCTATCTGATCTGTCGATATGGTATGTGCCGGAACGCCTAACCTCGCCAGCGTAGCATTATCACTGCGGTAGAAAAGATTTTGCGTAGGGTACGGATCCGGATAAAATTTAAAGTCGGTGCCCTCCAGGTTTTTTTGCAGGATGGGGCCAAAATCTGAGCGCTCAAAGCCGGTTATAAATGCCGAGTTCTCACCAAATTTGGATGCCTTGCCAATCATTTCAATATTAAACATGGCTACCGTTTTATCAGGGTTAACCATCTTAGAGAAATACCGGGCACCGTAGCCGCCTATCTCTTCGGCAGTAAATGCTACAAAAATTAAAGTGCGGGCATTGTTATCTGTTTCCTTAAAGTATTTAGCTAAAGCAATAACAGCCGTGGTGCCGGATGCATCATCATCCGCGCCGTTGGCAATGCTGTCGCCATCCATTGCTTTAACAATCCCCAAATGGTCATAATGGGCAGAGAATATTACATACTCATCGGGCTTGCTTTTGCCGGGCAATACGCCAACCACATTAAATAGCGGGATATTGGTCAGCTTCTCGGCCATATTACCACGGGTTGGCAATGGTCCCAGGGCTTTTGGGTCAACCACCTGGCGAAAACCACTCAAACCCTCCAGGGGTTGCAAGCCGATGTGTTTAAATTCATCCTCAATAAACAGGGCAGCCTTTTCAATGCCGGGCGTAAAGGTGCCACGGCCCTGCATGTCATCAGCAGACAGGGTTTCTATAATGCGTTTTACGTCTTTTTCTTTGATCAGTTTATCTACTTTCTGCGCATAGCCGCAAACGGATACACTTAGCAAAAAAGTAATGGCGAAGATTTTTTTCATGTTGTTATTTTACTTTGGATGATAACCAACTATTCCTGAAAGCCAGTTGCGCGGTACTTGGCTGTTGCCCGGCTTTTTCAAAAGTAACAATTTCAAAAGCTGTATTTTCAGCTAAAGTTAATGTTGTTGTGTGGTTACCGGCACGGTTGGTATAAGTTATCTGCACTTTATCGCCCGGCTTTTTATCGGCAACTGCCTGGTTTAATGTTGTCGTGTCGGTTATTTTTTTACCATCGGCAGTAAGTATAACGTCACCGGCATCAATACCGGCATTATAAATTGGCGTTCCAATAATGGTACTGCCTGTAATAGCTAATCCTGTTGCGGCATTGACCCGGATCTGCCCTGAACGCCCGCGTGTGGATGCAGATGATAATCCTACCCATGCCTTACCAGGTTGGGCCTTGCGCAGTAACAATCCTGCTTTGGCCAGCAAGGCCTCGTAATTGCTCTTCTCTGTGCCGTATATGTAACGATTAAAAAAATCGGCTGCAAACTTGGGGTCTTTAGTCAGCTTAGCCAGATCGCTTTGCAGATCAGGTATGGTGTAGGGCTTCATTTTTTTGCCCCGCTCCAGCCAGACCGTGCGCATATAATCATCCAAAGTTAAGTTATAATCGCTGCGTAATTTCAGGTCGAGCGCAAGGGCGATAGCTCCGCCGTAGGTATAATAACTTGTAAAATTGTTTATATAGTTATTTGGGTCGATGGACACCCCGGCATCAGTAAAAACTGATTTACGGCTCATTTCTGTAGCCGGGTACTTTGCCGCGCCTGGCGTGTTCAATACAGCATTTACCAAGCCTCCTAAAACGCGCGTATAATCGTCGGTTTTATAAAATGCCGAGCGGGTTAATATCAGTTCGCCATAATATTGGGTAAATCCTTCGGCAAACCACAGCTCGCTGCTCATATTGGCGTGGGTAAAGTTAAAAGGCTCTAATGTTTTTGGCCTTATGCGCTTTACGTTCCAGGCGTGGAAAAACTCATGCGAGAATGTGCCTAACAAACCCAGTTCGTTACCCTCTACTTTATCGGCAACGTCAACAATACAGGTAGAATTTCTGTGCTCCATGCCATCGCCGGCGTTGGTGGGATACACATCATCTAAAAAGGTATACTCGCCGTAATCATAAGCAGGTAGTTCGCCGAAGACCGCTTGCTCTTCCACCACCATTTTTTGCACCATTTTGCCAAAATTGTCAATAACAGGCTGGTCATCTGTTGAGTGTATGGTAAGATTGATCTTTTGTTTTTTGCCATCGGGATTTACTACCTCCCAGTTGGCAACTTTATGGTTAGACAGCTCCGTAGGGCTATCCATCATGTATTGAAAGTTGGGTGCCGAGTAAACATTCGCACCTTCGTGTTTTAGCTGGGTAGCCACTTTCCAGCCATACTTGTCCAGGTCGTTAAACTCAAAACGTACCTCGCGCAGTCCCTGATCCACATTAGCTACCCACATAAAAGTAGCAGGCATGTTAAGATGCGCATGGCTGGCATCAATACCTGTGTAAGTGCCGTCGGTCCAGTTTCCAAATAAGGTATAGCTTACTTTTACGGCATCGCCGTGGTCTGCTATCTCATACCTGTCGCCCTCCACCTGGGTTATCACCAGCGGTGTGCCATCAGTATTATAAGCTTTCAAATTATAAATGTTTTTACCAAACTCGTGCGTGGCATACCTCCCTGCCGATGAGCGACTCATTTGCAAATTGATTTTACCGGCCGGCGCTTTGGGAATAGTTAACACTATTTCGGCTTCGTGGTGAGCGGCGTTAGGGAAGGATATTAAGTAATATAGGGGCTTGGGGGCGGTTTGCGCCAGGCTGGCACACGCAAAAAATGCAGTGGCCAGCACTGTTAGATAAAGCTTTTTCATTACATCAGTTAATTAAAGGCAAAATAACGTAAAAAACCAAACAACAGAAATGCTTTTGGCTTAAATGTTACCGGTAGCGGTAGCGGCCCATATCATTTTCAGACTGCCCTATAAGTGCCTTTTTTCTGTTCCCTACATCTTCATCAAGGTGATGATCAAATACGCTATCGGTTATGGCTATATCACGTTCTTTGTCCCGCTCGGCATAATGTATATCCGCCTCGGCCATTTTGCTAATGGCAACATCATACGGCCCTTTCGGCGACATCAGTTTAACAAACACCGGCAAACATTCAAACAAAATGAACAGGTAACCGATAAACGAGATGGCGAGGTAAGTATCCAGGTCTCGTGTACCGTCATTATTGTAGCCCAACTGCCCCAGTGCCCAGTTACGGTCTGCAAAGCCGGCTACGTTAGCCAGGCTGTCTAATTGTTTTTCGCTAAAAAGTCGCAGGTTTTTTAACCCTTCAAAATCTCTTCTATCACTCAGATAGTTGTCCATCCGCTCTGCCTCCCCGGTTACCGTTTTCAAGCGATCCTGCTTCTCTTTTAAAACATCCTCTTTTCGCTTGGCATAAGTGCCATAACCTGTAATGCCCGAGGTTTGGTTAGTTTTATCGCCGAATACTTCCTGATTAAGCTCGTACCGGGAGCGATTAATGTCTTTCTCAAGGGAATCCTTTTCCTTGCGTAAGTCGGCACTTTTAATAATCTCAGAACCGTACTTCTGCGCATAGGTTCTTTGCAGGGTATCTATTTTACGGTTTTGGCCCTTGGTATAGGCGCTTTTTAATTTCTGCCTTATCTCTTTATCAAAGATCTTTAATTCTAAGGGGCGCGATATAACAATACCTATCATTATAGCTAACAGAATACGCGGTGATGCCTGTAGTATCTGCTGGTTGGTGCTGCCTTCTTTGTTTATGCTTGATACAATGTAGCGGTCCATATTAAAAATGGCCGTACCCCAAAGTAACCCGAAAAGTATAGCAAAGCCCACTGCAAAAGCATCACCATTAAAAACAAAATACATGGCATAACCGCCAGATAATGATGCAAAAAGCGCAGTAAAAAATATAGTGGCCCCTATACCCACATACTTGTTATGCTCAACCGGGTATTTCTTTAAAATATCAACTTGCGCGCCCGAGCAGAACCAGAAAAACCGGGTAATTTTATCCATTAGTTATTTTATATACAATGAAACGCTTTAAGGGGCGTATTGTTACAAAAGTATGGCTTAAATATTTAATACAGAACACTTACCTTTGGTTGGATAAAATTTAAAACCATGCAGGAAATAACAGTACAGGAACTGAAAGATAAGATAGATAATAATGAAGACTTTCAACTGATTGACGTAAGAGAAGATTTTGAGTACGAAACATCAAATTTGGGCGGCGTGCTTATACCCTTAGGTGGAATATTAATTGAAACTGATAAAATAGCCAAAGACAAACCGGTTGTGGTGATGTGCCGCAGCGGCAAACGCAGCGCGGCTGCCATAATGCAGCTGGAGCAACAAGGCTTTACCAACCTGTCAAATTTACAAGGCGGTATTTTAGCCTGGTCTGCAGAGATTGACCCGGATATAGTAGTATACTAATGGGTAAGCAAATAATACTTAACACCCTGTATAACGTAGGCATATTTATAAGCCTAATGACTGCTTACTGGGGGTTTAATAACCAACGTTATGAATATGTTGCCGCAGGCGTTATTATAGCGGCTTTATTTGTTTTTTTAAAAATAAAGATCATTAAACAGGTACGGAGCAATATTAAGAAGTAAAACTGCTTTAGGTAGATACAATAAAGGGGCTGTTTCAACAAAAACAGCCCCTTTGGTTTTAAAAAAAGATTTCTATTCTGATTTACCTACCAGTTTCCATACATAAGCGCCGCCTTCTTTGACAATACCAAAATAATCAAACGTACCGCTTGCCCTATCGCCGTTAACGTCCAGCGCTTCGGCCCCAACTATGCCACTGTGTGTGTTGGCTTGCTCAACAAATTTACTTGTCAGATTGTCAAAATAAATGGTAGAGCCTTTGGTAGCCTCTAAGGTGTAAGCTATTGTCCATGCGGCATCATAAGCTGCCAGGGCAAAGGCATCAGGCTCAACCCCGGTTTTTGCCTTAATACGTGCGGCAATTGGTTTCCACTGAGATTCGGTAGCAACAGGTAAGCCGAATGATGGTGCAAAAAAGCCTGTCTTTATAGCAAACTCAGCCACTGCAGCGTCGCTTAAAAAAGCGGTGCTCAACACTACTCCATCGCCGCCAAACCATTTAACGCCGCTCAAAACGGGATCAGCCGCAGCCAACTTGAATATCTCTACACCTTCATCAAATGATGCCAGGTATATGCCCACCTTATCCGCCCCATATGTGCCAATTAAAGTATTAACCTGTGTTTTAATAGAAGCAATAAGCGCGGCGTAGTTGGCGCCCGTGGCCGCATAAGGGGTTATAGCAACCGTTTGCCCCCCTTTAGTGGTGAAGGCAGCGCCGGTTGCAGTTTGTAACCCTTTGTTGCCGGCATCATCCCGTGATACGGTAACCAGGCCTTTGAACCCCTTTTTATAGATGGTAGCCGCGGTAGCCGCACCTTCAATTTTGTCTGGCGGGCAAAAGCGGAATATAGCATCATTGGGTACAGCCAGGCTTCCGGCGGTACTGCTTTGGCTTATTACAAGCACCTCTGCACCTTCTGTAATTGGTTTTAGTGCCGCCAACTCAGCACTTGATTGCGGGCCGATTATAAATTTAGCCCCCTCGCTCCTGGCTTTAGAAAAGTATGATTTTGTTAAATCAGCATCCAGCTTGGTATCGTAAACGCTAAACTGTATTCCATAAGGAACTTTGTTGGCGGTTAAGTATTGGTTAATATCATCAGATGCAATTTCTAAAGCAGCTTTTGATGTTATGCCTAATGATGACCAGTTACCCGTTAACGAGAAAAGGCCGACAACGTTAATAGTTCTTTTGGGTTCTTTTTTTCCGCAGGATTGGAATGTGGCAACAATAACTAGAGCGGCAAAGACAGTAAGCAAATTTTTTTTCATCAGAAAGTAGGTTGTAACACTTTCTGCTAAAGTAAGTAATTATCAGCAAGAAGGAAAATTACCTGCCCGTACTTGAATTTGCGGATCCGTTCTATCCTATCCTTTTATAGTCGTCTTTTGACCTGTTAGGATCATAATGCACGCCCGGAGTGAGCCAGTAAAGCAGCACCACCCTTGAGTACCTGAAATTGAAAGGCGATAATACAACTGCAGAACTTAACAGTACGGCAACATATATCCACGGATTTTTACTCCCGGTTAAAATATATAGCCCCACAGCAAGCGTCACCATTTGTGCAATGTTAAAGGCGTAGCTAACAAACATGGCTACATAAAAATAGCCGGGCTCAATTTCAAACTTAAAGCCGCAATGCGGACAGGTCTCGTTCATTTTTTGCGACGAAAGGCTGTACATGCCATTGGCAAACATGTCTCCCCTGCGGCATTTAGGGCATTTGGCGTTAACAGCTGCATATGTTTGCGAAATTTTCATGGTGTTATCTGCTAAGGTATACATACTAATTATGGTTATGTTTTCTGAATTCTTCGGGAGTTACACCGGCTTGTTTTTTAAAGAACTTGGTAAAGTAAGAGTTGTCGGCAAAATTTAACTGATCAGCTATTTCGGCAATGCCAAGCTCCCGGTTTATTAAAAGGCGCTTAGCCTCTAAAGCTATCCTGTTACGTATCACCTCGCCGGCAGGTATGCCCAGCATGGCACTACACAATGCGTTTAAATGATTAGGCGTTATAAACAACAGTTCGGCATATTCTTTAGGTAGCTTTAGTGTAGTGTAATTTTTCTCTATTAATTTTTGAAAGTTGCGCAGCAAGGTGTAGTTATAAGCCGGCACATTGTCGTGCTTGTTACCCAACCGCGATACCGCTATAAATAATTTTAACAGTATAGCTCTTATCATGTCCGCTTTTAAAAGCTGCTCGCCTGCGTTCTCTTTTACAAGTTCCTCAAACAGGGCGGGTATTATTGTCTGCATATCTGCAGGGATATCTATAACAGAATCTGCCACAATGCCCGAAAAGAAGGGTAACTCATCCAAATACCCCGCTTTAAGTAAAAACGACTGGAAAAAGGCCGCGGAGAAATTAATGATATAGCCATCCACATGCCCCTCAAAGTCCCAGTTGTGTACCTGCCCGGGTATCATAAAATATATTTGATCTGGCTTAACGGCAACATACTCAAAGTCAATGGTCTGCGATCCGCCGCCTTGGGTAAAATATACCAGGTGATAAAACGAGTGTTTATGTGGTATAAACAGATTTTTATGAACGGATAAATAATGGGCAAACCGGCTTATTAAAATATCATCTTTACTGTTGTTCGTAAGGCTGCATATGTCATATACAGGGATATTGGTTTTCATGTCTCAAAATTAAAGTATAATAATCGCTTTTAATGGCAGTATTCGGGGCATTTATGGTACTTTTTACTGATTGGCCTTTTTTGTGGCTTTCGTACACAAATTGGGGCGCATCCCCTTATAGCGCGCATCTTTGTAACGGGCGTGTTACAAAATCCATATTTTGGGGAACTCTATTCACAGTTCTAAAAACGCCCCCGCCCAAAAAGCCCAAAAAACACATATAGAGAGCACTTTTTAGCAATGGCAAAGCTTTTGTATATATCTATTCAAAAAAGGAGGAGATTATGAAAGTAAGATCATTATTTGTAACAGTGCTGGTAACAATTGCATTAATTGTTTTAACTGTATCATCAGTGTACTATGTGGTAAACGAAGGCTCTACGGCAAACATAGCCGGCAACCTTATATTGTTGGTTTGCTTATTCTTTTTTACATGGACGGCACTTTTACTTAACCGCGTTAAGTACACCAATTTAGTCCCCTAATTGAGCCGGCTTCTGCAAGGGAGCCCTATAAAAAGTTGGTCTGAATATTAAGTGAAATAGATAAGTGCATAAGACCGCGTATAAAGCCCTCCGTAATTGGAGGGCTTTTTTTATTTGCCCGGTATCTGCATCAGACCATGTAAAAACTTAATTGGGGGGGTATAAATAGATAATCTCATTTACAATATTTTATAATAAATTTATTCTAAAAGGCAACCTTTATTAAATTTTAGCCGTGATGGGGTAGAATACAGGTTGGAGCCAATACAATGTAACCGTAACATATGAGCGACGAAGAGTTACATCACCTTATACAAGGCTGTGTAAAAAAAGATAGTAAGAGCCAGAAATTGCTTTACAAAGCTTTCTATGGGTTTTCTATGGCTATATGTTTGCGATATGCTACCAACCAGTACGAGGCCGCGGAGGTTATGAACCAGGGCTTTTTTAAAATATTTACCAAAATTGAGGCATATAACGCCTCGCGGCCTTTTAAAGCATGGCTGGGTAGGATTATGATGAATACGGCAATTGATTACTACAGGTCTAACTTAAAAATGGCTTACGCGCAGGACCTGGATACCGCAGAGCATATAGGCGAAGTAAGTATGGCAGACAACAATCTTAATTATAATGATCTGTTGGCCATGATACAGCAATTGCCACAAAGTTACCGCACTGTTTTTAACCTGTTTGCAATTGACGGGTATTCGCACGAGGAGATAGCCGAAATGCTTGACATTAGTTCGGGCACATCAAAATCAAACCTGTTTAAAGCGCGGCAAAAATTAAAGCAAATGATAATGGATGCCGAGGCATCGGCTTATGATTATAATAACGGAACAAAATTTTCGCCGGTTGTGGCCATAAATGGCGCAGCGGCAATAAAACCGGTGTATTATAACATCGATACAAGAGAATGAAAGACGAGCAGCATAAAAATATAGACGACGTTTTCAGACGGGTTATGGAGAACCCGGCCAATGAACCTGAATACAGGCCAGACCACTGGAATGCATTGGATGAAATGCTGAACGGTAAAAAGAAGCCGGGTAAACTGGTTTATTGGTTACCACTTAGCGCCGCCGCTATGCTATTGATCGCGCTGGGCTGGTGGTATTTTACTCCTCAGCATGCAGAGAACGCCAATTCTGCTCAACAGCTGGTAATAAAGAAGTCAACCGGCGCAGTTACAGGCCAACGTCCTGATGTTGCTGCTGGTTTAAAAACAGCTCCAATAGTTTCGCAAGATCAGCAAGGGGCAAATATGGCTGTACTTTCTGCAGATAAACCAAACTTGGGCACCGGCGACAGAAGCATTGATAAACCAAACCTGGGCACCGCCGACAGATACACCGGTAAACCCAACTTAGCTTTGGTGTCACCCAATGGTGCGGCAGTAAAAGAAGATGGTAAAGTTGCCGCTATTATTAATCCTGTTAACAGAGATGACAGATTTATAATACTTGAGCAACCGAAGCAATTTATTTTACCTAATACAGCAATAGCTAACCATAGTATTAAGCCTGTTAACGTAAATGAAAGCATTGGAAGAATTGCCCGGGTTGCACAGGACAATAAAGCCAAAGACGAAAGCTGGCTGAAAAAACCGAGGTTAGCACTTACTGTACTTTCTTCGGCTGATATAAATGGCTTAAATTCATTCAACAACACAGGTACCGGTAAAAATATCGGAATGCTTTTTTCGGCCAGGTTTAAAAAGTTATCTATTAGCACGGGCGCTTATTATTCGTATAAGCCTTACACCATGCCTTTTTCTGCATACAGCCCCAACTCGGCTTATAAGTTTAAGTATTCGCCGGAGAGCGTTACTGCTGATTGCCGTATGCTGGATATACCGCTTAATATAGATTACCAGGTATTTGAAAAAAACCAAAACTCCATATCCGTGGGCACGGGCATATCATCTTTTGTTATGCTGAAGGAAAATTATCAATATAATTATTCAACCAGCCATGTGTATGGGTCATCGTCTTATAATGTTGCCAACCCTGATAAGTACTTATTCAGCTCGGTAAATTTTCAGGCAAATTACAGAAGGCAGATCAACTCAAAAATAGGGGTAAATGTAATGCCGTATGTAAAAATACCCCTCAATGATATTGGATACAGCAGGGTAAAATTGCAAACTGTTGGCGTAGCAGTTGGCCTTAACTGGAATATAAATTCGCTCCCAAAACCCAAGTAATTATGAAATATATAGCTCTTATTTTACTTGTCTGGATGTCTTCATTCCAGGCAGGGCAGGACCTCTATGCTTGTAAAAACGCGCGTATAGCGCTGTTCTCATCAGCACCTATAGAAGATATTGCTGCAGCATCAACAAGCGGAACATCGGTTTTAAACACAACAACAGGTCAGCTTGACTTTAGCGTGAATATATCATCGTTTAAGTTCAAAAAATCTTTGATGCAGGAACACTTTAACAGCGAATACCTGGAGAGTGATAAATATCCTAAAGCTGTTTTTAAAGGCAAGATACAGGAAACAATTAACGCTGCTCAAAACGGCACTTATCCTGTTACCGCCGTGGGTGAACTGGAAGTGCATGGTATAAAGCAAAGCCGCACGTTTCCAGGTAAAATTACAGTTAGCAATGGCACTGTAAGCCTGGCTGCTGAGTTTATGGTGAAATGTGCCGACCACGACATTAAGATCCCCACCATCGTTTTTCACAACATTGCCGAAAGCATAAAAATAAACGTTAACGCCACTTATACACTTGTCCCTCAATCAAAATAACCACGTCATGAAAAAACACTATTATTTACTGCTGATATTTGCATTACTGTCTGTTAAGCTTAACGCGCAGCAAACCGGAAAAATAAGTCGCGAAGATTCTTTAATGAACGCCATGGCCGCTGCTAACCCGCCCCAGGCCGCCACAACAGCCATTTTTGCATCAAGCAGGCTTATCCTTTCAGAAACCAATGAAACCGTTAAAAAAGGTAATCTCAACTTTTTAGTGATACACCGCTTTGGCGATATAGGCGGCCCCTTTGGCGGTGGGCAAAGCTTGTTTGGCCTTGACAACTCCAGCGATATATATATTGGGTTTGAATACGGCCTTGGCCAAAACCTTGACATACAATTTGGCCGTAGCAAATTTCAGCAATTAATAGATCTGGGGTTAAAATATAACATCGTGCATCAATCAAATGATGGCAGCCCGGTTGCTATTACTTTACTGGGTAAAATGGGACTCAAACCGTACAAGAATATCGGCGCGTTCAATGCTTACTCTGACAGGTTCGCCTATGTTGCCCAAGCCATTATAGGCCATAAGTTTTCAAGAGCATTCTCCATGCAGATTACTCCAACCTTTGTGAGCAGTAATACAGCGCAGCCCGCTTTACCCGGAAATGATAAGCGATTTTTTGCATTAGGTGCGGCCGCCCGTTTAAAAATAACAAAACGCATGGGTATAGTAGTAGATTACGCGCATCCGTTCTCAACTTTCAGAAGCAACTCGCCTGCCCCTGATAAATTTTATGACCCTATTGGTGTAGGCATAGAAGTTGAAACCGGCGGCCATGTTTTTACCATCAATTTTTCAAACGCCAAGGCCATATCGCAAACAAATTATTTAAGCGATACGCGGTCTGATATAGGCAAGGGCGAGTTCAGGCTGGGCTTCACCATATCCAGAATATTTGACCTGTCCGGACATAAATCATCTAAATAAATAACCCGCAAAAAACTATAAAAATGGAAAGAGAAGAATTTTTATCAAAACTGGGCATAGGCGTGTTGGCTATCTGCACCGGGTGTGGCATTGCCAGCTGTGGCAGCAAAAGTAATGATCCTGGTCCATCAGGTGGTGGCGGCGGCGGTGTTACCCCACCCGCGCCGGGCTCAGGAACGGTTTTTACTGCCGACCTTAACTCGGAGGTGACCGCCATTGGTACAACAAAAGTAAGTGGTGGTGTTATATTGGTTAGAATTGCGGCAGGCAATGTAGCCGGATCATTCACAGCCGTTCAGGTAGCCTGTACACACGAAGGTACAAATATTGGCTATAACAACTCGGCAAGCAAATTTGTATGCCCCTTACATGGCAGCGAGTTTAGCCAAACCGGAAGCGTACTTTTAGGGCCGGCGGCAGTTGCATTAAGAAAATATACAGTAAATATAAGCGGCACAACGCTTAGTGTTGTTGCTTAATATAGGAGTGTATTACGGGAGCCCCGGGGTTTAAGGTGCCTCAGGGCGCTCGTAAATTTTGAACAAAAATTATCTATTTGAGGTATTGACAAGTTGAAGAACAGCTGATAGTTTTGGAAATATGCGATAGGCACGGCACTATAAAAGCCGGCCAATCGTTATAATCATTTTCAACCAGCTTTTTACAACATGAAAAATTTACGACTTTCTTTATTTCCGGTACTTATTGTGGTGGCTGCAGTTACGCTCCCGGGCTGTAAAGCAAAAAAAATAGTACAACCCGCGCCTGTTGCCGAGTCTTTTCCGCCTGCGCCGGTAGCTAAACCAACACCGGCTGTTGCACCTGTTGCCACCGCGCCAACGCCGGCTCCGCAACCCGCGCCAACACCGGCCCCGCCTGATTACAATTTTGCAAATATCCAGTTTGAGTTTAACTCGGGTATTTTGAAAACGCAATCCTATCCATTAATGGACCGCGCGGTTGCCGAGATGAAAAAGGATCTTTCGGTAAAATTTGTATTAAATGGCAATGCATCTGCCGAAGGCACCCCTGCGCATAACATGTCGCTTTCTGTTGAACGTGCCAACGCTGTAAAAACTTATTTGGTTAACAGCGGCATAAATGCAGATAATTTACGCACCGTGGGTAATGGCGAAAGTAAGCCCGTTGCTGATAATACTACAGAGGCCGGCCGCGTGCTGAATAGAAGGGTAGAGATCAAGAAGGCGCAGTAGAAAAGGTGGAGTAAAAGAAAATTTTAGTGTGTTGTCATTTCGAAGAAGCAGTGCGGTGGACTATGAGGAGGCGCGACTGAGAAATCTTTTCGAAGCGATACATAAGAGCGGTTTTTTCGAAAAGATTTCTCCTCCCGCACTACTCCTCTCCCACGCGGGTCGTCGAAATGACATAGAGGGGGTGGCCAATGCTACATGAACATCTTATTAAATAAAAAAGGCGATGAATTAAAACTCATCGCCTTTTTTTATTTGGGGCCAAATGCGGGCTATATAACCATATTTAATATTAATACCCCTATAAGGCCGAACACTGATACCAGCGATTCCATCATCGTCCATGATAAGAATGTTCGTTTCATATCCAGGCCAAAGTACTCTTTAAATACCCAGAACGACGTATCATTTACGTGCGAGCAAAACAAGCTTCCGGCACCTACAGATAATACCATCAGGTTAGGATCTGCGTGGGTTTGCTGCATTAACGGGAAAACTATACCAGCCGCTGCCAGGCCAGCTACAGTAGCAGGGCCAAGGCATAACCTTAATATAGCGGCTATAAGCCATCCTAAAAGCAGGGGTGGCATGTTTAATTGCTGCAGGCCATCGGCTATTTGTCCGCTTACACCTGTATCAATAAACACTTGCTTAAGTATACCCGCGCTGCCTATTATAAGCAGTATGAGTGATATCTCTTTTATCGCGTCGGCATACACATCCATTACCTGTTTTAAGGTACGTCCGGTGCGGATGCCTAAAGTATAAGTAGCAATTAAAATAGTGCCTACCATAGCAATGTTCGGATCAGCAATAAAATGCCAGATCTTCTGTGCGCCGGGGTTGCCCGCGGTAAAGCTTGCAGCAGCACTGCCTACGCCTATTAGCAATACAGGTAGTAATGATGATAAAATACTTGTTGCCAGGGATGGTAGTCTTTCTTCCGGAATATCTTCGGCTGTAAATGTGATGGAGGTGTTAGACTTTATGCCCTTTAACGTTTTAGCGAAAATTGGCCCCGCCAATATTATGGTAGGGATGGCTATAATAAATCCGTACAAAAACACTTTAGCTATATCTGCCTGAAACTGCACCGTTAATGCCATAGGCGAGGGGTGCGGAGGCAAAAAGCCATGCATTACCGATAGCGCCGTAAGCATAGGTATACCTATGTACACCAATGGTAGTTTGTAACGAGACGCTACAGAAAATATAATAGGAATGAGCAAAAAGAAACCAACGTTGTAATACAAAGGTATACCCACAATAAGGCCGGTTAAACTCATGGCCCATGTAATATACTTTTCGCCAAAGGCGTTGCGCATGGATGTGGCTATGCGTTGCGCGGCACCGCTTACGCCCACCAGCTTGCCCAGCATACCGCCTAATACGATCACCACTACTAACGAGCCCAGCATATCGCCTATGCCCTTATTGATGGTTTTAGGTATCATTTCCAACGGCATCCCCAGTAGCAGGGCCGCCATAACAGATACAATTATAAACGTGAGGAACACGTTCATCTTTGCCCATGTAGTTAACACAATGAGTGTACCTATACAAAGAATAAGAATAAACACTAACATAATTTATATTTGGTTTAATATGGAAAAACGGAGAGGACTTTGCTGCCCCCTCCGTTTTTATTATCGCTATTAAAAGCCCATCCCTTAACAGCTTATACTATTTGCTTAGTGCGAGTCTCTGGTAACCTTTGAACCAGAACAGCCTACCAGGAACTCAAGGTCAGCACCTTTATCAGCCTGTTGCACGGTGTCTATATACATTTTAACATAACCACGCTCGGCCATTGCAGGTGGTGCCTGCCATACTTTGCGGCGGGCCTCAAGTTCTTCGTCTGATACTTCCAGCTGGATCAGTTTCTTAGCTACATCCAATGTTATCATATCGCCGTTTTCAACAAGGCCTAAATTGCCACCTATGGCAGACTCAGGCGATACGTGCAGGATCACGGTGCCAAAAGCAGTTCCGCTCATGCGTCCGTCAGATATCCGCACCATATCGGTAATGCCTTTATCCAGCAATTTTTTAGGTAATGGCATATTACCAACCTCAGGCATGCCAGGGTAACCCACCGGGCCTACGGTTTTAAGTACCATTACGCATGTTTCGTCAATATCCAAAAGCGGATCGTCAACACGTGCGTGGTAGTCTTCAATATTTTCAAACACCACGGCGCGGCCGGTGTGCTGCATTAAAGCAGGTGTAGCTGCTGATGGTTTAATAACACAACCATTAAGCGCCAGGTTGCCTTTCAGCACGGTTGTTCCGGCCTCGGGTATCAATGGCTCATCAAAAGTGTAAATAACATCACTGTTGTAGATGGTACCACTGTTGGCAATGTTTTCTGCATGCGATTTACCTGTAACGGTTATCACATCCATGTGCAGCTCAGACTGTATTTGCTTAATAATAGCCGGTAAGCCGCCTGCATAGTAGAAATCTTCCATCAGGAACTTACCGGATGGCATCAGATTTAACAACAAAGGCATTTTTGAGCCCAGGTTATCAAAATCATCAATGTTCAGATCAATACCCACACGGCCGGCAATGGCTGTTAAGTGGATAACAAAGTTGGTTGAACCACCTACGGCGGCGTTTATTTTGATAGCGTTTTCAAACGCTTCGCGGGTTAATATTTTTGAGATGCGCAGATCTTCTTTAACCATATCAACAATACGGCGGCCCGAAAGCTGCGCTATTCTTTTCTTACGTGCATCAACAGCCGGAATAGCGGCCATGCCGCTTAATGACATACCTAACGACTCAACCATTACAGCCATGGTTGAAGCGGTACCCATGGTCATACAATGTCCGGGGCTGCGTGACTGGCAGCTCTCTGCCTCGGCAAACTCATCGTAAGTCATTTCGCCCGTTTTTAGCTTATCGTTAAATTTCCATAAGGCTGTGCCGGAACCAATATCTTCACCACGGAACTTACCGTTTAACATTGGGCCACCTTGTACAACAAGTGTAGGCAGGTCAACACTGGCAGCGCCCATTAAGGTTGATGGAGTGGTTTTATCGCAACCGGTTAACAGCACAACACCGTCAATAGGATTACCACGGATAGATTCTTCAGCATCCATACTTGCCAAATTGCGGAAAAGCATCGCGGTAGGCTTTAACAAAGTTTCGCCTAATGACATGATAGGAAACTCAACCGGGAAACCACCGGCTTCTAACACACCGCGTTTAACACTTTCAGATATATCGCGCAGGTGAGCGTTACAAGGGGTAAGCTCAGAGTAGGTGTTACATATACCTATTACCGGGCGCCCATCAAACATATCCTCGGGCATACCCTGGTTTTTCATCCAACTGCGGTATAGGAAGCCCATTTTATCCTTTGTACCAAACCAATCGGCACTGCGAAACTTGCTCATAAAAATTAATGTATATTATTCTAGTATAATTCAAATCAGGGGCCCGGCATTACCAGACTTGTATAAGCATACAAAGCGTAGTACGCTTAGTAGCTAATGGCTTGCAAAGTAATAAATCTTTTATTTAAACTGAGAAAAAAAATCCAATTTGAAACCTGTCTGTACGTTGGCGTATTAACAACTATAGTGCTGTTGAACAGCTCTTTATTTGGCGGTGAAAAATAAAGAGGGCGGCGGAAATTTAAACCGCGGAATTGTTGCAAAACATACTGAGAAATGAGCTTTTTTAATGTGTTTTCAATCAATTGATAGTCAATTTATTACAAACAATTTGAAGCTGATTTTGCTGACGAATAAGTGTGTTGCAAAGTGTTGCATGTTTAAACGTTTAGTTTTTATAAATAACTTATAACAAGTATGTTACAAAAAATGCTGTTGCAAGTGTTGCAAACTGTTGCCAATATTCCTGCAACACCGCGCGTATCTATTTTTTATGCTACTGCGATGAGAAAAGCGCTATGCTAAATTAAACTGCATGGCAAAAACAGAGCCTTCGCCCTCTACCGACTGTACCTTTATTGTCCCCTTATGCAACAGCATAATCTGTTTGCACAGGCTCAGCCCAATGCCACTGCCGGTTTTGCGGGTGCTGAAAAACGGAATAAAGATCTTATCTATCAACTCCGCCGACATGCCCGTGCCGTTGTCTGTGATCTTTATTAATTGCCGCCCTTCTTTTGATACTTCGGCGCTAAGGGTGATTACGGGCTTGTCGGCACCCTTTACAGCTTCAATGGCGTTTACCAGCAGGTTTATCAGCACCTGTTCAATCAGCTCGCGGTCTATGTTCACCGCCATTTGCGTATCGCGAAGCACAATGTTTAATTCTATGTTTTTCTGCGTAAGGGTTGGCTGCATAAGGCTGCTTAAATTCTCAAACAGATCACGCACCAAAGTATGCTTCAGATCAAGCCGGGTGATCTTGTTCAGGTTGCGGTAGCTTTCGGTAAACTTTAGCAGGCCCTCGCTGCGGCGCTTAATGGTATCAATGCCCAGCTCCAGATCGTCCAGATCAGTGCCGCCGTTGTTCTTTTCGCTGTACAGTTTAAGCCTGTTCTTCAACGTATCAGCTAATGACGAGATGGGGGCCACAGAGTTCATTATCTCATGCGTCATTACATTCAACAGCTTTTGCCATGCTTTTGATTCGGTTTCGTCCAGGGCCTCGCTTATGTTTTGAAAAGCCAGTAGTTTGTATACTTTGTCATCGCTACGCATAATGCTGGCAGTAAGCAAAATTTTAACTACCTGCTGGTTGCGCGTTATAGACACCACTTTACTGTCACCGGGTTTTAAAGCAATCACAGCGCTGTAAAGTTCCTCGTCGCGTTTTTGCAGGGATTGAATGGTTTTTAAGTAAGGGATGCTAAAAGTTTTTTTAAACGACTCGTTCATCCAGCCTATGGTGCCGGTTTCCTGTTCGTAGGATATAATGCCGGTGTCAACCAGCTCAAGTATCTTTTGCAGGTACTGGTATTGCGTTTCGCGCTCGCGGCTAATAGTTTTAAAGGTGGTGTTGATATCATTAAAGCCCTTACGCAGGGGTTTAAGCTCAACAGGTGCCCTGTTAACATCAAAATGCCTTGAAAAATCCCGGTAGTGTACGGATTCTGCAAACTGCTCTACCTCGCTATGCGCCTTTTTTTGAAAACGTAGCATATCTGTTAATATAAACAGCATAAGAGGGACAGCTATTACCAGCATTTCATACCAGCCTTTTACCAGTATAACGCTTAACCCCAATAAGCTTAAAAACAGTAGCGTTACGCGCAGCAGCAGGCGCACTTCGTATCCTTTAAATATCATACTTGCTTAGTCTGCGGTATAATGCGGTGCGGGTTAATCCAAGTTCTTTAGCGGCACGGGTAATGTTGCCGCTATGTTTATCAATAACCCGCATAATGGTGTTTTTTTCAACCATGCTTAGCGGCATATCATCCGGCATTTCAGGTTCGGGGCCTGAGTTTTCTAAAGAAGAAAAGATCAGATCGTTTGCGGTAAGCACATCGCTATCGGCCATAATTACCGCACGCTCCATGGTATATTGCAGTTCGCGCACGTTACCCGGGTAGTGGTAGCTATTTAGCTTATGTAAGGCTCCTGCGTCAAAACTTACAGCAGGCTTTAAATATTTGCTGGCATAGGTAGATGCAAAATGTTTAGCCAGCAAAACAATATCATCATCGCGCTTGCGCAACGGCGGCATGGTAACCTCTACGGTATTTATGCGGTAGATCAGATCTTTACGGAAACGGTCGTCGCTGGCCAATTCATTTAAGGGTAGGTTGGTAGCGCATATCAACCGTATGTCAATATCAACGGGTTTATTACTGCCCAGCCGCGTAACCTGCCTGTTCTGTAAAACGGTAAGCAGTTTGGCCTGTTGCCTTAGGGATATATTGCCTATTTCGTCCAAAAACAAAGTGCCGCCATTGGCATCCTCAAACCTTCCGGACCGGTCCTCGCGGGCATCAGTAAACGCGCCTTTTTTATGTCCAAAAAGCTCGCTCTCAAAAAGGGTATCGGTAAGCGCGCCAACGTCAACTTTAACAAAGGGTTTGCCGGCACGCAGGGAGCGTTCGTGTATGGCTTTTGCTATCAGATCCTTGCCTGTGCCGTTTTCGCCAAGAATTAAAATGTTGGCATCGGTAGGGGCAATTTTGTTCACCTTTAAAAATATGTCCTGCATAACACCCGATCCGCCAAGTAAGGTGGTAGCGGCTCCGGCGTTTTTGGCAGCAGTATTTTTTGCAGGTTTGGGGCTATCTTTTTTATCAAGCAGCTCTTTAATTATTTCGGTAAGCTTGTCATTGTGCCAGGGTTTAACAACAAAGTCGGCGGCCCCTTCTTTTAATGATCGTACCGCCAGATCAATATCTCCGTAAGCGGTTATCATTATAACAATGGCGTCAGGCTTCCATTCCTTTACTTTGCGCAGCCAATATAAACCCTCGTTGCCGGTGTTAATGGCACTGTTAAAGTTCATATCCAGCAAAATAATGTCAATAGTATTGCGCTGCAGCAGGCTGTTTAGGTTTTCAGGGTTTTTCTCGGTTATAACTTCTCCGGCTTCGGTTTTAAGCAGCAGCTTAACAGCGGTGAGCACATCGGGGTCGTCATCAACAATTAAAACGGTGGCTTTTTTTAATAACATATAGGTACGGCCGAAAATTTAATAAATGTAATTTTATTTTAAGCAGTTAAGCAACAATATAACCGTAAATATAAGGTACTGTATAACAATTTTTTGCGTAAAATAGTACGTGCATAAAGTGTATCACAACCGTACACCCGCTGTTGCAAAACCGAACGTGGTTTGATCAAATATCTTATTTATAAATTTGATTTACAGCTACTTGCAGCTTGGCACGTTGTTTTGTTAATAACATAAATATATATCGTCATTTTTAATATTGTGGACAGAAAAATTGAACAGAAAAGGTGGAATAGCAAACGTATTTTAACGATTGGAGGAATTACCGCGCTTGTTATATTAATTGCATCGAGTATTTATTTCACATCAGGGAAAAGCAAGCTGGATGTTGAAACCGAGCGTATAACGGTAAGCGAGATAACAAAAGGACCGTTTCAGGTAACTATCCCGGTAAACGGATTGGTAATGCCTATTACAACTATATATCTTGATGCAATTGAGGGCGGCCGGGTTGAGCAGCTGTTTGTTGAGGATGGTGCCAACTTAAAAAAAGGCGACCCTATAATTAAGTTATCAAATACTGATTTGGAATTGAGCCTGGCTAACCAGGAAACCGCGGTTTATGCTGCCCAAACCCAGATCCGTATTCAGCAGAATAATGCCGAGCAAAATACCGTTGGAAAGCTTAACCAAATGGCCGACGCGGATAACGCGTTTCGTGAAGCTGAGCGACTATACAAATTGAACAAGCGTTTGTACGATCAAAAGGCCATCGGATCGCAGGAGTATCAGCAATCATCAAATACCTACCAGTATGCGCTAAACCGTTATAATCTTACCAAACGCATACTTAAACAAGATAGTTTACTTACAAAAGACCAGACGCAGCAAACCCGCGAGCAGTATACCCAAATGCGCACCACGCTAAACTTAATGCGCCAAAAAGTAGCTGATCTTACCGTACGCGCACCGGTTGACGGGCAGTTAACCTCTTTAGATGCCGAAATAGGCCAAAATAAAAACAAAGGAGGACGACTGGGGCAGATAGATGTGCTATCGGGCTTTAAGGTACGCGTTGACGTGGATGAGCATTATATATCGCAGGTTTATACCGGTTTAACAGGCACTTTTAGTTTTGCTGATAAAACCTATACACTTAAAATTAAAAAGGTATTTACACAGGTAGCCAATGGCAAGTTCCAGGTTGATATGCAGTTTGTTGGCAATGTACCGCAGGGTATTCGTCGCGGGCAAAGTTTGCAAATACTGCTGGCGCTGAGTGATGAATCTAAACAGGTTTTGTTGCCTAAAGGCGGTTTTTATCAGCAAACAGGTGGTAACTGGATATTCAAAATGAGCGAGAACGGCAAGTCGGCCTTTAAAGTAGATATACAGCTGGGCAGACAAAACACCGAATATTACGAGGTTATGCAAGGGCTTAAGCCGGGTGATAAGGTTATCACATCAAGTTACGAGAATTACGGGGATATACAGGAATTGGTGTTGCAGAAATAGACCGTGCCATGCTTAACATAGCGATGGGTTCAAACCCATCGCTAACGTTAGGCAACAAAGAGAAGAACGAACTAAGAATATAAAAAACTAAAAATAAAAAGCCCCTCCGGAAGGCGGGGTTGGGGAGGCTCAATGATAAAAATATCCGACTTAGAAAAATTTTACCGTACCGAAGAGGTAGAAACCATCGCGCTTAACAAACTATCAATTGATATAAAGGAAGGCGAGTTTGTTGCCATTATGGGGCCTTCGGGGTGTGGAAAATCCACATTGCTTAACATTCTGGGTTTGCTGGATGATCCTGATGGGGGCAGTTACCTGTTTAACGGTACTGAAGTAGCGCATTTTAACGAGCGTAAACGTGCAGATCTGCGCAAGCATAACATAGGGTTCGTGTTTCAAAGCTTTAATTTGATAGATGAGCTAACCGTATTTGAAAATGTGGAGTTACCGCTGATCTATACCGGCGTGCCATCGTCTGAGCGTGTAGCCAGGGTTGAGAAAGTATTAGACAAAATGCAGATCATGCACCGCCGTAATCACTACCCGCAGCAGTTATCTGGCGGGCAGCAGCAGCGTGTGGCTGTGGCAAGGGCGGTAGTAAACAATCCTAAGATAATACTGGCAGATGAGCCCACAGGTAACCTGGATAGCAGCAACGGTAACGAAGTAATGGAATTGCTTACCGACCTGAACGAACAGGGAACAACCATTATAATGGTTACCCACTCTGAGCATGACGCACGTTACAGCCACCGCATCATCCGCTTGTTGGATGGGCAGACGGTGATGGAGAATATAATGATATAACTGATTGACATTAACACCCATGATCAAAAACTACATAAAAATAGCGTGGCGAAACTTGCTGAAAAGTAAAGGATATTCTGCGTTGAATATTGGCGGCCTTGCGGTTGGCATGGCCGTGGCCATGTTGATTGGCTTATGGGTGTATAGCGAGCTTAGCTTTGACAAATACCATCAGAACTACAATAGTATTACACAGGTAATGCAGCACGCCAACTTCAATGGCGAAATAAAAACGCAAAAAGCTAATCCGGCATTAATGGCTTCCGAACTAAGGGCCAAATACGGAAGTGATTTTAAATATGTTGTACAAGCATCATGGACAGAGGATCATTTAATTACCGTAGATAATAAAAGCGTTATTAAAACCGGGATGTATTTCGAGCCTGATGCCCCGGAAATGTTCACACTTGAAATGATTAAGGGAGCCAGGTCAGGATTGAAGGACCCTTACTCAATCATGTTGTCAGCATCAACAGCAGAAGCAATTTTCGGTAATGACAATCCCATTAATAAAACCATAAAGCTTGACCGATTTGTTGACTTAAAAGTAACCGGTGTTTATAAGGACCTACCCGACAACACAACATTTAAAGGAATTAAGATAATGATGCCCTGGGATTTATGGCTGATCAGAAATCCATGGGTAAAAGATCTAAACCCTGCCTGGGGAAGTAATCAATCACTAACATTTGTTCAGTTAGCAGACAATGTAGATGTAGCTAATGTATCCACCAGGATTAAGAATGTAAAGCTTGATAACCTGGGCAAGGAAGACGGAGCAGCTAAATGGGTAGTATTCTTACACCCAATGAGCAAGTGGAATTTATACAGCGAATTTAAAAATGGCGTGAACACCGGAGGTAATATTCAGTATGTGTGGCTATTTGGTATTATCGGCATTTTTGTGTTAACCCTCGCATGTATCAATTTCATGAACCTTTCTACAGCACGAAGCGAAAAAAGGGCCAAGGAAGTGGGTATACGCAAAACGGTTGGTTCGTTACGGTCGCAAATTATCAAGCAATTTTTTGCAGAGTCTTATTTAGTTGTTTTACTGGCGTTTATATTGTGTTTGGTATTAGTGGCTCTGCTGCTTCCGGTTTTTAACGATGTGGCAGGTAAGAAAATTGAGATTGCCTGGACGAGCCCCGTGTTTTGGACCTCCAGTATTGCATTTATCTTAGTTACAGGATTGGTTTCCGGCAGTTACCCTGCCCTTTATCTTTCATCTTTTCAGCCATTAAAAGTATTAAAAGGCACTTTTCGAGTAGGTAAGTTTGCATCCGTTCCGCGCAAAGTTTTAGTAACCCTGCAGTTTACCGTATCGGTAATGCTTATAATAGGAACCATTGTTGTTTACCAGCAAATTCAGCATGCTAAAAACCGTCCCGTAGGTTATATGCGTCAGGGCCTAGTAAACCTCAATTTTGAGCCCGAAATAAAAGAACATTATGAAGCTGTTAGATCTGAATTAAAAAAATTAGGCGCTATTGAAGAAATGGCCGCATCACAAAGCCCTCTCACTCAAGTATGGAATTCAGCAGGAGGATATGATTGGGAAGGTAAGGATCCAAATCTCTCTGTTGATTTTCCAACGAATGCTATGTCGTACGAATTTGGTAAAACGGCGGCTTGGAAAGTGATAAAGGGCCGCGACTTTTCGCGGGAGTTTGCAACGGATTCGGCTGGTTTTGTTATCAATGAATCGGCAGCGAGGTTTTTGGGATTTAAAGACGCTATCGGAAAGAAATTGAAATGGGATGGTAAGACCTACACCATAATTGGTGTTGTTAACGATATTATGCAGGAGTCGCCCTTTTACCCTGTACGGCCGAGTGTATATCATTTAGGTAACTATGATAACATGACGAACCTTATCGTAAAATTAAACCCACAAAAAAGTGTAGCACAACAATTATTGCTAATTGAACAAGTTTGGAAAAAATACACTTCAGGTATATCGCTTCGTTACAAATTTGTCGACGACCAATTTGAAGGCAAGTTTAAAGCTGAGGAACGCATCGGAAAGCTGGCTTTATATTTCGCAGTGCTGGCCATTTTCATTTCGTGCCTGGGCCTGTTTGGTATGGCAAGTTTTGTTGCTGAGCAGCGCACCAAAGAAATTGGAATTCGTAAAGTGCTTGGGGCCGGCGTAGGTAACGTATGGCGTTTACTTTCATCAGAGTTTTTTGCATTGGTGCTTATTTCATGCTTTATAGCTACGCCAATTGCCTGGTATTACCTGCAAAACTGGCTTATTAAATACGATTACCGGATATCAATAAGCTGGGAAGTATTTGCAGCGGCTGCAATTATTGCGCTTGTTATAACGGTTCTAACAGTAAGCTTTCAAGCTATTAAAGCCGCCCTTGCTAACCCCATTAAAAGTTTAAGAAGCGAATAAAACCTAACCCTATCATGATAAAAAACTACATAAAAATAGCCTGGCGAAACTTGCTGAAAAGCAAAGGATTCAGCGCGCTTAATATTACCGGCCTGGCCGTTGGGATGGCAGTTGCGTTGCTTATTGGGTTGTGGGTGTTTAACGAATACTCGTACGACAGATTTTTGCCTAATGCCGACAGACTGTACCAAGTTAAGCTTAACCTTACCAGTCAGCAAGCCGGTACATTTACCCAAAATGCTTTGGCATTGCCGCTGGCTGACGCGTTAAAACGAGACTACCCCGAATTTGAATTCGTTGCCGAAGCTAACTGGAACGGCACACGAAGCCTTATTGCAGGCGATAAGAAATTATACATAGATGGATCTGCCGTTGGATCTGATTTTTTAAGGATGTTTCAGTATCCTTTTATAAGCGGTAACGCTAAAGACGCTTTAAAAGATCCGTTGTCAATAGTTTTAACAGCATCTACCGCCCGCGCTTTGTTTAACGATGCCGACCCGATAGGTAAGGTCATCAAAATAGATAATTTGAATAATGTGAAAGTGACCGGAGTACTTAAAGACCTCCCGGCAAACTCTTCGCTACAATTCAATTATCTGTTACCGTTTAGCTATAACGAGCATACGCCTTACTGGGAGAAAGATGCCCGCAGCAATTGGGGTAACAAATCATACAAAATTTACGCGATGCTGAAACCGGGTTTTACTTATGAGCAGGTAGCTCCTAAAATAAAATCGATTGTTTATGACCATGCGGAGGAGATGCGTATAGCTAAGCCTGAAGTTATTATGCAGCCTATAAAAGACTGGCACTTGTATTCTGAATACGAAAATGGTGTTCCTAAAGGCGGCTTTATTGACTATGTACGCATTTTTAGCATTATTGGCATACTAGTGCTGCTGATAGCTTGCATCAATTTTATGAACTTATCAACCGCGCGCTCAGAAAAACGGGCACGGGAGGTTGGCGTACGTAAAGCCATGGGCTCACTTAAGCAAGATCTGGTGTTTCAGTTTTTAACAGAATCTGTGTTAGTGGCAATCCTGTCTTTTTTCCTCGCTATTATAGTAGTGCAACTGGCCTTACCGGCATTTAACCAGCTTACCGGCAAAAGCATTAGCGTGCCTTACGGAAACTTATTGTTCTGGCTTATTATGGCCAGCTATGTGTTGCTTACAGGCTTACTGGCAGGCAGCAGACCGGCCTTTTACCTTTCATCGTTTAACGCGGTAAAGGTTTTAAAAGGCGCTATGGTGGTAGGCAAGGCGGCGGCATTGCCCCGTAAGGTATTGGTTGTAGTGCAGTTCGCCTGTTCAATAGCATTAATTATAAGCACGGCAATTATATATCAGCAAATACAATATGCTAAAAACCGGCCCATAGGCTATAACACTAACCGTTTGGTGATGAGCGATATGAGCGACGACCTGAACAAAAGCTATGAGGCCTTAAAAAATGAAATACTGCAAACCGGGATGGTGAACAATGTAGCAATGGCAAGCAGCCCGGTAACCAATGTGTACCAACATACTACTGTTTTTGACTGGCCCAAAAAGAGCTCAGGCGAAGAACCGCTTAACATAGCAACCGTACGCATATCCCACAACTACTTTAATACCGTTGGTATGCAAATACTGCAGGGGCATGATTTTTTGCAGAAATGGCAGCAAGATACTGGCAAGGTGCTGATAAATGAAGCCGCGGTACAGCGTATGGGGCTTAAAAACCCAGTTGGTCAGAAAATTAAATGGAACCAGGGCCCCAAGGATGGAGTTGAAATTATTGGCGTAGTAAAAAACGCGTTAATGGACTCGCCATTTACACCTGTTGAGGCTACCATATTTTCGCATGGCAGCATGGGTAATGTGGCGATGTATGATTTGAAAGCTAACGCGGATATGCAACAATCCATAAAAAAAATAGGGCAGATATTTGATAAATATAACCCGGCTTATCCTTTTGATTACCGTTTTGCTGATGAAACATACGCTCAAAAATTTAACCTGGAAATGCTTATAGGCAAACTGGCGGGCGTGTTTGCTACCCTGGCCATATTTATATCATGCCTTGGCTTGTTCGGTTTAGCCGCTTATATAGCAGAGCAACGCACAAAAGAAATAGGTATACGCAAAGTTTTAGGCGCCTCAATAGCACAGGTATGGCTACTGCTGTCAACAGATTTTGTGCTGTTGGTTTTAATAAGCTGTGTTCTTGCATCGCCGGTCGCCTATTATTTTTTACACGGCTGGCTTATAAAATATCAATACCGCATTACTATAGGGCCGGGTGTTTTTGTAGCCACCGCCGGCGCTGCAATGCTCATAACGGTGCTTACAATTAGCTTTCAATCAATAAAAGCGGCGTTAGCCAATCCTGTTAAAAGTTTAAGAAATGAATAACCCTAACCGTTATGATAAAGAACTACATTAAAATAGCGTGGCGAAACTTATTCAGAAATAAAGGTTTCTCCCTCACCAATTTGCTGGGGCTTACAATTGGCATCACCTGTACAATATTGATTGGTTTGTGGGTTCAGGATGAGCGCAGTTATAATACGTTCCATGCTAATTACCAAAATATTTACCAGGTAATGGCTAATCGTAATTTTAACAATCAGGTAGCTACAGATGGCAATATGGTATTACCGTTGGCAGGTGCGTTGCAGGCTAATCTTCCGCAAATAAAAAATGCCGTGGTTATGTCGCACCGTGAACAGCATATAATTACTTATGGCGACACCAGGCTGAAGAAAAAAGGATATAATGTAAGCGACCATTTCTTTGACATCTTTTCGTGGAAATTTATCAAGGGTAACGCCGCAACAGCTATTACCGATCCCTCGTCTATCGTTTTAACGCAATCGGCAGCAAAAGCCTTTTTCGGCGACAATGATCCAATAAATAAGGCAGTTAAAATTGATGAAGGCCGGGAAATGAAGGTGGCCGCCATTATTGCCGACCCACCCGGTAATTCTACTTTTAAGTTTGATTTTATAACGCCATTCAATAAAAGCAGCGAAGATTACCGCAATGCTATGGATAAGTGGGACAGATTCTCGTATAATGTTTTTATACAAACGCAAGAGGGTGCTGATATAACCGGGCTGAAAAAAAGTATCAATGATATACAGCATCTGCATAACGATGCCGGTAAAGAGACAAGCACCTATTTTCCGTTCGCTATGGAAAAATGGAGGCTTTTCAGTGAGTTTAAGGATGGCAAAAACGCAGGCGGATTAATAGAGTATGTGAGATTGTTTACCATCATTGCATTTATCATTCTGTTAATAGCATGTGTTAATTTCATGAATTTGTCTACCTCGCGCTCCGAAAAAAGGGCTAAGGAAGTAGGCATACGAAAAACATTGGGCTCGGCTAAAAAGCAACTAATACTTCAGTTCTTTTTTGAATCAATGATCCTTGCTTTCGTTGCATTTCTTTTTTCTCTTAGTGTCGTTTATTTTCTGTTACCGTCATTTAATAATTTAGTTGATAAACAGTTGCATTTGCCCGTTTTGCAACCAATTTTCTGGTTGGGCGCCTGTGCCCTCATTTTATTTACGGGTGTTGTGGCAGGCAGTTATCCGGCATTATATCTTTCCTCCTTCAATCCTGTAAAAGTTTTAAAAGGAACTTTTCTTCCCGGTAAAGCGGCAATACTACCCAGAAGGATTTTAGTTGTAGCGCAATTCGGTATTTCAATCTTATTTATTTCTGCTACAATTATTATATACCAGCAAATACAGCACATCAAGGATCGCCATTTAGGGTACAATCCCAATAATATGATAATGGTGCCGGGTTCTGCCGACATACAGAAAAACTTTACGGTAATAAAACAAGAATTGCTGAATACGGGCATGGTTAGTTCATTAACAAGAACGTTTTCACCTGTTACTGATATATGGGCAAGGGAGCCCGGCCCTGATTACAACGGCAAGCCGGCAAATCAAAATATCCTTTTTACGCTGCAAACCGCCGATGTTGATTTTGCAAAAACTTTGGGTGTAAAGGTTTTACAAGGAAGAGATTTTTTAGGAACGCCGTCAGATTCAAACGCGATAATGTTAAATAAGGCTGCTGTTGATGCAATGGGTATAAAAAATGCCGTAGGCATGCAGTTGATAAATACGACGGGTACCCCGCATATAGTTGTAGGTGTTACAGATAATGTAATTATGGGCTCGCCATTTGAACCTGTGGATCCTATGGTGGTTTACTTTGATGGTGGTCAATCTAATTCAATTAATATTCGTTTAAAACGTTCTGCGCAAACCCATAAAGCTTTACAGTCAATTGAAGCCATCTTTAAAAAGTATAATCCTGTTTACCCGTTTGAGTACAAGTTTGTTGACCAGGAATTTGACAAGAAATTTTTAACCGAAGAGCTGGTCAGCAAGATCACAAATGTTTTTGCGGGCCTTACCATTTTTATTTGCTGCATAGGATTAGCAGGCTTAGTTTCCTTTACTGTAGAGAAACGCATACGCGAAATAGGCATACGAAAAGTACTTGGAGCAACAATAAGGCAATTGCTAATGCTTATTTCAAAAGAATTTCTACAGCTTGTGTTGATTGCTTTTGCTATCGCTGTGCCGCTTACCTGGTGGTTTATGAATGCCTGGCTTGATAAGTACACCTATCATATTCATATAAGTATCTGGTTATTCGCCGGGGTTGGAATGATTATGCTGATGCTGACATTGGTTGTAGTAGGATTAAACACCGTTAAAACGGCTATCACAAACCCGGTTAAAAGTTTAAGAAGTGAGTAAACCGATCTTATCATGATAAAGAACTATATAAAAATAGCCTGGCGTAACCTGTTAAAAAACAAGGGTTACTCTGCCTTAAACATTGGCGGGCTTGCAGTTGGTATGGCTGTAGCCTTGTTAATTGGTTTGTGGATTTATGATGAACTCTCGTTTAATAAATACCATAAAAATTATGATCGCATTGCGAAGGTGATGATGAATCGGAATTCTAACGGACAAAGCTTTACCGACTTTTCACTACCCCGCCCGCTTGAGTTTGAATTGCGCAATAAATACGGAAGTTCTTTCAAAAATATAGTAATGTCTCGTTGGACGGAAGGGCATATCTTATCTGTCGGCGATAAAAAGATCTCGCAGGCGGGCCGGTTCATGCAGCCGGGCGCGCCGGAAATGCTAACGTTACAAATGGTGAAAGGATCATGGACGGGATTGAAGGATCCACATTCTATCATGTTGTCTTCGTCAACAGCAACGGCACTGTTTGGTGATGAAAACCCGGTTGATAAAACATTACGGATAGATAACCAAATGGATGTGAAAGTAACGGGAGTTTATCAAGACCTGCCCGCTAATGTTGAAGAGTTTCAAAATCTCCAATTTCTTTCTACATGGGACCTGTTAATGGCAAACAATAAATGGATGGATGCTGCAAAAGACCAATGGGGCAACAGTTCTTTTTTGATGTATGTGCAGTTGCAGCCTAATACTACATTTGATGGTGTATCTGCGATGATAAAAAATGCTAAACAGGACAATGTTAGCGCCGAGGATAGAAAATTTAATTTTCAGGTATTCCTCAATCCCATGAGCAGGTGGCATTTATACTCTGAATGGAAAAACGGTATTAATACAGGAGGGCGCATTCAATATGTCTGGATGTTTGGAATTATATGTGTTTTTGTATTGCTGCTGGCCTGCATTAATTTTATGAATTTAAGCACCGCGCACAGCGAAAAACGTGCAAGAGAAGTGGGGGTGCGTAAAGCAATAGGTTCAATGCGCAGCCAATTGATCAAACAGTTTTTATGTGAATCCTTTCTTATTGTTTTTATAGCTTTCATTTTAGCAATACTATTGGTTATTGCATTGTTGCCATGGTTTAACGGGGTGTCTGACAAAGAGATGAGCATGGTTTGGAGCAATGGCTATTTCTGGATCATAAGCCTGGTTTTTATTGTATTTACCGGTTTGGTTTCCGGAAGTTATCCTGCCTTTTATTTATCTTCTTTTAACCCTGTTCAGGTATTAAAAGGAACATTACGTGCGGGGCGTTTTGCAAGTTTGCCGCGCAGGGTGTTGGTAGTGCTTCAATTTACAGTTTCGGTGGTACTAATTATCGGGACTATCATTGTTAGCCGCCAAATTCAATACGCTAAGGCCAGGCCGGTGGGCTACAGTAGAGAAGGATTAATGGCGATTCAAATTAAATCGCCAGATCTGTTTCAAAGGTATAATGTGCTGGCAAGGGAGTTAAAGAATGCAGGTGTTGCCACTGAGATATCAAGAACTTCAAGTCCTACAACGGCTATATGGTCTAACAACGATGGCGTTATCTGGCCAAATAAAAGCCCCGACAAAGTAGAGGGTTTTGGTACAATTTGGATAACGCATGATTATGGTAAAACCGTGGGATGGGATTTCGCGGCAGGAAGGGATTATTCAACAGCTTTTACAAGCGATTCTATAAGCAGGGCCAGCGATAGCAGCACGGTACATAGTATTGTTGTTAATGAGGCTGCAGTGAAATACATGGAACTTAAAAACCCTGTAGGCGAAGTGATCAGGTGGGGTAATTATCCTTTCAGAATTATTGGCGTTATTAAAGATATGGTGATGGAATCGCCTTACGATCCTGTAAAGCAAACCATGTACCTGGTCAATTTTGACGAGGCGAACTCCTACATACACATACGCATAAACCCTAAAATGAGTCCCGGCGAGGCTGTTGCCAAAACAGAATCAATTTTCAAAAAACTGGTTCCGTCGGTTCCATTCGACTACAAATTTGTTGATACAGAGTATGCGCGAAAATTTGCCGCGGAGGAAAGAATTGGCAAAATTGCTTCTTTTTTTGCCGCGCTGGCCATTTTTATTTCCTGTCTGGGTTTGTTTGGGTTAGCCTCCTTTGTTGCCGAAAAACGAACAAAAGAAATTGGCATTCGCAAGGTATTGGGAGCAACCTTATATACCCTCTGGAAAATGTTATCTAAAGAATTTGTTGTGTTGGTAATGGTTGCAAGTTTAATAGCGACACCTGTTGCGTATTATTTTTTACATAATTGGTTACAAAATTATGAGTACCGCACGCCAATAAGTTGGTGGGTGTTTGCCATTGCTATTGGTGGATCTATGGTAATAACATTGTTAACAGTTAGCTTTCAAACCATTAAAGCCACGTTAACCAACCCGGTTAAAAGTTTAAGAAGCGAATAAATTAGTCGCCGGTTTAGAGTTGGCAGTTTGCTTTGATGCTAAGAATAACAAATCCTTTACTCTCCCCGCCAGTTGGCAGGGAAAGTAAAGGGAACTAAAATACACAATACGATTGGCCCGAAGGTGTTGCGGGGGCTCTGACCGGCCCCTCGCAGCGGGGCTTAATTAGAATTAAGACGCAAGAGTCAGGAAGCAAGATGAGTGCTTGAGCCACGAAGAAGCGAGTAAAAAATAAAGCGTAAAACGTACAACCTAAAACGTACAACATGATAAAGAATTATTTAAAGATCGCCTGGAGAAACCTTTATCGTAGTAAGGTTAATTCCTTTATTAATGTTATCGGATTATCGGCTGGGATGGCTGTGGCGGTATTGATAGGGCTTTGGATGTGGGATGAGCTGAGTTTTAATAAAACACATGGTAATTACGACCGTATTGCCCAGGTATGGCAAAATGTAACCAATAATAACGAGGTTCAAACCTGGCAAAATGTACCATTCCCGCTAGCGGCCGAGTTGCGTAAAAGCTACGGCAGCGATTTTAAATATGTGGTAATGGCAGCCGATATTACCAACCATATATTAACATTTGGAGATAAAAAACTTACTACCCGCGGCGGCTATTTTGAGCCGCATGTAACAGATATGCTTACGCTGAAAATGTTAAAAGGCGGAAGTAATAGTTTCAATGATCCAACAGCAATATTAATTTCAAAAACTACAGCTGGCGCTTACTTTGGAAGTGACGATCCTATCAATAAAGTAATGAAGATTGATAACCGGATAAACGCCACAATAACGGGTGTGTACGATGATATCCCGATGAATTCCAGCTTTGCCAATACTAAATTTATTGCCGCCTGGGATCTTTTTTATAATAACAATGATTGGGTTAAGCATGCCGAGGACCCGTGGAGACCGAATGCATTCGCGATATATACCCAATTGGCCGACGGTGCTAACCCTGCCGATGTATCATTGAAAATAAAGGATGCAAAACTTAACAAAGTAAGTAAGGTTTTGGCGAAAAAAAAGCCCGCCTTGTTTTTGTATCCAATGAGCAGGTGGCATCTATATAGTGATTTTAAAAATGGCGTATATGTGGGCGGGCGCATTCAATACGTATGGATGTTTGGTATAATTGGCCTGTTTGTGCTGCTGTTAGCCTGCATAAATTTTATGAATTTGAGTACCGCCCGGTCAGAGAAACGAGCGCGCGAAGTAGGCATACGTAAAGCAATCGGTTCTATGCGTAAACAACTTGTTTACCAGTTTTTAAGCGAATCTGTTTTGGTGGTTTGTATAGCATTTGGTATAGCGTTGCTATTTGTGCTGCTCAGCCTGCCCTACTTTAACCAACTTGCCGATAAGGACATGCATATTATGTGGGCCAATCCTGTTTTTTGGTTGATGCTTTCGGTATTTTGTATTGTAACCAGCCTTATTGCGGGTAGCTATCCTGCTTTTTATCTTTCCTCTTTCAAGCCGGTAAACGCGCTAAAAAACTCTTTCAGGGTGGGTAAATTGGCTGCAATGCCACGCAAAGTATTGGTAACAGTGCAGTTTGTGGTATCAATCACCCTAATAATCGGTACTATAATAGTTTATAAGCAAATACAGTTTGCAAAAGACCGTGCCATTGGCTTTAGCAGTGATGGATTGGTTTGCGTGCCAATGCTTACCAATGATGTTCACAAACATATGGATGTGGTGAAAAACCAATTGCTGCAAACCGGTGCTGTTACATCGGTAGCCGAAGCCAGCGCACCGCCAACAGAGATATGGTCAAGCACCAGCGGGATTGAGTGGGCGGGTAAGGACCCGGCAATGAGTGTAGATTTTGCTGTGACGGAAGTTTCTTATGATTATGGTAACACAGTTGGCTGGCAGTTTGTAAAAGGGCGCGACTTTTCACCTCGCTTTCCCGCAGATTCAAGTAACATTATTGTCAATGAGGCAGCGGTAGCGTTCATGAACCTTAAAAATCCTATTGGCGAAACCATCAAATGGTTTGACCAGAAGTACACTGTAGTTGGCGTTATCAAGGATGTTATGCAGTCGCCTTATGGGCGCCCACGCCCGGCGGTATACGGCCTGTCAACCTATGCCGGCGCGGTTGTGCTGTTAAAACTCGGACGCAGAAGCAACACATCCCAAGCCATTGCAGCCATTGCGGGCGTGTTTAAAAAGAACAATCCTGATCAACCGTTTGAGTTCAGCTTTATTGATGAGGATTATAACATGAAGTTTGGCAACGAAGAGCGCATAAGTAAGCTGGCGTGGTGTTTTACCGGGTTGGCCATTTTGATAAGTTGCCTGGGCTTATTTGGTATGGCATCATATGTAGCAGAGCAACGTACCAAAGAAATAGGGGTGCGAAAAGTATTGGGAGCTTCGGTTGCGCAAATATGGGTGTTGTTGTCTACTGATTTTATAAAGGTGGTATTGATAAGCTGCCTGATAGCATCGCCTGTAGCTTATTACTTTTTACACAACTGGTTACAGAATTATGATTACCGCATCAGCATAGGGCCGGGTGTGTTCGTGCTATCGGCTGCATTGGCATTAATCATCACCATTATTACTATCAGTTTTCAAGCAATAAAGGCAGCAACCGTTAACCCGGTTAAGAGTTTAAAGAGCGAATAATACCATAAGCCATAATAAAATGATAAAGAACTATTTAAAAATCGCGTGGCGTAACCTGGTTAAACAGCGGTTATACAGTGTTATAACCATATCTGGCCTGGCCGTTGGCTTGGCTGTTTGCATAACCATATTGCTGTATGTAGCTCATGAGAGAAGTTACGATAGTTTCCATAAAAATGCCGACCGTATTTTTACATCGCATAACATAACTCAAATGGGCGAAAATC
This sequence comes from Mucilaginibacter calamicampi, assembly GCF_042676765.1. Taxonomy (NCBI): domain Bacteria; kingdom Pseudomonadati; phylum Bacteroidota; class Sphingobacteriia; order Sphingobacteriales; family Sphingobacteriaceae; genus Mucilaginibacter; species Mucilaginibacter calamicampi. The sequence goes on from NZ_JBHTHU010000009.1 coordinate 114,043, forward strand.
GAATGGATTTTCAACTGTATAATGCGGGAGAGGACATTAAGAAAACTCAACCGAAAGTAGACGACTACATTGGTGTGCACAACCACAAAAAGGTCATTGTAAGTTTGCCATCATCGCCCGCGGCTAAATTTGAAGAGGATAATTTAATATTTACCGGGGATAATTTTTTTAGTTTCTTTTCATTCAGGCTGTTATCCGGCAACGCTGCTACAGCACTTAAAGATCCTTTTTCGGTAGTACTATCAAAAGATATGGCTAAAAAATATTTTGGCCAGGATAACCCCGTGGGTAAAACAATTGCAATCAGAACAAACAGTTCTCATACCTACCACGTCACCGGCGTTGCCGAAAATAACCCATCTAACTCCAGCATTAGTTTTAATTTTATCGCTTCGGGCAGCACCTTGCTAAAGCTGGAGGAGTATGGCAACTATAGAATTAATGGCACAACCTACCTAAGGTTAAAACATGCAGCCGACAGCAGTACAGTAGCACGCAGCGTACAGTCAACTTATAAAAAAGACGAAAAAGCAAAATTCGCGCTTGCCCCTTTAATTGATACGCATCTTAAAGGCGTTTTTGGCGCTGGTGCAACAGGAGGTTTTCTAAAAATTTTCCCCCTTGTTGCGGCTTTAATATTATTGCTTGCCCTGGTTAATTATATGAGCCTTGCTACCGCTAAAGCAACTTTACGTGCAAAAGAGGTAGGCGTGCGAAAAGTAGCCGGCGCGAGCCGAAAAACTATAGCCATTCAGTTTTTTGTTGAGTCGGCCCTTTTCACGCTCCTGTCTTTTGCATTGGCTTATGTATTATTCTACTTGTTTAAACCCTGGTTTTTAAACGTATTGCAGCTTAAAATAGACGATTCATTTTTGTTCAATCCTAAGGTTTTAACGCTGTTGTTGATTTTGCTTGTTGGTACCATAATAACAGCAGGTAGTTATCCTGCGCTGGTGCTTTCGGCATTTAAACCGGCAAGCACGCTAAAGGGAAAAACGGGTAAAAGCAACGGCGGCGTGGTGGTGCGTAAAGTGTTCACAACCCTGCAATTTACCATAGCCGTTGCGCTTATTATCTGCGGGATAACTATAGACCGGCAGCTCTATTTTTTCAGGCATGCTGATACAGGTTTAAACCGCGAAAATGTGCTGATAGTACCCGGGCGAGCCAGCTTCGGTGAAAACTATAGGGCCTTTAATCAGGATGTTAAAGCGCTGGTTGGCAATGATATGGTGGCAACCTCGCAGCGTAACGTTTATGATCCGGGTTTTAATATGCTCATGTTGGATGACATGGTGAGTAAGGAAACCAATTTTGTAAACTATATGGAGGTGGACAGCCAGTTTATGCGGCTGTTAAACTTAAAATGGAAGCATAAGCCCGCCACGTTTAATAAAGCAGATAATAACGAGCTTTTTATCAATGAGGAAGCTATTAATAAGCTACATCTGGATCCAAACCCGGTTGGAACTGTAATTGGAACCAAGGGTATGAGCTACACCGTTGGCGGTGTACTAAAAAACTTTAACTCGCTTTCGCTGGCAACTAACATACAGCCTATGGCAGTTGCCGTTAAACCAGATACGGCATCAAGTTGGAATGCCTTTGGTTTTAATCTTTATATTAAAATTAAACCGCACACCAACATCCCCACTTTTATTAACAGCATAAAGAAACTTTACGATAAGTATGATGCGGAAACGCCTTTTAATTACTCGTTTTTAGATGATGATTTTAATGCGCAATACAAAACCGAAGATCGGCTGGCATCCATATTCAGCTTGTTTACTTGCATCGCTATAATACTGGCAACGCTGGGTTTATTTGGGCTGGCAGCATTTACCATTGAGCAGCGGGTTAAGGAGATAGGCATACGCAAAGTTTTGGGTGCAAGTATTACCTCTATAAATACATTACTGTCAATAGATTTTCTAAAGCTGGTTGTGCTGTCTGTAATAATAGCATCGCCAATTGCATGGTGGGCAATGCACAACTGGCTGCAAAAATTTGCCTATCGTATTGCAGTACCCTGGTGGGTATTTATAATGGCAGCGGCTATTGCAGTTATTACATCATTGCTTACAGTTAGTTATAACGCTGTTAGAGCAGCTTTGGCAAACCCTGTTAAGAGTTTGAGGAGCGAATAGTTTAGAAGCAAGAATTAAGATTACAAATGAACCATCAACCATAAGCCAGCAATCATGATAAACAACTACATAAAAATTGCTTTTCGCACGCTTTTAAAAAGCAAGGTATTTACGGCCATAAATGTGTTTGGGCTGGCTTTAGGGCTTGCTACCTGTTTGCTTATTGTATTTTATGTGTTTGACGAGTTAAGTTATGATAAATATAACGTCAACGCCGATAGGATATACAGGATGAATAATGATATCAAATTTGGTGGTAACGAAGGCAGCTATGCAACAACTCCCGCGGTAGCCGCACAAGAATTAAAAAGCAGTTTTCCGGAAGTTGAGGAAGTAGTAAGACTTAAGTATGGTGGCAAAATGTGGATAAGAAAGAAGAATCAGAATATCCCGGAAATACAAATTGTTTACGCCGACCCAACTGTTTTTAATGTATTTACCTTGCCTATGATAGAAGGACAACCTGCTACAGCGTTAAAGGGAACACATTCTATTGTAATTACAGAAAAAGCAGCACAAAAATACTTTAACACCATCAATGCCCTCGGAAAGGTTTTAACATTTAATGATACTGCGTTTTATAAAGTAACCGGCGTAATAAAGAATGTACCCCAACAGTCGCATTTTAATTACGACTTCTTTTTACCCATGATAGACTTTGAAAGGAGTAGAGAGACAGCATGGTTCAATAACAGCTTTCACACTTATGTATTGTTTAAGCCGGGCACTGATGTTAAGAAGTTTGAGGCAAAAATGCCGGCCTTTCTAAAGGACAAAGCAGAACCGCAGTTACAACGCATTTTGGAGATGACGTTTGCAAAGCTGGAACAGTCCGGGAGTTATTTCAGGTTAAGTTTAACTCCGCTAACACAGATCCACTTTAACTCAACCATCAAAGAAAGCTTGGGCGAACCTGGTAATATTACCATAATCTACATTTTTTCGGCAATAGCGCTATTCATATTACTCATAGCCTGCGTTAATTTCATGAATCTTTCCACAGCGCAGTCGTCAAGCCGGGCGCGCGAGGTTGGTGTACGTAAGGTGTTAGGCTCGCCGCGTAAATACCTGGTAATCCAGTTTCTTACAGAATCGGTATTGGTAACATTTGCAGGTGCGATGATAGCAGTATTTGCGGCATGGATATTTTTACCGGTTTTTAATCAAATGTCTGGAAAAGAGTTAACAGTAACACCGCAGGTGGTTGCCGGGCTGTTGCCGCTATTACTCGTATTTATTATTGTAGTGGGATTCATTGCCGGATCATACCCCGCCTTGTTCCTTTCAGGTTTTCAACCTATTGAAGTGTTAAAAGGAAAGCTGGCCGCAGGCTTTAAAGGTGGTAAGTTGCGCAGCTCGCTGGTGGTTTTTCAGTTTGCGATATCCATCTTTCTCATTACCGCCACTATAGTTATTTATAGCCAGCTTAAGTATATTCAAAACAAAGATATCGGCTACAGCCGCGAGCAAGTAATGATTGTGCACCAAACCGGTAGCCTTGGCAGGGAAAAGGCAAAAATGCTTAAACATGAGGTGGAACAACTGGCTGGTGTGAAAAGCGCTACGCTAACCGCTTTTTTACCTACAGCCAGTTCTGATAACACCACATCGCTGTTTAAGGATGCCACTTTGGATGCCAGGCAGGCCCTGCAAACTTCAGTGTGGGCTGTAGATAAAGATTACCTGCCTACGCTTGGAATACAATTAAAGGCCGGCCGCAATTTTTCTGAGGACATGAAGACGGACTCGAACGCGATAATTATCAATGAAGCCGCAGCGGCAGTACTGGGTTATAAGGATCCGGTTGGTAAAACATTGTACTCCATACAAGACGGAGAAAAAAAATTGACTCAATCGCTTCACATTATCGGGCTAATTAAAAACTTCAATTTTAAATCCCTTAAGCAAAGTGTAAGCCCCATGATTCTCGAGGCAGCAGACGAGTGGTATTCGCTCAGTGTTCGTGTCAATTCTGCCGATATAACCACTACCCGCGCGCAGATAGCGTCAAAATGGAGCGCATTTTCACCCAATGTGCAATTCGATTATTCCTATATGGATGATGATTTTAACCGCCTGTATTTTGCGGAGCAACGCATGGGCAAAATATCCGTAGCGTTCACATCGCTTGCTATAGTGGTGGCTTGCCTGGGGCTGTTTGGTCTGGCCGCTTACGCGGCTGAACAGCGTACCAAAGAGATAGGCATACGCAAGGTTTTGGTTGCAAGCCTGTCAACAATTGTAGGTATGCTCACAAAAGATTTCCTTTTGCTGGTTTTAATCGCAATAGTTATTGCGTCGCCTTTAGCATGGCTTTTTATGAATAAATGGCTGCAGGGTTTTGCATATAAAACGGCAATATCCTGGTGGATGCTTTTAGCGGCCGGCTTTGGAGCTACTTTGATTGCCTTTGCCACTATTAGCTTTCAATCAATTAAAGCCGCACTGGCTAACCCGGTTAAGAGTTTGAGGAGCGAATAGGTTTAGAAGCAAGAATTAAGATGATAAATGAACCAAAACCATAAATCAGGAATCATGATAAAGAATTACATAAAAATTGCTTTTCGCACGCTTTTAAAAAGCAAAGGCTTTACCGCAATAAATGTTTTTGGCCTGGCATTGGGGTTGGCCACCTGTTTGCTTATTGTATTTTACGTTTTTGACGAACTGAGTTACGACAGATACAACGTTAACGCCGATAGGATTTACCGGGTGAATAATGATATGAAATTTGGCGGCACCGAAGGCAGCTATGCAACAACGCCCGCCATAGCCGCAGCCGCATTAAAAACAAATTTTGCAGAGGTTAAACAGGTTGCCAGAATTCTATCAGGCGGAAAGCAGTGGGTAAAAAAGGAGAATCAGAATATCCCTGAAGTGAAAATTGCTTATGCAGACTCCACCCTTTTTGATGTGTTTACTTTACCCATGGTAGAGGGGCAGCCGTCAATAGCTTTGAAAGCAACACATTCTGTTGTAATTACCGAAAAAACGGCTCAGAAGTACTTCAATAGCGTAAATGCCGTTGGTAAAGTTTTAACACTTAACGATACCGCGTTTTATAAAGTAACCGGTGTAATAAGGAATATCCCCAAACAGTCGCATTTGGATTTCGACTTTTTCCTGCCTATGGCGGACAATGGACAAAGCCGGAACGAAAGCTGGTTCACCAACAATTTTCATACTTACATTCTGATCAAACCAGGCACGGACGTTACAAAGTTCGAACCTAAAATGTCGGCCTTTCTGACGAAGAATGCAGAGCCCGAACTCCAAACGGTTATACACATGACGTTTTCCAAACTGGAGGCATCTGGCAGTTATTTTCGGTGGAGTTTAACACCGCTAACAGATATACACTTCAATTCAAGTATAAAAGGCAGCCTGGGCCAGCCAGGTAATATTACCGTTGTGTATATTTTTTCGGCTATTGCTTTATTTATATTGCTCATCGCATGCGTTAACTTCATGAATCTTTCAACCGCCCGGTCATCAAACCGTGCACGCGAGGTTGGCGTTCGGAAGGTATTGGGTTCGCCGCGCAAGTATCTTATTGCACAGTTTCTTACGGAGTCAATTGTGGTAACCTTAGCTGGTGCCTTAATAGCCGTATTTGTGGCATGGGCATTTTTGCCGGTTTTTAATCAAATGTCTGGCAAAGAGCTAACTGTAACACCTCAAATTATAGCCTGGTTATTACCGGTTTTGTTGGCGTTCATAGTTGTTGTAGGTTGCCTGGCGGGTTCTTATCCCGCGCTTTTCCTTTCCGGCTTTCAACCTATAGAAGTACTAAAAGGGAAGCTGGCCGCAGGTTTTAAGGGCGGGCGGTTGCGTAGCTCGCTGGTGGTTTTTCAGTTTTCTATATCTATTTTTCTTATTACTGCCACCATTGTTATTTACAGTCAGCTTAAATACATTCAGAACAAGGATGTAGGTTATGATCGCGAACAAGTAATAGTTGTGCACCAGGTTGGCAGCCTTGGGGTTACAAAAGCTAAAACATTTAAGCATGATGTTGAGCAACTGGCGGGTGTAAAAAGCGTTACGCTAACCAGTTTTCTGCCAACGGCGACTTCTGACAACACAACATCCTTTTTTAAAGAGTCTACAATGGATGCTAAACAGGCGCTGAATACATCAATATGGAGTGTAGACGAAGATTACCTGCCTACACTCGGTATAAAATTAAAAGCCGGCCGAAATTTTTCAAAAGATATGAAAACGGATTCGGATGCGATAATTATCAATGAAGCGGCAGCGCAGCTATTGGGTTATCAGGATCCGGTAGGTAAAAAGTTATATAACCCCGGGGGTAATGATGCAAACAACGTAAGACATTATAACATAATTGGAGTTATCAAAAATTTCAATTTTAGGTCATTAAAAGAGAGTGTAAGTCCCCTCTTACTCCGCGCAGCCGACGAGACCTATTCTATGAGTGTTCGTTTTAATGCTAATGATGTTGCCGCCACCCGTGCCCAAATTGCGTCAAAATGGGCAGCCTTGTCGCCAAATGTACAGTTTGATTTTTCTTATATGGATGATGATTTTAACCACATTTATTTTGCAGAGCAACGTATGGGTAAAATATCCATCGCGTTCACTTCGCTTGCTATAGTAGTGGCCTGCCTGGGGTTGTTCGGCCTTGCGGCGTATGCTGCAGAGCAGCGCACCAAAGAGATTGGTATACGAAAAGTTTTAGGCGCTAATATATCAGCAATTGTAGGTATGCTTACAAAGGACTTTTTGCTGCTGGTGTTAATAGCCATTATAATAGCAGCGCCCCTGGCATGGCTATTTATGAACAAATGGCTACAGGGTTTTGCATATAAAACCACAATAACCTGGTGGATGCTATTGACAGCCGGAATTGGAGCTGCTTTAATAGCTTTTGCCACAATTAGCTTTCAATCGATAAAGGCCGCGCTGGCAAACCCGGTTAAGAGCCTGAGGAGCGAATAGTTTAAAGTCAAGAAGCAAGAGCCGGAAATGAAGATAAATAGGATGAACTATTAACGATAAACCAGGGATTATGTTAAAAAACTATATAAAAATAGCGTGGCGAAATCTTGTTAAACAACGATTATATAGCCTTATTACTATATCGGGTTTGACTGTTGGATTGGCGGTTTGCATTATGATAATGCTGTATGTGGACCACGAGATGAGTTTTGACAGTTTCCATAAAAACGCGAAAAATATATATACAATAAGGCAGAGTCTTCAATATGGCAGCCTTACCAGGCGCCCGAGCACGTTTACTTATGCTACGGCGCCCTTAGCAAAACAGCTTGATAACGAGGTTGAAAATTATGCCCGCACATACAAGCACTATGCTCCTCTTATAGTAGAAAACCCGCTAAACACAGCGGTTAAATTTTCGGAGAATGAAGTGCTGTTCGGTGAAAAAGATTTCTTTAATTTTTTTTCGTTCAAGCTATTAAAAGGGAATGAGCAAACGGCGCTTAGTCAACCATTTACCATAGTGCTTACAGAAAACACAGCCAAAAAATATTTTGGTAATGATGATGCTATTGGCAAAACCGTAAAAATAAAAATAGACTCAGCTTACACTTATACCGTTACTGGGATAGTACAAAATGCACCCTCTAACTCCAGCATTTTATATGATTTTATAGCGTCTACTGAAAGTTTAAGATCAATGGGCAAAAGGTCGAGCGTGTTTGAAGATGAGCAAAGCTTTGGAGAGGGATCATTTAAAACATACTTTGTGTTAACGCCGGACGCTGATACGGCCCGATTCAGGCAATCACTACAAGTGCTGGCTGAAAAGAAAGAACCAACAAAAAAAGCCCGTGTAATGCTATCTGCTTTACCTGATCTGCACTTGAATCCTGATTTTAATGACTCGGCAGTTAAATACTTAAAGATATTTCCTTTTGTAGCAGCATTGATATTGTTGCTTGCCCTGGTAAATTATATCAGCCTTTCTACCGCGCGTGCCACTTTAAGATCTAAAGAAATTGGCGTACGCAAAATAACCGGCGCTTCACGAAAAGGCCTGTTTGTGCAGTTTTACCTCGAATCGGCATTGTATACACTCTTGGCATTTGTATTGGCTTATGTGCTTTGCTCGTTAACCGCAGCCTGGTTTATTGCGCGGCTACAGTTAAATATCGATATGTCTTTCTTTTATACTTCGCAGCTTACCTATGCTGTTTTAGCGCTGTTTCTAATAACAGTTTTGTTAGCGGGTGTTTACCCCTCATTCATACTTTCCTCGCTAAAGCCCGTGGTTTCATTAAAGGGCAGCAGCGACAGGCGATCTGGCGGATACATAGTGCGTAAAGTTTTTACTACTCTGCAATTTACCATAGCCGTGGCGTTGATTATTTGCGGGGTAGTTATAGACAGACAGTTGTTTTTTCTGACTACTAAAGACACCGGTATTGACCGGGAAAATGTTATATCCATCGAGATCCCGCCCACATTTGGAGACAATTACCAGGCTTTTAAACATGATGTGCAATTGCTTGCCGGAGTGAAAGAGGTGGCTACAGCACGTCTTCCAATTTACAGTAAGTATTATGATTCTTCTATAGCGCCCGTACCTAACTCAGACGAAACATTGACTGTGAATGATATGCAGGTTGACGAAGAGTTTTTTTCGGTACTTAATGTTGGCTGGAAACACAAGCCCGAGGGTATGGATAAGCTGACCGGTTATAACGGCGTTATTATTAATGAAACAGCAGCGGCACAGTTAAAACTGGGGCCAAATCCGGTAGGAAAAAAAGTTAAGATGTGGCAAACTGATAAAATGGTTGAGGGAGTAGTAAAAGACTTTACTTACCAGTCTATGGAAGAAGCGATTAAGCCATTGGCGTTTTTAATGCTACCCAAAGATGTAAAAGGCTGGGGTGGGTCTGGCGGGTATGCCTTTGTGAAGGTAAAACCGAATACAAACATGCGGTCGCTTTTAGAGGGTATAAAAGCAAATTTTCTTAATTACGACAAGGAAGCTCCCTTTGAGTTTACCTTTTTAGACGAAGACTTTAAAGCGCAATACCATGCAGAAGACAGGCTGGCCTCCATATTTACTTTTTTTACCTGTACAGCTATAGCATTGGCGGTGCTTGGGCTGTTCGGGCTAACAGCATTCACCATTCACCAGCGTATTAGGGAGATCGGTATCCGTAAGGTGTTAGGGGCCAGTACCACATCCATCAACAATTTATTATCCGCAGATTTTTTAAAGCTGGTTATACTGGCCATTATCATCGCGTCGCCTGTTGCATGGTGGGCTATGAATACATGGTTGCAAGGCTTTGTTTACCGTATTGCAGTGCCGTGGTGGGTGTTTTTACTGGCTGCAATAATTGCTGTAGTTGTTTCAGTGATTACTATAAGTTATAATGCAATTAAGGCCGCGCTGGCTAATCCGGTTAAGAGTTTAAGGAGCGAGTAGGCTATTACTTATTATTTAAAACCTAAAAATATGTTAAGAAATTACATAATAGTAGCATGGCGCAACCTTATTAAGCATAAGGCAAATGCGTTTATCAACATAACAGGTCTTTCTGTTGGCCTTGCCTGCAGCCTGATGATAATGCTTTGGATACAGGACGAGCGAAGCGTTGACGGTTTCCATACCAACGTTGATCATTTATACCAGGTGTACGAACGGAAAACTAACGAAGGCAAGGTTGAAGCAAGTTATCTAACGCAAGGTTTATTGGCTAACGAGCTGAAAAAGAACATCCCCGAAATTAGGTATGCAACCGGTATGGAGCAAAACTTTCCGCGCACTTTTGAAGCTGGGAAAAAAGTTATTAAGCAAGACGGAACTTATGCCGGTCAGGATTTTTTCAGGATGTTTAGTTACAAGTTGTTACAGGGTAAGACAGAGACCGCGCTTGTGAACGCTAATGATATTGCTATTTCGCGCAAAATGGCAGAACTTTTTTTCGGTTCGCCGGAGAACGCCATGGGCAAAATAATACGTTATGAAAATGCAGATAACCTGCAGGTTACCGCCGTTTTTGAAAATGTTCCGGCTAATTCGTCGCAACAATTTGAATTTTTAAGGAGCTGGACGGCATTTGTTGCTGACAATGCATCATGGGCAAACGGCTGGCAAAGCACAAGCCCCGCAACATTTATACAATTAAACGCGAATGCCGATGCTGAAAAAGTAAACGGCAAGATAAAAAATTTCATCCGTCAGCATCTTCCCGAAGCAAACATCCAGTTGGCGCTTCAGCCTTACGCTGAACGGTATCTGCACTCCAACTTTAAAAATGGAGAGATCGATGGAGGTCGTATTGAATATGTGCGGCTTTTTGGAATAGTTGCAGTCTTTATTTTGTTGATAGCCTGCATCAACTTTATGAATCTTGCCACCGCGCGTTCAACTAAACGCGCTAAAGAGGTTGGCGTGCGAAAAGTTATTGGTGCGCAACGGTTAGCGCTGGTAGCGCAATTTTTATCTGAAGCCGTGTTACTTACTTTAATTGCTGTTGGTGTAGCAATGGCGTTAATAGTGTTGTTGTTACCGGCGTTTAACGCCCTTACCGCAAAGCAGCTAACCATTCCAATTTTAAGCCTCAACTTTTGGATGATCGTGGTTGGCATGTTTGCGCTCACGGCGCTTGTGGCCGGGTGTTATCCGGCATTTTTCCTGGCATCACTTAACCCCATCCGTACTTTAAAAGGTAAGCTTACATTTAGCAGCAGTGCCGCGTATTTTAGAAAAGGGCTTGTGGTGTTTCAGTTTGCTTTAACAATAATGTTGCTGATAGGCACTGTGGTCATCTATCGGCAGATGCAATACGTGCAGGCAAAAAATCTTGGTTATGATCGCGAGAATTTGGTTTTTATTCCTTTTGAGGGCGATCTGGTAAAAAGCTATTCCGTATTTAAAGATGAAGCGCAAAAGATACCCGGTATTCAAGCCATCACTAAAATGAAGGAGTCGCCTACTGTTATAGGCCATTCTACCGGAGACTTTGGCTGGACAGGTAAAGATGCAAAAGCAGAGGTTTCACTCAACGATGCTGTGGTTGATTATGATTTTGTGCAAACCATGAAATTAGAGCTGGCTGCCGGACGCGATCTCTCGAAAGAATTTGCCGATTCTGCTAACTTTCTGTTAAACGAAGCGGCAGCAAAAAAAATAGGTTATAACAACCCGGTTGGAATGCCACTTTGGTTTAGGGGCAAACAGGGAAAGATAGTTGGCCTGCTAAAGGACTTCCATTTTAACTCTATGCACCAAACTATAGAGCCATTAATTATCCGACTGGCAGACAACCAGAGATGGGGAACCATCCTGGTACGCGTTAGCCCCGGTAAAACGCAGCAGGCAATTATGGGGTTGCAAACCTTATCTAAAAAAATAAATCCTAATTATACATTCAGCTATTCATTTGCAGACCAGGAATACAACAATTTGTATAAAAGCGAGCAATTGGTAAGCAAGCTATCTAATTGCAGCGCGGTTTTGGCAATTTTTATTTCGTGCATGGGGCTATTAGGTTTATCCATTTTTGTTGCCGAGCAACGCAGTAAGGAAATAAGTATCAGAAAAGTGCTCGGCGCCAGCGTTAGCTCAGTATTCAGGTTGCTTTCATCAGAGTTTTTGCAACTTATAATCGTATCGTTTTTAATCGCCTCGCCAATAGCATGGCTTGTTACCAATAACTGGCTTCAAAACTTCGCGTACAAAGCAAACGTGCCGTGGTGGATGTTTGCGCTTTCGGGTAGTGTAATAGTTTTTATAGCGATATTAACCGTGAGTTTTCAGAGTATAAAAGCGGCGCTGACAAACCCGGTTAAAAGTTTAAGGAGCGAGTAGGGGGAATCAAGAACCAAGAGTCGATAAGGCATCATGAACCATTACCTATGTTAAACAACTACATAAAAATAGCATGGCGTAACTTATGGAAACATAAGTTTTATACATCTATAAACATATTCGGGTTGGCGTTAAGCATTAGCTGTAGCATTATCCTGTTTTTGTTTATTACTTACCATCTAAGCTTTGATACTTATCATCGCGAAGCAAAAAACATATACAGGGTTGTCCACTCAATTACTTTTGAAGATGGGGTGCCTATGTATGATCAGGGAGCCCCACTTGCCCTGGCACGCGACCTGAAAGCCAATGATCCCCGCATAAAGGATATCGGTATTTTACTGCGTATGCACAATATAAATGTTGTGATTGAGGGAGATGATAATAAAGAAAAGAAAAAATTTGCCGAACATGAAAACATCGGCTTAACAGACGGGCAGTTTTTTAAACTGTTTGATTATCAATGGGAGCAAGGCAATAAAAACACCGCGCTTACGCAGCCTAACACGGTTGTGCTAAGCCACAGCCTGGCTCAAAAATACTTTAACAGCCAGGATGTTGTTGGCAAAACTATCCGGGTTGATAGTAAGAATACTTTTACAGTAACCGGCGTGGTGGCAGATCATCCGGCTAATACGGATATTAAATCAGATCTATTCCTTTCCTTATCAAGCTTAAAAAATATAACCCCTGAGTATGCGAAAGCGATAGAGCAGCAGTGGTCGTTTATAAACAGCACCAATTCGGTATACCTTACTTTACAGGATGACGTTGATCCGCAAGTAATTGAGCGTAGCATTGCCCAACTGAATATAAAGGCCCAGGGCGCAAATATGGCACAAGCGTTTCATTTTATGCTTCTTCCGTTAAGTGATATGCATTTTGATGGCCGCTTTGCAGGAGTAATGCAGCGGTCGTTATTAACCACATTGGGTATAATTGGCTTGTTGCTTATCATCATTGCTTGTGTAAACTTTGTAAATATGGCTACCGCGCAAAGTTTTAAAAGGGCCAAAGAGATAGGTACGCGTAAAGTTTTGGGCAGCTCGCCCGGCGCAATATTTATACAGTTTATTTGCGAAACAGCTTATATAGTAATTTTTGCCGTGTTGTTGGCTTTCGCTATGGTTGCTGTAGCCTGCCCTACAATAAATAACTGGCTCCAAACACAGTTGAGCTTTAATTTTTTTACAGACTATAAACTTGCCATTTTTATAACGCTGATATTAATGGTAGTAATACCTGCCGCCGGAGCTTACCCGGCGTTAATATTAAGCAGATTCAAACCTGTAAACGCGTTAAAAAATCAGATCAGTACTCAGCTGCAAACCGGCGCTTTTACCCGCAAGGGGCTTATTGTTGTTCAAAATGTAATAGCGCAGGTGCTTATAGTGAGTACTATATTAATAACCATGCAGGTTAGGTATCTTAAAACAACCGACCTCGGGTTTGATAAGACCGCTACCGTAATGCTTCCCGTTCCGGATAATGCAAAAAGTAAAACCGACTATTTACGCAACCAATTAATGGCAGACCCGGCCATAAAAAATGTTTCGTTTTGTTACATGGCCCCCTCTTCAACATCGGGCAGAGGCGGATCAATTAAATATGATACCCGCAATTGGGAAAAGTTTGTTGGGCATGAAGTTACCGGCGATGCCAATTATGTTAAAACGTTCGGCTTGCGCTTAGCTGCCGGCCGAAGTTTTAACGAAAGCGACGATGCCCGCGAATTCCTGATCAATGAAACCATGATGCATCAATTAGGGGTTAAAGATCCGCAACAGGTATTGGGCAGAAAGTTTACCGCGGGTAATCTGTCTAATGAGCCTGGGATAATTGTGGGGGTAGTGAAGGACTTTCATGCCACATCATTGTATGTTCCTATAGCGCCTGAGTATATTGCCCCGTTCAGAAAAGAATATCACTTCGCCGGAGTAAAGATCGGCCCCGGTAACCCTTCATCAGCTATTCAACGGATCCAAAAAGCATGGGAAGGTGTTTATCCCGATCATGTTTTTGAATACCGCTTTTTGGATGAACAACTGGCTGACTTTTACAAAAAGGAAGAAATGATGAACAAGCTGATAAGCACCAGCGCTATAGTTGCCATTGCCATTAGTTGCCTCGGTATTTTAGGCTTGATATCATTAATTGCCGTGCAGCGCACCAAAGAAATAGGTATACGCAAAGTATTAGGCGCAAGCGTTGCAGGCATAACCGCCATGCTATCCAAAGACTTTTTAAAGCTGATACTAATCGCCGTTGTAGTTGCCTCGCCTATAGCATGGTGGATAATGAGCAAGTGGCTGCAGGGCTTTGCCTACCGTATTGATATACAATGGTGGCTTTTTGTAATAGCCGCTGTGCTGGCTATATTGATAGCCTTTATAACAGTAGGTTATCAGGCAGTTAAGGCAGCTATGGCCAATCCGGTTAAAAGCTTATGAAGCGAATAAATACTGTATCATAACCGAACAACCACTGTTACAATTATGAACGTGCCTTTCCTGGGTTTTAATTGTAACTTTCTGTAAATAAGAATTTTATATTTTGGTATAGTATTTTCTTAACAAGTTAAAACGCTTATTAATGATAAGGAATTACTTTATAACAGCCTGGCGCAATTTGCTTAGAAACAAGCTGTATAGCGCCATAAATATTGGTGGCCTTGCTATTGGCATGGCAGTGAGTTTTTTGCTGCTGTTATATGTGTATAGCGAGTTTACCTACAACGGTGCGCACGCAAATGTCAGCAGGATTTATAAAGTAATGCACAATCAGCCCCGCGATGGTGGTATTGGTACGGGCGGCGAAACACCGGCCCCGCTGGCGGAAGCATTGCAGAAAGACTATCCGGAAATTGACAAGGTAGCCCGCACCAACAACGGCTATGATATTTTAACAGGCTATGGCGATGTTAACATAAAGCTAAATTTTATGGCTGCGGATCCCGCAGCCCTGGACGTATTCACTTTTGATTTTGTTAAAGGAGATAAACGCAAGGCACTTGCAGATGCGTCATCAATAATACTAACACAGGCCGGAGCAAAAGCTTTGTTCGGCAACGCAGATCCTGTTGGCAAAGTTATCCGGGTAAATAATTTTAAATCAGGCATGAAGGTAAGTGCTGTGATAAAAGATCATCCTGCCAATTCAAACTTCACATTTAAGGCACTTATCCCCTGGGATGCCTATACTACCTTGCAGCCCTGGGTGAAAACTGCGGGCTGGGGTAATTACACCTTTGCAACCTTTGCTTTGTTAAAACCCGGAGTGTCTGTGGCCGCCTTTAACAGTAAATTGACAGGCATAGTGAAGCGCTATGATCCGGACAACAAAGAGCATGCAATGTTTCTTTACCCATGGCAGCGCCTGCATTTATACGGAACCTTTGAAAATGGTATAAGTGTGGGTGGTAAAATTGAGGAGGTTAAGCTGTTTCTTTACCTGGCTATCGGAATTTTATTGGTCGCCTGTATCAATTTCATGAATCTTTCTACCGCCCGTTCTGAGCGCCGCGCCCGCGAGGTTGGTGTGCGCAAAGCCATCGGGGCGCGTAGGTTGGCCCTGGTAAAGCAGTTTTTAAGCGAATCAATGCTGATGGCCCTTGTAGCGTTCTCATTAGCAATTGTGGTTATGTTATTATTGCTGCCGTTGTTTAGCAGTATCATAGGCACAACGCTTGATCTGCCTTATAAAAATGTTTGGGCCTGGGCTTGCGCTTTAGGCGTTACTCTACTTACAGGATTTGTAGCCGGTAGTTATCCGGCCCTGTTCCTTTCTTCATTTAAGCCCATAAAAGTGCTGAAGGCGCAATTAATTGAAACACGGGCAACAGTTAAGCCCAGACAAGTGCTTGTAGTAACTCAATTCACCTTCGCCATCTGTCTGATTTTATCGAGCTTGTTTATTTACAAACAGATAAATTATATAAAAGACAGGCCCCTTGGATATAATAGCAACGGCGTGCTAGAGATGGATATTGAGGGCAAAATGTACGACAGGTTTGAGGACTTCCGCAGAGAAGCTATCAATAGCGGGGTAATTGTTGATGGCGCGCTAACATCAGGGGGTATTACTAACAGTACGGGCAGTACATGGGGCGTGATCTGGCCCGGCCAACGTCCCGGAGAAGAAAAAACGCCAATAGACCAGATTGCGGTAACATATAATTTTACAAATACCTATGGCCTTGATGTAGTAAAAGGTCGGGATTTTGATAAAAGCCAGCCAATTGATTCCGTAGGATTAATGCTGAATGAGGCAGCCGTTAAAATGATGCGGCTTAAAGACCCTATAGGTGCACAAATAAAGTGGCAGGGTGTTAATAGAACGGTAGTTGGTGTAGTAAAAGACTTTGTCTGGGGATCGCCGTACGAACCTGTTAAACCGGCTATTATTGGCTTTATGAAAGAATGGGCCGGTACTATCGCTATAAAGCTCAATCCCGCCAGGCCTGTTTCAGAAAGTGTTGCAAAATTAGCTGCTATCTATAAAAAGTACAACCCGCAATATCCGTTTGAATATAAGTTTACAGACGAGAACTTCGACAGCAAATTTAAAACCGAAAAGCTGCTGGGTACTATGGCTACCTGTTTTACTGCTTTGGCTATAATTATATCCTGCCTGGGGTTATTTGGTCTGGCATCGTTCTCTGCCGAGCAGCGCCGTAAAGAAATAGGCATTCGTAAAGTGCTTGGGGCAAACACCATCCATTTATGGGCAAGGTTGTCGCAGGAGTTTGTTAAACTGGTGCTGATTTCGTTTACAATAGGGGCGGCAATAAGCTGGTATAATATTGATAAATGGCTTAGCAAATACACCTATCATACTGCTATGAGTGTATGGGTATTTATAGCAACTATGGGCATAAGTATTGCGCTTTGCCTGCTTACGGTAAGCTGGCAGGCAGTTAGGGCCGCATGGGCCAATCCGGTTAAAAGTTTAAAGAGCGAATAAATGAAAGGAATAAAAAAATACCTGCTGGTTACTCTTGTGATGATCGTTAATTGCGGATTGGGGTTTCCGCAACAGCGAACAGTGAGTTACAATCTTTCCGGGTTATTAAGCTCTGGTAAATTGTCTACTACAAACAGAGAGGCTACGCAACTTGCCGGCAAAGAACAAGATGGTATCAGGATATCGTCCTCTGCTGGCGAGGGAGTAGTGTGGCTCAATGAGGTCAAATTTTCAAACGGAATTATTGAGCTGGACATCAAAGGAAAAAACGTTGAACAGCAAAGCTTTTTAGGTGTTGCTTTTCACGGCTTGGAAGACACTAAAACTTTCGACGTGATTTACTTACGGCCTTTCAATTTTGAAGCTCTGGATTCGGTGAAGCGCAGTCATTCAGTTCAGTATGCATCCCATCCGGAGTACCCCTGGCAAGTTTTGCGCGAGAAGTTTAACGGCAAATACGAAACTGGCCTTGCGCTTGTCCCTGACCCTAACCAATGGTTTCACGTCCGTATAGAAGTCAACTATCCTGTTGTAAAAACTTTTGTTAACGGCGCCGCAGCACCAAGCCTGGTAGTTACAAAATTAAACGATCGTAAAAGCGGAATACTGGGCCTGTGGGTTGGCAATAATTCAGACGGGGACTTTGCTAACCTTAAAATCACTTATTTAGATAAAAACTAACTTCACGGCCCTCAATCAATAATTCACTCAATCAGCAATTCAAAAATTATAATAATGTTATCACTAAAAAACATATCAAAATACTATAAAAACGGCGGTGCGCAGGTAAACATACTCAACAATATCAACCTTGATGTTGATGCCGGGGAGTTTGTGTCTATTATGGGGCCTTCAGGGTCGGGTAAATCAACCCTGCTTAATATTATCGGCATGTTGGACGAACCTTCAGACGGTTACCACTATTTTGTGAATGAGCCCGTTCATCAGCTAAAAGAAAAACAGCGTTCAGCCCTGTACAAAAAAAATATAGGCTTTGTGTTTCAGGCGTATCATTTAATTGATGAGCTGAATGTTTATGAAAACATTGAAACGCCCTTGCTTTATCATGATGTAAAAGGATCTGAGCGCAAAGCCCTGGTTGCCGATATGCTGGATCGTTTTCAAATAGTGGGTAAAAAAGATCTGTTCCCATCGCAGCTATCTGGCGGGCAGCAGCAACTGGTTGGTATAGCCCGTGCGCTTATTGTAAAACCTAAATTATTACTTGCTGATGAACCTACAGGTAACCTCAACTCAAAACAGGGTGAAGAGATAATGGAGCTCTTTCGCAAGTTGAATAAGGAAGAAGGCATGACCATAATACAGGTAACCCATTCTGAAAAGAATGCGGCGTACGGTACGCGCATTATTAATCTGCTTGACGGCGCTATCGCGTCATCACAACAAATTTAAAAATGGGCAGGGTAAGTAGATACTTTATTTTTTTAGCGCTGCTTGCAATGGGTAAGTACGCCGCAGCCCAGCAGATAACCGATACCGTGCTTACGCTACAGCAGTGCCTGGATATTGGTATCAAAAATAACCTGATGATAAAACAGACGGAAGCGCAGATGGAGGCCACCCGTATTTACTGGCAACAGGCCCGCGAAAACCTGCTACCATCTTTTAACGGAGATGCCAGCCAGAGCTTTAGTCAGGGCCGCAGCTTAAACCCGTTTACTAACGGTTACCTTGAACAGCCAATAACCTCAGGCAATTATGGCTTAAACGGAAGTTTGATCTTGTCGGGCGGGTTAACGCTGCAAAACAGCATCAGGCAAACAGCACTTGCCTATCAGGCCGGTAAAATGGATCTGGAGCAGGCCAAAAACACTCTAACGCTTAACTTAATTATAGCTTACCTGCAGGTGCTCAGCAGCGAAGATCAATTGGAACAGGCAAAAACACAATTGGCGGTTTCTGAAAAGCAAATGGAACGCGCGGATGTGCTTAATAAAGAAGGCGCCGCGCCACCCCAAACGTTTTATGATATTAAAGGACAGTTAGCAGCTGATAAGGTGAGTCTTATTACTGCCCGGAATGCCGTTACAGGAAATAAATTGAACTTGCTGCAGATGCTTAATGTACCCTACAATAATAGCATCAGGTTTCAGCGGCAGGCAACTGACGCGGTAACCGGAAATTATGGTGAAACCGCGCAGCAAATTTACAACTTGGCCCTAAATAACTTTGCGCTGGTTAAATCAGGCACATTAAAAAGGCAGAGTGCCGAAAAAGGATTGAAAGTTGCTAAAGGCACCTTATTGCCTACCCTTTCACTATCAGGCGGTTTAAACACCAACTACTCAAGCGCGGCGCAGCGGTCTTTATTTGTTAATGAAACTGTTGCCGCTACCGGCGACTTTATAGAAACGCCGGCAGGCCGCCAACCGGTCTACACTATGAAATCTAATTACATAGGGCAAGACATAGGCTTTGTAGATCAGTTCAGAAATAATTATAGCACCAATGTAAGGGTGGGTTTGCGTGTGCCCATACTTAACGGGTTTCAAAACAGGAACAGGATAGCGCTGGCCAAGCTCACACTGCAAACCGCGCGAGACAATGAACAGGCAAACCAGGTACAGTTAAAAGTAAACATAGATCAGGCGTAT
The DNA here is from genome assembly GCF_042676765.1 of Mucilaginibacter calamicampi. Classification (NCBI taxonomy): domain Bacteria; kingdom Pseudomonadati; phylum Bacteroidota; class Sphingobacteriia; order Sphingobacteriales; family Sphingobacteriaceae; genus Mucilaginibacter; species Mucilaginibacter calamicampi. The sequence goes on from NZ_JBHTHU010000009.1 coordinate 133,584, forward strand.
GCTAATATGGGCGCCGCGTTTGAGCGTTATCAGCTTTTACAAGCCCAAACAGAGGCTTTTACAGAGTCGTTCCGCATAGCCGAAGCCCGTTTTAATGCGGGGGCATCTACGTCTGTTGATTTTTTGGTTGTAAAGGGTAAGCTTGATCAAACGTTGATAAACCTTATAAACGCCCGGTACGATTACCTTATCCGTACCCGCATATTAGATTATTACCAGGGGAAACTGGCGTTGTAAAAGCTAGTTCTTGTCCCACGTGTGTGTGAGACAAAGTGGGACAAGTTGGGACAGATTTTTCAGTAAAATTCTGGTAGTGAGGTATTTGTGTTTTTGCGCTGGGACAAAGTGAGACAACTTATAAGTCAGGAAAATTAGCTGTAATTTTTAGTTAACTAACTGATTTACAGATATGCTGAAAAGTTCAACTTTTTTGTCCCACTGTTTGTCCTGAAATAGGGTTACAGTGACGGGCGCCAATAAATTACTTCAGCAACTTATTATCATTGTCCGGAAATACCAATATAGGCTCATATTTGCGCGCTTCGTCCATATCCATGTGCGCGTACGACATGATGATAACTATATCGCCAACCGCCGCCAAACGGGCCGTAGCGCCATTAAGGCAAATGGTACCTGTGCCACGCTCGCCTTTAATTACATAGGTTTCAAAACGGGCACCGTTGTTATTGTTAACTATCTGCACCCTCTCATTGGCAATAATATTTGCCGCATCCATCAAATCCTCATCAATAGTAATGCTGCCCACGTAGTTAAGCTCTGCCTGGGTAACACGGGCACGATGAATTTTTGATTTCAATAATTCAATAATCATGGGGGTAAAATTAAGTTAATTAGTGATTAGTTGAGCAGAGATTAGTAAATGATTACATTTAGTTGATTAGTACTGATGTTATCAAGCTTTTAAAACTAATCACTAATCAACCAATCACTAATCAACTAATATCACATTATCAATCAACCGGGTATTGCCCACTTTAGCGGCAACCAGGGCGACAATATGGGGGGTGTTTGCTGTTGCAGCATGCAATGTTTCAGCATCGGCAATTTCAAAGTAAGATAATTCTACTCCTGGCTGGGCGGCAATGGCCCGTTCGGCTTCAAGCTTAAGCCGCCATATATCATCGCTATTAAAATTATGCTTAACCCTGTTGAGCGTTTTTGACAGTATAAGCGCGTTCTGCCGCTCTGTGGCCGACAAGTGCACATTGCGCGAACTCATGGCCAGACCATCAGTTTCGCGCGCTATAGGGCACATAATTAGTTTAACAGGCAGGTTAAGCAAAGTCACCATTCTGCTTATCACTAAAAACTGCTGGTAATCTTTTTGCCCAAAAAAGGCAACGTCGGGTTTAACAATGGCAAACAGTTTATTAACCACCTGGGTAACGCCCTGGTAGTGGCCCGGGCGCGATGCCCCTTCCAACAAATGCTCTAATTCGCCTATGGGTAAATGCCAATGCTCATTATCGGCATACATCTCTTTTACCCTGGGTTCAAACAAAATATCAGCTTTTACCTGCTCTAATTTTTTTATGTCCTCTGCAATGGGGCGGGGATATTTTTCCAGGTCGCGCGGGTCATTAAACTGTGTTGGGTTAACAAAAATGCTGCAAACTACTATATCGCATTGTTGCTGCGCTATGCGTATAAGCGATAAATGCCCGTTGTGCAAAGCGCCCATAGTGGGTACAAATCCAATGCTTAGGCCCTTTTTATGCAGACCAGACAGGTGCTGCACAAGGCTTTGTATAGTAGTAAAATGTTTCACCGCGCTTACAACAACAAAAGGGGGCTAAGTTGCATAATAGATCATTAATAACCAAACTACTTGTGTAATTGGTTGATAGTTGTTATTATAATGCTTATATTTGCAAACCCAATTTTTTTGGGTAAGTTTTATAATTTAAATTCTGAATTGGAGATGGGTAAATCTAAGCTATTGTTTATAACTCATGAAATGTCGCCTTTCCTTGAACTCACTAAAATTTCTGAAATAACACGGCAACTTCCGCAGGCAATGCAGGAAAAAGGTTACGAGATCCGTATCCTTATGCCTCGTTTCGGTAATATCAATGAGCGCAGGAATCGCCTTCATGAAGTGATCCGCTTATCGGGTATGAATATTATTATTAATGATAATGATAATCCGCTGATAATTAAAGTTGCCTCTATACCGGCAGCGCGTATGCAGGTTTATTTTCTGGACAACGAAGAGTATTTTCAGCGAAAGCAAGTGTTTGAGGATAAAGACGGGAAGTTTTACGCCGATAACGATGAGCGGATGATATTTTTCTGTAAGGGAGCGTTGGAAACGGTTAAGAAATTAGGTTGGGCGCCAGACATTATACACTGTCATGGCTGGATGAGTTCTTTAGTGCCGGCGTACTTAAAAACAACTTATAAAGATGATCCGACCTTTAAGCATTCAAAAATAGTTTACTCTATTTATGAAAATGATTTTAAAGGTGAAATGAATGCTGATTTTGCCCAAAAGGCAGTTATGAGCGGCATGACAGAGCAACATACCGAAATGTACAAACCGGGCACCAATACTTCGCTTTACGAAGGTGCTATTCATTACAGCGATGGCATTGTACTGGCCGGCGAGAATATCGATGAGGATGTGTTAAATAATGTTAAAAACAGCCATAAATCGGTTTTAGAGTTCAATTCCACTGCAGATTTCGAAAATTATTACAATTTTTACGACGAAATTACCACTGAAGAATTGGTAAATGTTGTATAAGCTTTGAGATCGAATATGAAATTTTTCAGATTAGACTTATTGACCCTGTTAATAAGTCTTTTTATTTTAAGTGGCTGTAAAAAGCAAGGCACCGTTAACCTTGGGGTTAATAGTGATAATATTATTGAAGGCAAACTGATAGACACATCTTCGGTATTTATTAGTACTGTGCGCGAGGATGACGCCCCTGGATCTGGTTTAACAAGAACACCTTTATCCTATTTTAAAGACCCGGTTTTTGGCATTACAGAATCTAATGTAGCAATGGATCTGAATTTGCCTGTAAGCTCTGCATACGCCTTGCCGGCAGGTACTATAACAATAGATTCGGCTGTATTAGTTTTACCTTATACCAGCGGCTTTTACGGCGACTCCATCACAACGCGTTATAAGGCTAACGTGTATCAGTTAGACGAACGCATGTTATCATCCGCTTCTTATCCTGCTTCAAAAAAATGGAAGCATAAAAGCGTATTGTTAGGCTCACAATCATTCTTTTCCAGAACTAATGATAGTGTTAAGGTTGTTGAGCCTATAAGGGATAAAAAAGATTCATTACAAAAATTTGCGCCGCAGTTACGCATTCCTATTAACCCGCAATTTATAAGAGATAATTTATTTGATGCGCCCGCTTCGCAATTAGCATCAAACCTTATTTTTAAGAACGCGGTTAACGGATTGTATGTTACGCTTGATAAAGGGCAAACAGGACCCGGTGGTACTTTTATGTTAGGCATGGACTCTGCGTCTGTTAAAGTTTATTTCAAAATAAAAACAACTTCTGCCGGGCTTGATAAGATAGATACCACATATATAATTATGCCGAGCAACGTAAGATCTGCCGAAATTAGTCATGATTATAGCGGAACAGTTATAGCAACAGAACTGGCCAGCACCCAAAAAACGCGGGGTAATTTTTACGTTCAGGGTTTATTGGGGTTAAGATCTAAAATACAGTTCCCGTATTTAAAGGATATTATTACTAAGGTGGGTAGCGATATAATTGTTAACCGTGCAGAGTTAGTTATAACAACCCAGTCGGGCACAACCATTCCTTACGAACCTTTAAAGAGCCTGATGTTTTATAAGCTCGACCTGGCAAAGCAGCGTGTTAACATCCAGGATAACCTTTCATCAGACCCCCGTTCCAACTCGTCATTTGGTGGGTTTTACAACCCGGAAAAAAAAGAGTATCACTTTTTGGTAACGGCCTATGTACAAGACCTTATGCGCGGAAAAGTGGTTGACTATGGCGCGTATTTAGGCGCGGCAAATAACGTTGGGGCAGATTATTTTGGCGATGTAACACCAAATGCGCAATTGGATGGGCGTACTGCGGCCATCGGCTTTGATAGCAGCTCGCCGTCTCCTTATCGCATAAAACTTAATATAATTTATACCAAAATATCAAAATAACACGTTTCTGTGCAGAAATGTGGTTTCTTTACTAATAAAAAACAATCAGCTATATAATTTTATTATATAGCTGATTATTTTTACAGCTTTTATTTAAATAAAATTTATGTGTGGAATTGTAGGCTATGTAGGCCACAGAGACGCTTATCCAATAATTATTAAAGGCCTGCGCCGCCTGGAATATCGCGGATATGACAGTGCAGGTGTTGCTTTACTTGATGAAAACTTAAACCTTAAAGTATATAAAAAAACAGGTAAGGTAAGTGATCTGGAAGATTTTGTTAAGGGAATCAGGCTCACCGGAGCTATAGGAATGGGCCATACACGCTGGGCAACGCACGGTGCGCCAAGTGATCGTAATTCGCATCCGCACTCATCCGGAGATCGCAAACTGACAATTATTCATAACGGCATTATTGAGAACTATGGCATTATTAAAGAAACTCTTTTAGCAAAAGGCCATGTTTTTAAAAGCGATACAGATACCGAAGTTTTAATACACCTGGTAGAGGACATTCTGGCCGAAACGGGCGTGGATTTGAAAGAAGCGGTGCGTATAGCGCTTAACCGTGTAATAGGCGCTTATGCCATTGTAATTATGAGTGCCGAAGAACCCGACTTGCTTATTGCAGCACGCAAAGGCAGCCCAATGGTAATTGGCGTAGGCAAGGGCGAGTATTTTGTAGCATCAGATGCTACACCTATTGTAGAGTATACTAAAAATGTTATTTATTTAAATGATAACGAGATAGCTTATATTCAGCGTAATGATCTGCTGATAAAAAACATAGACAATACTGTTCAGACACCATATATCCAGGAACTTGACCTGAAACTGGAAATGTTGGAGAAAGGTGGTTATGACCACTTTATGTTAAAAGAGATCTATGAGCAGGCGCGCTCAATACGCGACTGCCTGCGTGGCCGCATTTATGCAGAGAAAGGTAAAGTACAGTTAGGCGGAATTAAGGAGTATGCTGATAAGATCAAAAATATTGATCGTATAATTATTGTAGCCTGTGGTACGTCATGGCATGCCGGCCTTGTTGGCGAGTATCTGATTGAAGAATATGCACGTGTATCAGTTGAAGTGGAATATGCTTCTGAATTCAGATACCGTAATCCCATCATATCAGAGAAAGATATTGTTATTGCCATCTCACAGTCTGGCGAAACTGCCGATACAATGGCAGCGCTTGAACTGGCAAAAGAAAAAGGCGCTACCATTTTCGGCATATGTAATGTAGTAGGCGCGTCTATACCGCGCATTACCCACGCGGGCGTTTACACCCATGCGGGGCCCGAAATTGGTGTAGCTTCTACAAAAGCCTTTACAGCACAGGTTACGGTATTAACCTTATTGGCATTTTACATTGCCCAGGTAAGGGGCACAATGACCAAAGGCAAATCCATTGAATATTTAACAGAGCTTACCCAGATACCGGAGTTGGTTGAAGAGACACTTAAATGTAATGATGAGGTGGAGGCTATAGCCGGGGTATTTAAAGATGCAAGCAATTGCCTGTTTTTAGGTAGAGGAAGTTCTTTTCCAGTGGCCTTAGAGGGTGCTTTAAAGCTTAAGGAGATATCATATATCCATGCCGAGGGTTACCCGGCAGCCGAAATGAAACACGGCCCTATAGCCCTTATTGATGCCGATTTGCCGGTAGTGTTTATTGCCACTAAAAACTCCTCGTATGAGAAAGTGGTAAGCAATATACAGGAAGTGAAAGCCCGCGGCGGACGCGTTATAGCCATAGTTACCGAAGGAGATACCGAGGTTAAGGGAATGGCAGATTATGTTATTGAAATACCCGCGACAAATGATGCATTTGTTCCGCTGCTGGCTACCATACCTTTACAGTTGCTGGCTTACCACATAGCGGTAATGCGTAATTGTAATGTTGATCAGCCACGTAACCTGGCAAAATCTGTTACGGTAGAATAAAGTATTTGAACAATACATTAAAGGCGCGCTGTTATTCAGGGCGCCTTTTTTGTTTATGAGTAAATACAATTGAAACTTGTTTGCGTATTTTTAACGCTGTAAACTGATAAGTTATGGAAAGCCTGGCACCCAATATTTTTGTTAATGATATGAAGGCAACTATTGCCTTTTATAAGATTTTAGGCTTTAACATTACCCTATCTGTGCCCGAAAGCGGCGACGAGCTGGTTTGGGCAATGATGGCTAACGGCAGCGTTACCATGATGTTTCAAACATTTGAAAGCCTGGCTGGCGAACTTCCGGAGGTATCGCGCACGGATGGAGGCTCGCTGTTGTTGTATATCAATTTAAAAAACATAAGGCAGTTTTTTGAAGATATAAAAGATAAGGTAACCGTTTTAAAAGGCCTGGAAACCACGTTTTACGGAGCCACAGAGTTTTCAATAAAAGATAACAACGGATACGTACTTACATTTGCCGAACATGAATAATCCGCTGATATATAAACGTACCGACCATATTAATATATGCGTGCCTGTTGAGCGCCTGGAAGAGGCGCGGCTGTTTTACATAAACGTTATGGGCCTTACTCAAAAAGAGCGCCCCGATGTTTTTGATGTACCCGGGCACTGGTTTACCTGGGCGGATATTGAGCTGCATATAGGTATTGAGCCGGTATCGCCCCGCTCCGCAAGGCATACCGCCTTTGAAGTGACTGATATAGCCGCATCACGTAGCTGGCTGGAGCATAACGGTATTAAATTATACGAAGAGCCATTAATCCCCGGCCGCGCCCGTTTTACGTTTTATGATCCGTTTGGGAATAGGTTGGAGCTGTTGGAGTATGTGAAGTAGTCTGTGCGCCAAATCGCCCTGGTCATGCTGAACTTGTTTCAGCATCCCATCAAACAACGCCAGCCGGTCCCGTGAGGTGCTGAAACAAGTTCAGCATGACTTTGACGTTAGTACCCGCATTTTTGTACATTTGCCGCATGGCTGTAATTAAACCATCAGTACCCAAAGGCACCCGCGATTTTTCTCCGCTGGAGATGGGGCGTCGCAATTTCATATTCGATACCATTAAAAGTGTTTTCCGTAAATACGGCTATCAGCAGATAGAAACCCCGTCTATGGAAAACCTGAGCACTTTAACAGGTAAATATGGCGATGAAGGGGATAAGCTGATGTTTAAAATTTTGAACAGCGGGGATTTTTGGGGAGAAGCAGAAAGCAGAAAGCAGAAAGTTGAAAGCTTTGAGTTTTCTTCTAAGGCTCTTACACCCGTTATCTCAGAAAAAGCCCTCCGTTATGATCTTACCGTTCCTTTCGCCCGTTACGTTGTACAGCATCAAAACGAGATAACTTTCCCTTTCAAACGTTTCCAGGTGCAACCCGTTTGGCGCGCAGACAGGCCGCAAAAGGGCCGCTACCGCGAGTTTTTTCAGTGTGATGCTGATGTGGTAGGGTCTGATTCGCTGCTTAACGAAGCGGAGTTTGTAATGATTTACGATGAGGCCTTAAGCCGCCTGGGATTAAAGGATTTTACCGTCAAGGTCAATAATAGAAAAATTCTATCAGGAATAGCAGAGATTATAGATAAAGCTGATAACATAGTTGACCTTACTGTCGCTATTGATAAGTTGGACAAAATAGGTTTAGATGGCGTTACCAAAGAGCTGCTGGAACGTGGCTTTACGCAGGCTGATATTGACCGCATTAAACCTATTATTTTGCTGGATGGAAGCAATGAAGAAAAGCTGCGCCAACTGCGCGAAGTATTGGCGGCATCTGCCATTGGCTTAAAAGGCTGCGATGAAATAGAACAGGTTTTTAGTTATCTTAAACTCTGCCAACTGCAAACCGCAACCTGCGAACTGGACATAACCCTTGCCCGGGGCCTTAATTATTATACCGGTGCTATTTTCGAAGTGAAAACCAACGAGGTGCAAATGGGCAGCATTGGCGGAGGCGGCAGGTATGATGACCTTACCGGTATGTTCGGGTTGAAAGGCCTAACCGGTGCAGGTATATCTTTCGGTGCCGACAGGATCTATGACGTAATGGAAGAGCTTGGCCTTTTCCCTGAAGATGCCGGTCAGGCATCGCAGGTTTTAATATGCTGCTTTGACAAAGACGGCGAGCTGTACGCCCTGCCCCTGCTGCAGCGACTTAGGGCGGAAAACATTAGTGCCGAACTTTACCCGGCCGGAGCTAAGATCAAAAAACAGTTAGATTACGCCAATAGCAAACATATCCCTCACGTAATTTTAATAGGCAGCGACGAAATGCAAAGCGGCTTGCTTACTGTTAAAGATATGCTTACCGGTACGCAGCACAAACTATCGGCAGGTGAAATTGTAGCTAAATTTTCCTGAAATTTGCCCTGATGGTATTCAGGCTTAATGATGATATGGTGTTCCCGCCAACTGAACTTGCAGAGCCTGATGGCTTGCTGGCGGTGGGTGGAGACCTTTCCATTGAGCGCCTTAAACTGGCCTATCAAAGCGGCATCTTCCCCTGGTATAGCCACGATACGCCCATTTTGTGGTATGCGCCCCATGAGCGTTTTGTGCTTTTTCCGGATGAATTGCGGGTGAGTAAATCCATGCAGAAAACTTTAAAGCAAGGCCTGTTTGAGGTAACACGCAATAAAGCCTTTGCCGATGTTATCAGCGCCTGCTCACAAATAACCAGGCCCGGGCAAGATGGCACATGGATAACCGGTGATATGAAGGCTGCCTATTTAAAACTGCATAAAGAAGGCTTGGCACAGTCGGTTGAAGTTTGGCAGAATAATGAATTGGTTGGCGGTGCGTACGGTGTTGAAGTTGGCAATGTTTTTTGTGGCGAAAGCATGTTTAGCAAGGTAAGCAATGCATCAAAAGTGGCTTTGATAACTTTGTGCCAAACGCAAGAGTATAAACTGATAGATTGCCAGGTTCATACGGAGCACCTGGAATCAATGGGCGCACGAATGATTGGTCGGGATGAATATATGGAGATATTGGCGGGATAGTGCGGAGTGATTATTTATCTTTACCCAAGTTCAGCAATGACAGAAAAGAATAAATATGCAGCAAGTCATAAAAGAGCGTATAATTTTAGGCATTGACCCCGGTACGGCTGTTATGGGTTACGGACTGGTAAAACAGACCGGCTCAAAAACAGAGCTGATAAGTATGGGCGTGGTTAAAATGGACAAGATTGACGACCATATGCTAAAACTGCAACGCATTTTTGAAAAAACAGTTGCACTTATTGATAGCTATAAGCCGGATTGCCTGGCCATTGAGGCGCCGTTTTACGGCAAAAACATACAGGTTATGTTAAAGCTGGGGCGTGCGCAGGGAGTAGCCATGGCAGCAGCCTTGTCCAGAAATATTGATGTAACCGAATATTCTCCCAGAAAAATAAAACAGTCTATTACCGGCAACGGTAACGCTACAAAAGAGCAGGTTGCAGGCATGCTGCAACGCCTGTTGAACTTTACCGAAACGCCCGATTTTTTAGATGCTACGGATGGTTTGGCTGTGGCTGTTTGTCACTCGTTCCAAAATGTTGCAACAGGTAAGGGGGGGACCATAAAAAATTACTCGGGTTGGGAAAATTTTGTGAAGGATAACGCCAAGCGAGTAGTGAAATGATTATTGATGTGCATATCTGCACACTTACAACGCCTTTCTTATCTTATCAGCTATAGCTTGAAACTCTTCGGGGGTGAATTTTAATTTTGGGCGGGTAAAATCCATATCGCGCATTCCGTTTAGCGGAATAAGGTGAACGTGCGCATGTGGTACTTCTAATCCTAAAACAGTGACGCCAATACGGTCGCAGGTAAAAACCTTTTTCATTGCAGCAGCTACTATTTTAGCGAAGAGCATTAAGCCCGTATAGGTCTCATCATCCAGATCAAACAAACGGTCGACCTCTTTTTTGGGTATCACCAATAAATGCCCTTCAACAAGTGGGTTAATATCTAAAAATGCCAGAAAATCATTGCTCTCAGCTACCTTGTAAGCCGGTATATCGCCTGCTACTATTTTTGAAAAGATACTTGCCATGTTTAATGAGTGAATTAGCGAATGAGTGATTGAGTGATTGAGTGATTGAGAGAATAAGAAACTTGATAGGTTAGCTGATCCACCCAGTTCATTATGTATTGGTGCGTGATTGAATGAATTAGCAAGAAACAATCACTCATTCGCTAATTCACTCAATCACGCATTAACAAATACTATCTGCTTATCTCCAATACCTCAAATTCCATCTTCCCGGCAGGTACAATGATCTCAGCAATTTGCCCTACTGATTTGCCTAAAAGGCCTTTTGCTATTGGTGATGTAACAGAGATTTTTCCTGATTTCATGTCAGCTTCGCTCTCGGCTACCAATTGGTAACTCATAGTAGCACCGCTTTTAACGTTTTTTATTTTAACAACTGATAGTGCCAATACTTTTGAAACATCCAGCTTTGATTCATCCAGAATACGTGCCGACGCTAATGTTTCCTGCATCTGTGCTATTTTGGCTTCATGTAAACCCTGTGCTTCTTTAGCGGCATCATATTCTGCATTCTCAGATAAGTCACCTTTATCGCGTGCCTCGGCTATCGCGTTAGATATAGCTGAGCGACCGGTGGTTTTCAGTTCCTGTAATTCCTGTTTTAATTTCTCTAAACCTTCTTTGGTAAAGTATGCTACCTCTGCCATAACTCACGTATAATATTGTTATTAAAAATTGCCAAAAAAAACCGCCCTCCCTGCTTAAAGAAGGACGAGTTGTTATAAAAAACAAACAAGACTATGCAGGTATGCCCGTATAGTCTTGCTTTTGTATTAAACGAAGATAAGCGATTTGGGTTTTAATATCCAAATTTTTTGTTGTGTTGTTCTTGAAGATTGGTGATTGATATTTAAAGATTGGTGATTGAAGATTAAAGATTGATGCGAGGAAGGTTAAAGATTGATATTTGAAGATTGGTGATTCAAGATTAAAGATTGGTGATATGAAGAATTAAAAAAAGATTAGCTTCTGTTATTGAAAATTAGCGAACCATTCAGCTCTTTAATACTATGGATAAGTGCCGCGCGACAGATCCTAATCTTCAATCTTCAACCACCAATCTTCAATAGCCAATCTTCAGCAACCAATCTTCAGCAATCAATAATTAATCTTTAAAAGCCAGCTTCAGCTTGCCTGCCATTACCTCGCTTATCCTTCTGTAAGAGTCAAACGTCCATCCGGCAACGTGTGGGGTTAGTATTACCTTGCCGCTACGCGTCAATTCCTCAAACCAGCTTTGTTCGGCCAAGGCAGGGAATTTCTCTGTTTCCAGCACGTCTAGTCCGGCAGCTAAAACTTTGCCCTGCTTAATTGCATTGAGTATTGCCTGCACTTTGGCCACACCGCCACGCGCGGTATTGATAAAAAATATAGGCTTTTTAAAATGGAACAGGTATTCATCGTCTACCAGCCCTTTGGTTTCGCTGGTAAGCGGTATATGCAGACTCAAAACATCACTATGCTTTACAATTTCTTCCATACTAACTTCCCGGGCGTATTTATCGCTAAAGCCTGTTTTATATTTATCGTAAGCAATAACGTTTACTTCAAAGCCACTTAGCTTTTTAGCAAAGCTGCGGCCCATAAAGCCATAACCAATAATGCCTATTGTTTTGCCTTTTAATTCGTGCCCGCGGTTGCCTTCGCGGTCCCACTTGCCGGCGCGTATTTCCTCATTGGCGGTGTTAAAATTATTCATCAAAGACAGTAAAAGGCCCACCGCATGTTCGCCAACAGCATCCATATTACCTTCTGACGCGTTGATCAATACAATATTTTTTTCCTTAGCGTAACCCTCGTCAATATTATCCATGCCTGCACCGGCACGGCAGACAAAACGCAGGTTAATAGCCGCATCAAAAACCCTTTTATCAACATTAAACTTAGAGCGGATAACCAAACCGGCGTAGCTGCCAATAATTTGAAGCGCTTCGTCTAACTTGATTGTCGGCTGGTAGTCGCACACGTAGCCCATTGCTTCAACCTGTTCTATAAAAATGGGGTGTATATCGTCAACAATAAGTATGGTGTTATTCTTCTTCATTTGTATTACTATCGGTGTTAAATAACAAAGCCATTTTCGTTTAGGCCCACTTTGCTAACGGGTTTGGATTTGGCATGATAAAAAAGGCAGGTCCAGCCTTCGTTGGCGGCTTTAGTGCCATAAATTTCTCGCAGTTCCATCGCTTTCCGGCCGTCGTAATCATACTTGGCAATAAATTTCCTTATCAATTGTTCGGGTTCGGGAAGTTCGTCGCCACCAAAAAAACACTTGTCTTCACCCTCTTCCAGCCAGAAAACCTGGTGATAAGGACTGTGACCGCCCGAATGTTCATATTTTATGCCCGGTTTAAATTCGCCATCTCCCTCAACAAAGGTTAAAGTAGCCGAGCGCTGCAGTACATCAAATATTTCTGTATGATAAGAGTCTGAAACCTTGGTATACGCCGTCTCCCATTCCTGACGGTTAATAACATGTTCAGCACCAGGAAAGCTGGGCTCCAGCTTACCGTCGCGTTCAACAACCAGGCCGCCGGAGTGATCATAATGCAGATGAGACATTAAAACCAACGTAACATCGTCAGGATCAAAACCGGCTTTACGGATGTTTTTATGCAGTATCAGCTCGCCGTCTTCATCTTTGTAACCCAAACCTGAGTCAAGCAATATCAAATCTGTTGAAGTTTTTACCAAAAACGGGTTAACGTGTATAAATAGCGACCCCGGGCGGTCGCGGTAGTTATGCTTTTGAGGATCAAATGGGATGAATTTTTTTGATGCATCCACCGAATAGGAACCCTCACTTAATGCGAATATTTTCATGCGTGTTAATGTGCAGATATGCGAAGGTGCAGATGTGCAATATTTTTACTGTTATTATGTTTGTTAAATACTTGTTTTAAAATGAGTAACGATTTAAAAGTCTGCACATCTGCACATTTGCATATCTGCACATCTAAAAAATCTGCACATTTAAATTATATTTACTGTTTTAAGCAACAAAGATATGAATAAACGGTGGTCGATTAAGGATGTTCCGGCGGTTGATAACGTAAATCGTTTAGCTGCCGAACTTAACATCGACCCGGTTTTAAGCGCCTTGTTGTTGCAACGCGGGGTGAATACCTTTGAAGAGGCCAGGTTTTTCTTCCGCCCGGACATTCGCCACTTGCACGATCCTTTTTTAATGAAGGATATGGAGCGGGCCATTGAGCGGATTGAACACGCCATTATCAATAAGGAAAAAGTACTTATATATGGCGATTATGACGTGGATGGTACCACGTCAGTTGCAGTTGTGTACAGTTTTTTTAAACAGTACCATAGCTATATTGAGTACTATATCCCCGATAGGTATAAAGAAGGATACGGTATCTCCCAGCAGGGGATTGACTATGCTGCACAACATGGTTTTACCTTAATAATTGCGCTGGACTGCGGGATAAAATCTGTTGATAAAATTGCTTACGCCAACTCATTAGGAGTTGATTTTGTGATATGCGACCACCATACCCCCGGCGATGAACTGCCCGAGGCGATTGCCGTATTAGACCCAAAACGCCGCGATTGTAATTATCCTTACAAAGAGCTTTCGGGTTGCGGCATTGGTTTTAAGCTGATACAGGCCTTTGCCGAAAAGAATGACATCGATTTTGAAAAGGTTGCCCGCTATGCCGATCTGGTGGCTGTGAGCATAGCTTGCGATATTGTACCTATTACCGGCGAGAACCGTACACTGGCTTATTTTGGTTTACAAAAACTAAACAGCGAACCGTGCATAGGCCTTAAAACTTTAATGGGTGTAGCGGGTAAAAGCATTAGCTACACTATATCTGACATTGTTTTTCTGTTGGGCCCACGCATTAACGCGGCGGGGCGTATTGATGATGCTAAACATGCCGTGGAGCTATTGATAGCTTGCAACGAAGCTGACGCGCAGTTAAAGGGCGACCTGATCAACATTAAAAATACGGAGCGAAAAGAACACGATCTGTCTATTACCGACCAGGCGCTGGAAATGATAGGGAGTGACGATGTATTGATTGGGCGTAAATCTACCGTTGTGTTTAATGAGAATTGGCATAAAGGCGTGATAGGCATTGTAGCGTCAAGACTTACCGAGAAATATTACCGTCCAACGGTAGTTTTAACGCAATCAAATGGCCATGTGGCGGGTTCTGCACGTTCTGTTTTTGGGTATGATCTTTATGAAGCACTTTGCGAATGCAGCGACCTTTTAATCCAGTTTGGAGGGCATAAATACGCGGCGGGTTTAACCATGCACCCAGACAATGTACCTGCTTTTATAGATAAGTTTGAAGAAGTGGTGAGCGCCAGTATTACCAGCGAGCAACTGATACAACAAATACCAATAGATGCCGAATTACGTTTAGAGCAGATAGAACCTAAATTTTTTAGGATATTGAACCAGTTTGCCCCATTTGGGCCCGAAAATATGGCGCCGGTGTTCATCAGCAAAAATGTGTATGTTAGCGGTAGCCCGGCCATTGTGGGCAGTAATCATATAAAAATGACGGTGATGCAACCCGGGTCTGCACATTTTGATTGCATAGCCTTTAATCATGGCGAATATGCATCGCAAATAAAAAAGGATGTACCTTTTGATATTTGCTATGCGATTGAAGAAAACGTTTGGCGCGAAAAGCGAACCATACAATTAAATATAAAGGGAATTAGAATGTTGTAAGTTATATGTTATGAGTTGTAGGTGTTGACTATTTACAACTTATAACATACAACTTACAACTAAAGCAACACAATGATACTAAGAGCAGAGCATTTAATAAAAAAGTATAAGCAGCGTACTGTTGTAAACGATGTTTCTTTTAACGTGGAGCAGGGGGAGATTGTGGGTTTACTGGGGCCGAACGGGGCGGGTAAAACAACATCGTTCTACATGATTGTTGGTTTGATAAAACCTAACGAGGGTAACATCTTTTTGGATGATCAAAACATCACTACTGATCCTATGTACCGCCGTGCGCAAAAAGGCATTGGCTACCTGGCTCAGGAAGCATCAGTTTTTAGGAAGCTAACTGTTGAAGATAATATTAAGGCAGTGCTGGAGATGGGTAAGCTGCCAAAAGATGTGCAGGAAGAAAAGCTGGAAACCCTGATAGATGAGTTTAGCTTGCATAAAGTGCGCCGCAACCGCGGCGACCTGCTATCCGGCGGTGAACGCCGCCGCACGGAGATAGCACGCGCACTTGCTGCTGAACCTAATTTTATTTTGTTGGATGAACCTTTTGCCGGTGTTGACCCCATAGCGGTTGAAGAAATTCAATCTATGGTGGCTAAGCTAAAATACCGTAATATTGGTATATTGATAACCGACCATAACGTGCAGGAAACACTGTCAATAACAGACAGGGCTTATCTGCTGTTTGAGGGTAAGATACTGGAAAGCGGCGTACCCGAAGTTTTAGCGGAGAATGAAATGGTGCGAAAGGTATACCTTGGAGCCAACTTTGTTTTAAAGCGGAAAAACTTTTCGGCCGATGGGCAGAAAGTAAGTCAATAATTATAAACCAATTGTATGACCATTTTTAACTCTGTTTTTACGTGGTTCATGAAAAAGCGTATCCACCAGATAGAGCTTTTTATGAAGTATCCTAACGAGGTACAGGAGGAGTGGTTTGAACAACTGATAACGCGTGCCGAGAACACCGAGTGGGGTAAAAAGCACCACTATAAAAGTATCACCAACCTTACAGAGTTTAAGGAGCGCGTACCCATACAAACTTATGATACGTTAAAGCCCTACATAGAGCGCATGCTGCAAGGCGAGCAAAATGTGCTGTGGCCATCAGAGATAAGATGGTTTGCCAAGTCATCGGGTACAACAAACGACAGGAGCAAATTTATCCCCGTGAGCGAAGACGCCCTGGAAGAATGTCATTTTAAAGGCGGCAGGGACCTGCTCACTATTTATTTCAATAATCGCCCGGATGCCAAGATGTTTACGGGTAAAATCCTTACGCTTGGCGGCAGTCATCAAATAAGTCAGCTGAGCCCGGATACCTCTTTTGGCGATCTGTCTGCAGTACTGATGAAGAACCTGCCGCTATGGGCCGAGTTTCATCGCACGCCTGATCTGGATATTGCCCTGCTGGAAAACTTTGAAGAGAAAATAGAGCGTATGGCCCACGCTACCAAAGATGTTAATGTTACCAGCATAAGCGGTGTGCCTACCTGGAACCTGCTTTTATTTAAACGCATATTAGAGATAACCGGAAAAAAAAACCTGCTGGAAGTATGGCCCAACCTGGAGATGTATTTCCACGGCGCGGTTAATTTTACCCCTTACCGCGAGCAGTTTAAAAAGCTCATTCCTGATGATAACATGTACTATCTGGAAAATTACAACGCATCAGAAGGATTCTTCGGCATTCAGGACACCAAAGAACCCGGCGAAATGCTGCTAATGCTGGATTATGGCGTTTTTTACGAGTTTTTGCCCTTAGAAAATCTGCACGATGAACACCCGCATACGCTAACGTTGGATGAAGTGGAGCTGGATAAAAACTATGCGCTTATCATCAGTACCAATGCGGGGCTTTGGCGCTACATGATAGGTGATACCATTAAATTCACCTCGCTTGATCCTTTCCGGATACAAATAACCGGGCGCACCAAACATTTTATAAACGCCTTTGGCGAAGAGATAATTATAGACAACGCCGAGCGTGCCCTGGCAGAAGCCTGTGCCCAAACAGGTGCCATAATTCGCGACTACACCGCGGCCCCCGTTTACTTTAACGGCGATGAGTGCGGTGCCCACGAATGGCTGATAGAGTTTGAAAAGCGCCCTTTAGAGTTTGAACGCTTTGTTGATATTATGGACGAAACCCTGCGCCGCGTAAACTCTGACTACGACGCTAAGCGCTTTAAAGATATGGCCCTGCGCCGCCCGATAGTGCGTAACGTGCCGAAAGATACTTTCTTTAACTGGATGCGCGACAGGGGCAAATTAGGCGGGCAGCATAAAGTACCGCGCCTGGCTAATAACCGCGAATATGTTGATGCTATTTTGAAGGTGGTGGAGTTGGTGGGGTAGTTTTATTTCGGATTTCGGATTTTCGATTTTTTGACCAACTATTTTATTGCAAAGTGTAGCCGTATACAGGTATACACTATTTTTAATTGATATACACCTGATTATGCAAGTAGTTGATTTATAAAGTTTTATTTAGTTGCTTCGCATCTTTATTTATACAAAAACGCTTGAAAATGGCCAATACAACCCGTGGTTGTATACGCTCTGCCTGTCAATTTTGCTCCGTAGGAGCTACCTGTTTGTAGAAAATACCAATAGTTTAAATTAAGCTCCGTAGGTGCTTCCCTTAGCAAACATTTCATTGTTCCCATCTCAGTACATTATCCTTATCTTGCATAATAATGAGCACCTCACCCTTTAACCGCCCTATACGTGTACTTGTTGCCAAAGTAGGCCTTGACGGGCATGATCGTGGCGCACGCATTATAGCTACATCATTGCGCGATGCGGGTATGGAGGTGATCTACACCGGTTTACGGCAAACTGCCGAGATGGTGGTAAATACAGCCTTGCAGGAGGATGTGGATGCTATCGGCATATCTATTCTTTCCGGCGCGCACATGACGGTTTTTCCGAAGATCATCAAACTGGTAAAGGAAAAAGGAATGGATGATGTACTGATAACGGGGGGTGGCATTATTCCTGAAGACGACCGGGCAGCGCTGAAGGAATTGGGCGTTGGCGAACTTTTCCCGCCCGGAACCAGCACGCATGATATAGTTGAATACATTACCCAATGGGTGCATCAGCATCGTAATTTTTAATTAAGATGAGCTACAATAACCTACTTACTGAACAGAAGGAGCGCATACTACATATCACTATAAACCGCGAGAGCAAAATGAACGCCCTTAACGCGGAAACATTGCGCGAGCTTAATGCCGTTTTTACCGCTGCCTTTGCCGACAACGGCGTTGGCGGTATTATTATTACCGGGGCGGGAGCTAAAGCCTTTGTTGCCGGGGCAGATATAAGTGAGCTGGAAGGTTTGGATAAAGCAGGCGCAGAAGCAATGGCCCGCAACGCGCATAACAATGTCTTCAACTTAATTGAAAACGGCAGCAAACCGGTTATCGCGGCCGTTAATGGTTTTGCCTTAGGCGGCGGATTGGAACTGGCTATGGCATGCCATATCCGCGTAGCTTCTGAGAATGCCAAAATGGGCCTGCCAGAAGTTACCTTAGGGCTGATACCCGGCTACGGCGGCACACAACGCTTAACGCGCCTTATAGGCAAAGGCAAAGCTTTTGAAATGATAATGACCGCCGACATGATGACCGCAGACCAAGCTCAGTTTTTTGGCCTGGTTAATCATGTAGTTAGCCAGGATGAACTGTTGGCTAAAGCGGAGGATATTATGCAAAAGATGTTAACCAGGGCTCCACTAGCCATCGCATCAGCAATAACAGCCATAAATGCGGCCGGCAGCGCGGAAGGCTTTGAGACTGAAATAAACGGGTTTGCCAATTGCTTTGACACTGAAGACAGACTTGAAGGTGTTTCCGCTTTTTTGCAAAAGCGGAAACCTGAGTTTAAGGGGAAGTAAGCATCGTTAAAGATTAGCTTTTATAAGCGGTTCAATCATAGGATGATTAATACGCTCGCTTGATAAAAGCACCTTGCCTGTTCCATCCATTAAAATAAATGTTGGATAACCGAATACTCCTAAACTTTTGGCAAAAGCGGAGCCATTATACAGTATCTTATATTGGGGTCGCTCGCGTTTATAAAAAGCGTCTATCTCTTGCTTTTTATCATACGCGTTTATGCTGATCAATTGAAATTTGTCGCCACCATACTTAGCCTGTAATTCTTTAAGTACCGGCAAAGATTCTATACAGTGGCCGCAATTCATTATCCAAAAATCAAAAAGAATTAGCTTGCCTTTTAAGCCATCGCCTTTAAAAACAGGATTTGCTTTTTGGGTATATTCAGGTAAGCTCCAATCCAAAGGCATTTTAGAACCCGCGGCGATCAAGGGGGAGCGTGCTTCTTTTTTCTCTGGCTTGTATTCGTTTTGATAGGTGCTGTAATACCAGCTATACTCATCGGGTTTAACAGGATTAGTGTTTATATCGCTAAAGACAGTCTTTGTGTTGTAACCCTCTTTGGATAGGCTGTTACTATTTAATACCTGATAGGGCAACCAGGTAGCAGGATCTATAATTACTTTGTAGTAAACGGTTACATCCTTTGTGAATTGCATCAGATCTACCGCGTACGAAAGCGTTTTTTTGAACATATCCATTTGTACCAGCTTATAGGTTTTGTTGTTGATAACTGTGTCCCTTTGCGTTTTAATAATACCGTCGTTAGCTGTAATTTGGTTTGCCGCGTTACGCAAGGTTTGCAGAGAATTCTGAAACAATGAACGATTAGAGAATAAGCGTTGACTAGCCTGTTCGGTTAGCGAGTAGGTTTTGCTGGCCTTGTTTAAAGTAAATAATTCTGTTCCGTTGAATATTGAAATGATCTTATCTGATTCTATTCTGAATTTAGAAATAGTTTGTTCATCATCATAGTTAAAATCCAGGTAACAGGTCGCCATCAGCGTATCGTAAGAGTTGTCTTTGATGTTATTGGTCTCGTGCTTATACGTATAAGCAATAGATTTAAGCGATGCTAATTTATTCGTCATGGCGAGCCATGCTTCGGGGGCCTTGCCTGCCTGGGCATTTGCATTATTAATTACATAGCAACAGAAAAGGAAATACAAAAAGGCTTTTTTCATAATTTTTGTTGGTTTTCTTTACAAGACCTCCTTGAGCGTTAAATGGTTACAGCATTTTTAACATTGGCGCTGTTTTACCGGAAGCTTCAGTTGAGTTATATGTAAAAAATGGGACGAAGATATTCCCGTTGGAGATAATCATAAGAGCAAATAGAGAATCTGGCTCGAGCAGACGCAATTATATCCAAAACAAAAGGCCCTTCATTACGAAGGGCCTTTATAATTCTAGTAAGCTTACAACCTACGTTAACCTCTACATTTTCGTGAGCTTCAACAATGTGGTGTACTTTAATATTGTTATATTATTAACACTAAATGGATACTATATGCAGCTATATAATAATGATAAATATTTACGTATTTTTATACAAACACTCATCCTGAACCATTTATGAAAGTTAAAATAGGATTGATTGCAATTGCCATTGCAATAATTGTTATGCTTGCAAAGCACTACCTGGTTAACCAACAATCACCTATCGCATGGCTTTCGTTTGCCACAGTTTTGCTGCTGGTGATAGGTTTATTGTTGGTGATACCATTTAATTTAATCCCATTTATAATTTTCGACAATCATGAATGGATAGCAAATGATAGCTCCGTTAAACTAGTTAAAAAATTACGTTTAAGAGCAGTATTATTCAACAATATATCGGTTATAGTCTTCATTGCAACCTTACTTGTCATTATAGCGGGGTTTTACGTTTTAATTCATCCTGTAGATTCTGTAAAAGTTGTAGATCCAGCAAATGTGATAACTGTTCGAGTTAGCGCGACTGCTATATTGATCTTTTTGGTGCAAATTCTTTTTCGCGCTTTTAAATATCTGTTGCGAGTGGCTGCATTTTATAACGGTAAAGCAGACGCGTTGGAGTTTCATGCCATTAAGCCGGAGACAGAATTAGATAAAATTATGGATATGTTTACACCAGATAAATATGATATAAGCGATCTGGGATCTCCATCACTTTTTGATAAACTCCCAGGAAAATGAAGCGTAAATTTAATATTATAAGAAGTGGCTTTTGCTGTTCTTTATAGAATATTGGATTTGTTACCATCAGAAAATGGAATAAGTCATCTGGCAAAGTAAACGGTAAAAAAGAAAGCCGCCTTTCAACAAGGCGGCTTTCATTATTTTATCTTATTTATTTACAACTTACGCTTAACTTCTACATTTTCGTAAGCTTCAACAATGTCGCCTACCTCAATATTATTAAAGTTATTGATGTTCAAACCGCACTCGTAACCTGTAGCAACTTCTTTAACATCATCTTTATAACGTTTTAACGAAGCTAGTTCGCCGGTGTAAATAACTACACCTTCGCGCACTATGCGGATCTTGCTGTTACGGGTGATCTTGCCATCCAATACCATACAACCTGCAATAGTACCCACCTTGCTGATCTTGAAGGTTTCGCGGATCTCAACGTTAGCAACAATTTTCTCTTCGTACTCAGGCGCAAGCATGCCTTCCATCGCCGCTTTTATCTCGTTGATAGCATCGTAAATGATGGAGTATAACCTGATATCTATCTGCTCCTGCTCTGCCAGTTTACGTGCACCGCCTGAAGGGCGAACCTGGAAACCGATGATGATCGCGTCAGAAGCCGAAGCTAATAATACGTCTGACTCAGAGATCTGCCCAACCGCTTTTGATACAATGTTTACCTGGATCTGCTCAGTTGAAAGTTTCAATAATGAATCGGATAATGCTTCGATAGAACCATCCACGTCACCTTTAACAATCAGGTTAAGCTCCTTAAAGTTACCAACTGCCAAACGGCGGCCAATTTCATCAAGGGTAATGTGTTTCTGTGTGCGTAAGCCTTGTTCGCGTTGTAACTGCATACGTTTGTTTGCAATTTCGCGCGCTTCAACTTCGCTTTCTAACGCGTTAAATTTATCGCCCGCTGTTGGTGCGCCCTGCATACCCAAAACCTGTACCGGTGTTGATGGTCCTGCAGATTCAACCCGCTGGCCACGCTCATTGGTCAGTGCCTTAACACGACCGCTGTAGCAGCCTGCTAATATCGGATCGCCCACTTTAAGGCGGCCTGATTGTACTAATATCGTGGTAACAATACCACGGCCTTTATCTAAAGCGGCTTCAATTACTGTACCTACAGCACGTTTGTTAGGATTAGCTTTAAGCTCTAACAATTCAGCTTCAAGCAATATTTTCTCTAAAAGCAGCTCAATATTTAAGCCTGATTTAGCTGAGATTTCTTGTGTTTGGTATTTACCGCCCCATTCTTCAACCAAAATATTCATGGCAGACAGTTGCTCACGTATTTTATCAGCATTAGCCCCTGGCCTGTCTATTTTGTTAAAGGCAAAGATGATAGGGGCACCTGCAGCCTGCGCGTGGTTTATGGCCTCGCGGGTTTGCGGCATCACGCTATCGTCTGCAGCAATAACTATAATTACAATATCTGTAACCTGTGCACCCCTTGCACGCATGGCGGTAAACGCCTCGTGACCCGGTGTATCCAGGAATGTTATTTTGCCTTTATCTCCCGGAAGGGTTACCTCATAAGCACCAATGTGCTGGGTTATACCACCTGCTTCGCCGCCTATTACGTTGGTTTTGCGTATAAAGTCAAGCAATGATGTTTTACCGTGGTCAACGTGGCCCATTATGGTTACAATAGGCGCGCGTGGTATTAGATCTTCCGGTTCATCTTCCTGATCAAGGTTGGCTTCTTCATCCTGTGGCTTAACAAACTCCACTTTGTAGCCAAATTCCTCGGCAACAATGCTTAATGTTTCAGCGTCAAGCCTTTGGTTGATAGACACGAACATACCCAGGCTCATACAGGTTGAAATGATCTGCGTTACCTGTACGTCCATCATTATAGCCAGCTCATTTGCCGTAACAAACTCTGTAACTTTCAGCACTCTTGATTGTGCTTCCTGCTCCATTGCCAGTTCATCAGCATTTGCGGCTACATCATCACGTTTTTGACGGCGGAACTTAGCACGCTGAGCAAATTTACCAGATTTACCTGCGCCGCTTAAACGGGCAAGTGTGGCCTTTATTTGGTCTTGTATGTCTTTTTCAGTCGGTTCTTCTTTCGGCGTAGAAGGTGTAGCATTCCGGTTCCTGAAATCAGGGCGACCTACACCACCACCTTGACCACCCGGCCTGTTATTTCTAAAGTCCGGGCGATTATTATTGTTGTTGTTATTTCCTTGTCCGCCACCCTGGTTAGTACCTGGTGTGCCTGTACCTTGTTGCGGGTTAGGGCCGCCCTCTTTACGCTTCCGTTTACGTTTGTGGTCGGCATTGGTGTTTGACGACGATGCCACCGGATTACGCTTAGGCTCGTTAACGGGCAGGGTAATTCTACCTACAATGTTTGGTCCGCTAAGGCGTTCTGCTTTAGCACGAATAACTTCATTATCTTCACTGGCCGCTTCTGCCTGGGGTTCAGGTGTAGCAGCTGGTTTTTGCGTTGGTGCAGGCGCAGCCGGGGCTTTTTCAGCAACGGGTGCAACAGCCGGAGGTGCTTCTGCCACAGGTGGTTTTACCACTTCTGGCTCCGCCGGCTTAGCAGCTTCGAGCTGTGCAACAGGTTTCACTTCTTCTGCCACAGGTTTTTCAACTTGTGGTTCAGGCTTATTTTCAGTTACCGGAGGTTTTGCGTGTAAGTTGTTCAAATCTATTTTGCCAACCACCTTTACACCAGGAAGTGCATCCTGATTTTGGCTTTCCGGGCGTTCTGCAGCAGGTGCTGCGGGTGCCGGTGCCGGCTTAGGTTGAGCCGCAGGAGCGTTAAACTGCCCCGCATTTTTAATAAGGATCTCCTCATTTTCAAAATCACCACGCGAACGGCGTACCTCAGGCTGTTTATCGGCAGGAAACCCTGCGTCCTCCTTCCTGATCTTGCCTATGCTGATCTGTTTGGCTTCTTCCTTAATACTTTTGTCAACAGCAAACTCTTTCAAAAGGGCACTGTACATGTCATTGCTAAGCTTAGCCATTGGCTGCTTTTCAACTTTAAAGCCTTTGCCGGCTAAAAAGTCTACAATGGTACCCATACCAATGTTGAGTTCCTTTACTGCTTTAATTAACTTAATAGATTTGTCTTCGGACATTTATTACTCTTTCTCTTGTTTTATAAGTCTTTCCCTGCTTAATAATGCAAAAATACGATTTTAATTTGGCTTATATTATTTTATTCAAACTCAGCCTTTAATATCGATAGCACATCTTTAACGGTTTCTTCTTCCAGATCTGTACGTTTAACCAGCTCATTTACTGATAGTGCCAATACTGACTTTGCAGTATCCAGGCCTATGCGTTTAAACTCGTCTAATATCCAGCTGTCAATTTCGTCTGCAAATTCTTCAATATCCACGTCCTCATCATGCTCATCAGCCTCGCGGTAAACGTCTATTTCATAGCCGGTTAACTTGCCCGCTAATTTGATGTTGTGGCCACCACGACCGATTGCCAATGATACCTGATCTGGCTTTAAATAAACCGCCGCCGTTTTTTTCTCGTCATCCAGTTTTATAGAAGTGATCTTTGCAGGCGATAAAGCACGCTGTATATATAACTGAATATTGTTAGTAAAGTTTATTACGTCGATATTTTCATTTTTCAATTCGCGTACTATACCATGTATACGTGATCCTTTCATACCCACACAGGCACCAACCGGATCGATACGGTCATCATATGATTCAACGGCAACTTTAGCACGCTCGCCCGGCTCACGAACGATCTTTTTAATGGTGATCAAACCGTCAAAGATCTCGGGCACTTCCAGTTCAAACAAACGCTGTAAAAACTCAGGAGCTGTACGTGATATAATGATCTTAGGGTTAGCGTTAAGCATATCTACCTTGTAAACAATGGCTTTAACACTGTCGCCTTTTTTAAAGTAATCGGCAGGGATCTGCTCAGTTTTAGGCAATAAAAGCTCGTTGCCTTCATCATCTAATACCAAAGTTTCTTTTTTCCAAACCTGGTATACTTCACCGGTAACGATCTCGCCAACGCGGTCTTTATATTTTTTGAAGATCTCATCTTTCTCCAGTTCCAGAATTTTTGAAACCAGTGTTTGGCGGGCAGCTAAAATAGCCCTGCGGCCAAAGCTTTCTAAAGTGATCAACTCCACATAATCATCACCAACTTCCAGGTCCTCATCCAATTTTTTAGCTTCTGCTAATTCAATCTCCAGGTCGTCATCCTCGCTAAATCCGTCTTCCATAACCACACGCGTGCGCCATATCTCCAGGTCACCGTTGTCGGTGTTTACAATTACGTCGCAGTTTTCGTCTGTGCCATATTTTTTACGGATCATGCTTCTGAAAACGTCTTCCAGCACGCTCATCATTGTGGGCCTGTCAATGTTCTTGAAATCCTTAAATTCCTGAAAGGAATCGATCAAATTAATATTGCTCATTTTTCATTGAATTGTTGTTCTTTAAGGTAATGAAGCTATCATGAGCGAGTTGATTTTTGTAGCTCACGATGGTTCTTACTTAAATGATATTAAAACTTTTGTTTCGGTTATATTATCTAAAGGGATAACGCTTTCAATAATTTCAGCCTTTTTCCCTTTTTGTTTTATTTGTTCTTCTATTAATAAGGCGTCTTCTGTAAGCCCGTTCAACTTGCCTTCGCGCTTGCTGCCATCAGCCATCTTAATGGCCAGGTTGCGGCCTATATTTTTAGTGTACTGGCGCGCCATTGTTAAAGGCGTATCAATGCCCGGCGATGAAACCTCCAGGTTGTAAGCGGTTTTAATAACATCTTCCTCTTCCAGTTTAAAGCCAACATAACGGCTTATCTGTACACATTCAGCTATCCCTATCCCGCTATCGCCATCAACCAGAATAATAAGCTGACCGTTTGATAACAGGTTTGCACTTACTAAAAACAGGTCGGGGCGTTCAATCTCGGTTATCTTCTCAGCAACAAGTTCGGCAACCCTTTTTTCAATATTCATATTCTGCCACACTAATATCCCGCATCAACTTTATGCAGTAAATGCGCGAATAAAAAATTATTGTTAACTAAAAAGAGGGGGCAAACGGCCCCCTCTTTTTTTATTCGATGCAAATATAATAATTAATATTTGATTATCAATACCATTAGGGTGTAAATGTAAGGTCTGTATAGGCTGTGGCGCCTTTTTGGTTATTGTTTTTGATGTAATCCCAGGCCTCTTTCCCGGTAGAGTGATCATAGTAGCGTAAAAAGTAGGGTTGGTGTGGTTTAAACGCGGTGTCGGGTTGAAAAAACAGGGTGCCTTTGTTTACCCAATAGTTACCCGGCTGCTCATTCTGGTAATCTTTCATATCGGTATCAACGGGCATGCGGTAAACCGGGAAAACACTTTGCCAATTGGCAATACTATCCCGGGCAATGTCATTTAATATAACCGAGTCGAGGCCGCTTATGGCCAGTATGCTTTTTTTTGCCACCAGTTCCGCCTTTATTTTAACGGGTTGGGGCTTGCTGCAACCGAAATAAAGTAATAACAGTAGGGGATATATTTTTTTCATCTGATTGTGATAGTGTAATATTACTAATTTTATGGCATGCAATTAACCGGAAATAACTTTGTGTTGAGGCGCTGGCGGGCTAACGATGCCAACTCGCTTCAGAAGCATGCTAATGACAGAAGCGTATCTGCTACCCTGTTAGACCGGTTTCCCTACCCCTACACTATTACCGATGCGGAGTATTTTATCAGCATAAAAATAATTGAAGAGCCCATTACCAATTTTGCCATTGATATAAACGGCGAAGTTGTGGGTGTAATAAGTGTTGATATGCGGGAAGATATTTACCGCAAAACCCCTTTGTTGGGTTACTGGATAACCCCGGCTCATCGAGGCAAGGGGATAATTACCGAAGCTGTCGAATTGATTACCAACTACGCATTTACGCATCTGGATATTGTTTGCATACAGGCCAATACACTTGGTAATAACCCGGCATCAATGCGGGTGTTGGAGAAAGCAGGTTTTATTAAACAGGGTATATTGCCCAGATCGGTTGTAAAGGATGGGGAAATTTTGGATGAGCATTTGTTTACGCTGCACCCGCTTTAGGTATATTTAAAACAAAAGCCGTCAAAATCAAATTGATCTAATATGCTGCCTTTATTAACCGCCCAACAGATCCGCCAGGCCGACGCTTATACTATAGCCAATGAACCCATAAGTTCTGTTGATTTGATGGAGCGCGCATCCAAAGCATTTGTAGGTTGGTTTGTAAATCATTTTCCGGATAAAAAGCAGGGTATCGCCGTTTACTGCGGTACAGGTAACAACGGTGGCGATGGTTTAGCTATAGCACGTATATTATTTGAACATGGCTATGTTAACCTGAATGTTAAAGTAGCGCGTTATGCCGAAAAAACTACGCCTGATTTTGATGTTAATTTGCAACGACTCCAGAAGTCAGCAATTAACATTTTAGAGCTTTTGCCAGGCGTTGACTTTGCCGGCGAGACTGCTTCAGTTATTATTGACGCTTTATTGGGCAGCGGACTGAACAAGCCGCTTAAGGGCGATTATGAACGGCTCGCGAAGTTCATCAATAGCTTATCAGCTAATGTGGTGGCTGTTGATATCCCTACAGGTTTTTTTGCTGATGGTGAGATAACACCAGATGCAACGGTGATAAAGGCGGATGTGGTTATTACCTTTCAGCAGCCCAAGATCAATTTCTTGCTGCCCGAATCCGCGCCCTACATACATTGCTGGAAGGCAGTAAATATCGGCCTCGACGAAAAGTTTACTAATTCGCTTAACTCACCTTATCAGTTTGTTGAAGAAAAAGATGCAAAAGCGATCATTAAACCACGTACGCAATTCAGCAACAAAGGAACTTATGGCCATGCTTTAATTATAGCCGGCGAACCTGAAACTATGGGTGCAGCTTTATTAAGTGCTTCGGCTTGTTTGTTTACGGGTGCGGGCCTTACAACTGCCTGCATCCCGCAAAGCGGTTTGGTTGCGTTGAACAGCGCACAGCCGGAGATAATGGCTATTATTCGTGAAGAAAACCAAGCCCCCAAAATTGATTGGGATAAGTATAACGCCATTGGCATTGGACCAGGGCTGGGCAAAAAGGATAACGCGCTTAAGTTACTCGCAGAAACACTTGAGCATTTTAACAAGCCCATTGTTGTGGATGCGGACGCGCTTAATTTATTAGCAGAAACTCCTCACCTGTTAAATAAACTGCCCGCAGGAAGCGTTTTAACGCCGCATATGAAGGAGTTTGACAGGCTGTTTGGCCAACATGCTAACTGGTGGCAACGCATGCAAACGGCAAGTGCCAAAGCAGCCGAATTGAATATCAATATTATTTTGAAGAACGATTATACGCTTATAGCCACAGCGAAGGGGCGTGTTTATTTCAATTCTACAGGTAATCCTGCCATGGCTACGGGCGGTATGGGCGATGTTTTAACCGGTATAGTAACATCCCTTTTGGCGCAAAAATATCAGCCCGAAGATGCGTGTATATTAGGTGTTTATATTCATGGTAAAGCAGGTGATGACCTGGCCTTACCTAATCGCGCCAATGTGGTTATGCCAACTCAGGTAATACAAAGGCTGCCGGCAACAATGTCAAAATTAATGGCATAAAAAAAACGGATGCGAGTATCACACATCCGTTTCTCTAAACATATTAACTGATCTTATAAAGAACTAATACTCTTTTGCTGGTATATCTATAAGACACCATTTATATACGCTTCGTTACAATAAATAGTATTTTTTTGTAAAAAAATGTGTTAAAAAGATCATTAGTAGCGGTTTGCACTTTCTTTTGGCTAATTACAGCACAGTAAGGCATAAAAATTACACGCAAAATGATTTTTTTGACAATTTTTTGCCAAAAGCCAGAAAAAGGAACTGATTTTTAATTAAAAAAGAGAGGGTCAGAACTGACCGATAACCATCATTTCGCTCATGGTGGGGTTAACACTGCCGCCGCGGGGCTCAAGCGTTACGGCAAATGCTACGGCTTGTTCAACGGGTTTCATAGGCTTCATGTCTGTAGCGTCAGCATTGCTTTTGTCAAATACGCCCAGATCAACAGGCTTGCCATTAACAATGGCCCACAACTGGTATTGGTGCGACTGATCATTGTCTGGCAATTGCATGCCAACCATGTCTATCATCACCTTCTTTTTAACAGGGCTCCAGACCACCGTCATTTGTGCTGAGGGCATTTTGGGTGTTCCCTTTAACTTCAGTAATTTAAAGGTAGAGTCCCTGAAAACGCCAAGCTCTTCATCTATATGGTTGATGGTTTTACTGAACTTTGTGTTTTGTGAATTAAGCACGATCAACTGTTGATTGCTGTTTTGCAGTTTATTATACGTGCTATATAAGGCAACCAGGCTGCCAATTAACAGCGTAATACTGGCTGCAAAGGCATACTTATAAAAATTACCGGTTGAGCGCTCAGGGAGCGAAACTACTTTTGTTTCAACGTCGGGTTTTTTTGAGCGGAAGGTACTGTCGTCGGCAAAATTGGTAACCAGGCTGTTCAATACTTTATACCTGTGTTGCTCTGCGGGTTCAACGGCATTCTCGGCGGCATAAAGCTCAAGCGCGGCTTCTATATCGCGCAACTCCGTCTTTACAGCCGGATAAGCAGCAGCCATTTGCTCTACCTGTTCGCGCTCTTCGGGGTTTCCATCCCCCAAAACATACAACTCAAGTATTCCAGATTCAATATATGCTTTTGTATCGTCCAACTAAGCGTTAATTAAAGTATTTCCTCAGCTCAATTATTGCCGTTCTTAAGCGGGTTTTTATGGTGCCTAATGGTATGCCTAATTCTTCGGCAGCTTCCACATGGGTGTATCCCTTAAAATAAACCAGATCAAGAATAGCCTGCTGCTCCGGTTTTAACGTTTGCACCATTTCTTTTATTCCAAGCAGCTCGGGTTTGTAAACCGTATTGCGCTGTTCGTCTATAAAAGTTACGTTATTTTCTATCTCCTGGTTTTTGTTCTGATTTTTAAAATCCTTGGAGCGAAGCTTGTCTATTGACAAATTGCGGGCAATATTTACCATCCATGTAAACAAACGGCCCTTATCAGGGCTGTAGGCAGCAAAGGAATGCCATATTTTTACAAAGGTTTCCTGTAGAACATCTTCGGCAGTAGGGGTATCATTAATTATGCGGGAAATTACGCCATATAACGAGGCCGAGTACATATCGTACAATGCCTCGATAGCTATTTTTTCGCGGTTTTGTAAGGCCAAAACCAGCTGTTCTTCTGATAGGGATATTTTGCTTTTTCTACTCAACGGGGGTGAATATATAAAGGAAATATCAGATTTCAAACAGGTGTTTTTCAGCGTGATATGACGAGCGTACCAGCGGCCCGCTCTCTACATATCTAAAACCCTTGCTTAATCCAACTTCCTTATAAAAGGCAAACTGATCCGGATGTATCCAGTCAACCACGGGATGATGACTGCGTGTAGGCTGTAAATATTGGCCTAATGTTAAAATTTGTACGCCTGCGGTAAGCAGATCATCCATAGCTTCTAAAACATCAGCTTCTGTTTCGCCCAGGCCAAGCATAATGCCCGATTTTGTACGTAAACCAGCCTGTGATATGTGCTTTAACGCTTCAAGACTACGGTCGTATTTTGCTTGTATACGTACCTCGCGGGTAAGGCGCCTTACGGTTTCAAGGTTATGCGATACCACCTCGGGGCGTGTTGCCAGCACCAGCGCCAGGTTATCCCAATTACCTCTAAAATCAGGTAGCAAAGTCTCTAAAGTGGTGCCCGGGCTTTGCTGGCGGATAGCGTTTATAGTTTCGGCCCAAATGATTGAGCCACCGTCTTTTAGGTCGTCGCGGTCAACAGATGTTATAACGCAATGCTTTACCTGCATTAGCTTAACCGAATTAGCAACGCGGTTCGGCTCATCGGTGTCTACTGCCAGCGGTCTTCCGGTGGCTACGGCGCAAAATGAGCATGACCGGGTGCATATGTTACCTAAGATCATAAAGGTAGCGGTACCGGCACCCCAGCACTCGCCCATATTAGGGCAATTGCCGCTTTCGCAAATAGTATGCAATTTATGATCATCAACTAAACCACGTACATGAGCATATTCCTTCCCGGTTGGAAGCTTTACTCTTAGCCAGTCTGGCTTACGCGTTTGTTGATTAGCTGGAACTACCGGCAATTCTATCATGGTACAAAAGTAGTTAAAAACCTTTTAACGGTTTTAATGGCGTGCGTAAATATTACAGAACGTTGATGTAAACATATTTAGAGCTTTTAGTGCTGAGAAACAACTAAAAGTTGTACGATAGATCGGCCCATTGAGACAGTTTTATTTTCGGGGTAAGCATCTGACCCAACTTATCATAAACCATATCAGATGACAGGCCTTGGTTACGCAAGTGTTGAATTGATGTTGCCCCTGTCGATTTTGAAAGCTTTGCATCACTATCAGCAAGTAATAATTTGTGGTGATGAAAAGTTATTTGATTGAATGCATTTATATCCAAAACAGCAGCGAGATAATGTTGGGCGATGGTAGAGGGCCAAAGATCCTCGCCCCGTACAATGAGATCTACATCAAAGTGAATGTCATCCATAAGGGATGTTAATTGATAGGCCGTATACCCATCTTTTTTCCTCACGATAAAGTTTTTCATATCTGCAGGCAATGGCAAATTTATTGTGCCCCCTGTAAGCGTATTGATGAATAAAACCCTGTCATCAGTAAGTATACGCCATGCAGCCCCCGCGGTTTCAAGCGGGACATTTAATTGAGCACAGTTACATTCATATCCGGCAGTTTGCAGTTGTTTGCGCGAGCATAAGCATGCAAAAATGTTACCGCTTTGCTTTAATTTATCAAGGGCCGGCTGATAAATGCTCAATCGCAATAACTGCGACCATTGATTTATGTACTCATCCAAACTAGACGGCCCCCGCTGCCACGCGATATTCAGAAAGCTGAGTGTTTCAAAAATGTCGTTTACGTACGCTGTCTCTGTCCTTTCACGGTCAAGATCGTCTATGCGCAATAAAATTTCAGCTCCGGTTTGGTTAGCAATGGCCGCGGTAAGCGCAAACGAGTAGGCATTTCCTAAATGCAGATACCCGCTTGGCGTAGGCGCAATCCTTGTTAATTTAAATTGTTTGCCCATTAAGGCGCTGTTAATTAATATGTAAAGCTGCCTGTACCTGGTTAAAGTTGTTCAAATTAAGCCCGGGGTTATTGGCCATCATATTGGTTAGTGATGTGCCCGGAATAATAACAAACCTAAAATCAAGGCCCGAAGCAGCAAAGTTGGCCTTAACGTCAACATAACCAACCCCATACGACGTGAGGCTTAACGTATTTCCCGCTTCATTATATGGCAAGGCATTCCATGATGTAGATGTGCCGGTATTTCTAAAATAAGCCAATACAATGCCTGTATTGACAATGCTTTGGGTAATAGCCGGTAAATTGAAACGGGTATTGCCCACCAGCACTACACTTTTATTAGTAAAAAGATAGTTGGCTACAACGGCGCTTTGTCCGTCGGCACCATCTTTTCCATCAGCACCATCTTTTCCGTCAGCACCGGCCGGTCCGGTCGCTCCCTGTGGCCCGTCAGCACCGGTAGCTCCTGTAGCCCCGGTGGCCCCTGTTGTGCCGGCGGCTCCTGTAGCCCCCGTTGCCCCTGTTGCGCCGGTGGCTCCTGTAGCCCCTTGCGGGCCGGGAGCGCCTGAAGCCCCTGTCGCGCCGGTGGCACCCGGAGGCCCGGCAGCACCGGTATCACCTTTAGGTCCGTCGGGGCCGGTTTTGCCGCACGATGCAATGATTAGCGTGGTAAATAATAAAGTTGACAGCAGGTATTTTACTTTCATATATAAGTTTTTATTGGGGTTTATTTTATTGTGTTTGTGTATTGCGATAGCCAAGCCTTATGGCTAACCGTCATTTCTTTTAAATATATTAATTTAACGTCACGGAGCGAGATATTTAACAACTGTTTATAAATGAGGTGTTTTTGATGAAACATATCTTTTAATTTTTCGTTAAATTCATAAAACAATCTCTCTTATGAACAATATTGGCAACTTGCACAACAAAGTGCACAAATGGCTAAATGCCATCGGATTCAGATTAAACACTTCCCAAACCAATAAGCGAAGCAAGGTAACAACCAATCATTATTTTTTTGAAACATTTAATTTACTGGAAAAAAGCAAATCCGGTGATCAAAAGAATTCAAAATTTTTATGCTTCGATATGTATGGCGAAAAAATCAATGTCCGGTCGCTACTTGATCTGCAAACAGCTTTTTTTGAAAATATAAGTCAGTTAAAATAATATAAACGCAGGTTAAATCCTTCGTTTTAAAGTAAGCAATACCCTCTCGGTTGTTTTATCGCGGTATAATTCCAGCAGAAGTGTGCGCCCGTCTCTTGATTTAAGCAGATCGTCAATTTGTTGCATATTCATTTTGCCAACTGGCTTTAAATTTATTGATACTATTTCATCCTCTACCTGTATGCCCATTTCTTCGGCAACTGAACCTTCATCAACTTTTTCAACTATCAGGTGTTCAAAATTTTCTCCATTGGCATGGTAGCTTATTCCTGTCATGTCATGTTCAAAAGGAAGCTTGAAATACATATTGGACTTTAAATACATCAGATTATTTTGATAATCGAATATAATGTCAAACCGCTTAAGTATCCCCACGCCTATGCTGCCATCGCGTTGTACAGATATTTTAAATGATGGGTCGTCAGAGGGGAAGGAAGCAATTACGCTGTTAATATTATATTTCCCCAGGGCTATACTGCTTATACGCCCTAAATGACCGTCAATTAAGCCGTTTAAACCTACGCCTAAATTCGCTTTGATTGATTTTTGTGGCAGAGTGGTTATTTTTTCTAATGACACAGGATGCCCCGCTCCCAGATCAACTAATAATTTGTTGGTTTTTTTGTTTCCGTTGGTTAAAGTAACCTGGGTTTTTATATACGGCTTGCCCTCCTCTACAGTTATGGGTATTTTTTCTGCCCCCCTGAAAATATGCATGCCGCCTGGCCGGGTGATTACCAGCGTGCTATCTACAAAGCTGATTTTTACGGCAAGTTTTTTAAAAAAATCGGCCCCAAGCAAACCATGGATGGGTATACCGGCATAATTAGATAGCCCAAAAAAATCCTCTTTTAATATAGCCGCTGATACATCCCGGCTAACCAATTTACCGGCGATGTCAATATTCACCAATGGGGCAATTACGGCTTCATAATTGTCGCGCTCGCCTAATCCGGCTATTGTTATGGTGCGTTTATTTGCAATATTCAAAGAATCAATAAGCTTATGATCGGTAATAAGCATCAACCCGACACCCGTGTCGAGTATAAAATTGTAGGGCCCTTTACTGTTTATTTTTAGCGGTACAACCACCATGCTGCGTATCAGTTTGAAGTTGATAGATACGCGATTTTTCTTACCGATAATGTCAAATTGCTGCGCCCATGCTGATGAAGCGCAGCAGATAAGCGTCAATAAAAATAAAAGGGTGTTATATTTTACAGCCCGCGACATTATTAACTGATAATTATAATTGGCTATTAAAATTACAAATTTTAATGAGCAAAAAGGAATTAACCTAACTTACAATTAGTTACCCTTGTCTGTAGGGGTTTTAAGTTTACCCTCCAATTGCGGATTTTGCGGAGGCAACTCCTTAACTACGGCTTCAACTTCTGTTTGTTTAACGTACACGGCGTATGGGGCAGGCTCAATTTTACTGCCTATAGCTTCGGCGTATACCTGTGTAAACTCCGCGCCAATGTATAGAATGGCCGATGTGTAGTAGATCCAAACTAAAATAACGATAAGTGATCCGGCAGCCCCGTAAACTGATCCCTGGGCTGTGTATTGTATGTATATGCCAATTAAATATTGTCCCAACATAAAGAGTACGGCAGTAAAAAAAGCGCCTATGCGTACATCTTTCCATCTGATCTTAACATCAGGTAAAAATTTAAATATGATGGCAAACAGTATAGAGATTATGATGGCCTCAACCGCCATGTTAACCCCCTTTAATAACAGCCCGGTTATTGCCGGTAAAAAGTGTTCAATGCGGGCGCTTAAAGCATCCACCAGTAAGTTTATCAACAGCGACGCCAGCAACAGGAAGCCTAAACTGATAATGAGTGAGAAGGAAAGAAACCTGTTTTGAAGCATTTTTACCCAACCTTTTTTGGGTTTAGCCTTAACCCGCCATATGGTATTCAACGAGTCCTGTATCTCAATAAATATGCTGCTTGCACCAAGCATAAGCGTGGCAATACCCAATACAAACCCCAATGTGCTTTTACCGCTAAGTTTTAATGCTGTTACGGTAGTATGCAGTTGCGTAGCGGCGTCTTTACCTACAAATCTGCCCAGATCCTGGTAAAGCGAATCGCCCTTTGCCATTGGAAAAAGCCCCACTATAGCTATCAACAAAAACAACAATGGTGCTATAGAGAATACGGTATAATAAGCTAAAGAAGCGCTCAGCTTTAACCCGTTATCATCAGAAAAGCCGGTAAACGTTGCAACTAAAACCTTCCAGAATCTTTTCATATACTCTTTATTAATTATCATTTTAAATGAGATATATTTGTATAGTACGCATGAATTTTTAAATATACTTCTTTGCTCATGAAAAGATACGTTTCTTCTATACGCATACTTACTGTTATAATTTGTTGCTTATTGCTAAGCAATTTTAATGCCCTTGCGCAGAAAACCAGCGTTTGGATTGTAATGCATGCTGAAACGGGCAAGCAGGATGTTTTAAATTCGGCAGGGCAGGCCCGCGCGGAGGAGTTGGCTAAAATATTAAAACGCGAAAAGTTACAGGCCATTTATATTGACGAAACTAAGGCAGCGCAACAAACTGCCGACGTATTAGGCCAGAAGGCAAAAATACTTCCGCGTGTTTATGCTGATAGCATCAAAGCGTTAGCCGACAAGATAAAAAAGAATTTTGTGGGTAATAAAGTGTTGGTAGTGGCCAAATATAATAATGTTATACCCTTGCTCTCCGCTTTAGGGGCCGCGTCGCCTTTTTCTGGTGTAGCCGCTAATGATAATGACCTTATGTTTACTGTTACTTTAAATGCCAACTCCGGTAAAGTTGACCTTTTTATAAGTCATTACGGTAAAAAACAGCATTCAACAGAAATACCTCAGCAATATATTTTGGAGAGCTTTTACCCATCATTTGTTCCCCCTACAAATAGTCATTAGTAAGCTTTGCAGTAGGTTAATGGTGCGATACGATCAATAGATCAAGGTCTTTGCATGGCAGGGAAAAACGTTCGGCAACGTACTTGTTAGTGAGATTGCCCTGATAGATATAAACAGACTCCCGTACGCCCGCTTTTTGCCATATTACATTCTTTATACCGCCTTGTTCGCCTATATCGAGTAAAATAGGGGCAAAAATATTGGTAAGCGCATAGGTTGCCGTACGTGCAACACGCGATGCTATATTGGGCACACAATAGTGGATAACATCGTACTTGCGGAAAACAGGATGGGTATGGTTGGTAATTTCGGATGTTTCAAAACAGCCACCCTGATCTATGCTCACATCAATAATTACCGAGTTGGGTTTCATGCGGCTTACTGTAGCTTCTGATACGATGCAAGGGCTGCGGCCATCTTCGGCACGCATGGCACCAATAGCCACATCACAGGTGGTGATAGCTTTTTCTAATACAATAGGCTGTACAACGGATGTAAATACCCTTGCGCCAATATTATTTTGCAGGCGGCGAAGCTTATAGATTGATGGGTCGAAAACCTTCACTTCAGCGCCGAGGGATATGGCTGTACGGGCAGCATATTCGCCTACGGTGCCGGCACCTAAAATAACAATTTCTGTAGGCGGAACGCCCGTAATGCCACCTAACATCAGGCCCTTACCACCAAAAATATTACTCAGGTATTCCGCGGCTATCAAAATAGAGGTTGCCCCCACAATTTCACTCATAGCGCGTACCACCGGCAAAGAGTCGCCCTCGTCTTTCAGATGCTCAAAACACAAAGCGGTTATCTTTTTCGCCATCATAGCCTGCAGGCACTCGGCTTTCATGGTTGAGATCTGCAGTGCGGATATTAAGATCTGACCGGGTTTCATCAGCTCAATTTCCTGCAGGGTAGGCGGAGCTATTTTAATGATTATGTCAGCCTCGTAAACCTTTTTTGTTTCGAATACTATTTGCGCGCCCTGTTCGGCATAATCCTTATCTAAAAACTTTGCGGCTTTTCCGGCGTTGCTTTCCAGCATAACGTCGTGCCCGTTGTTTACCAGCAAGGCTACAGACAATGGCGTAAGTGGTATGCGGTTCTCCTGAAAAGAGACCTCTTTGGGAATACCTATGTATAGTTTGTTTTTTTTGTTTTTTACCTCAAGCATTGACTCCTGAGGTTGCATCATAGCTTGTTTGGCTACATCTGAGAACCCACTGTATTTCCCTGAACTCATAACGCGTTATTTATGGCCGATGAAGATAAGAAAAAAACATTAAAATGCTTCAAATGATATCGTCCGGGTAGCGTCATTTAAAACGCTGATGGTTATATTGATATAATGAGCCGGGAGCATATCCGGAATCTTTTCCGGCCATTCAATAAAACAGTAGTCGCCAGAGTAAAAATATTCTTCACATCCCATATCCAGGGCCTCCGTTTGATTTTTAAGGCGGTAAAAATCAAAATGATAAATACGATCTTTTGCACGCTCATATTCATTTACTATAGCGAATGTGGGGCTGCTAACGGAGGCTGCTACACCTAATTCAGCACAAACCGACTTTATCAGCGTAGTTTTGCCTGCGCCCATATCACCATGAAATAAAAATATACGTGTATCTCCGGCGTAACTTAGAAGCTGTTGCGCAATGGTAGGGAGATCAGAAAGGGATGTGGCTGTTAACGTCACTTATGTTCTAATTCAAATCGTTATTGCATGATATGAGTGTCAAAAATAAGAATATTATTCTCCTTTTCTCTCGTGCCATATCGTGGGGTTACGACTTGTGTGAAAAACAGCAAACACCTCTACAAAATGAGCTTCTTTGTTAATAGTAAAGTGAATCAAAAATGGGAATTTCTTCACCAGCACACAGTGAACATCCTCATAGCGCACACTGTAACCCTCTGCGCGTTTCTTTAATATTTCAATTTGTTGTTTCACGTTTTTTTGGTAGCGGGAACCCAATCCAGGGACTTGTTTATTATAGCAATTACTAGCCTCCTGAATATCTGATAAAGCTTCTGGGCTGATCTTTATCTTATACGAAGTCATTTATGGCAGTAGCGTTTTCGAAGCTTCATCCCAATCCAGCATGCTTTCAGGATTTTTCCTGGCTTTTTTAATGCGATCCGAAACTAACAGTTGATGCTCCAAAGGAATAGTATTGCTCTCATCCCAAATTAACTCATTTAACTTTAGTTTTTCTGCAGGGCTGAGTTGTTTTACAGCATTGACAATCTGCTGGAAGTTTATCTGTATATTAATCTTGGCAGTATCCATAGTAGTACACCTTTATTCAAAATTAAGCAAAATAATCAACATTACTTTGGCCCATAAGTAACCACCGGAATGATCATTTCTTCTAATGAGATGCCGCCATGCTGGAAGGTTTCATTATAAAAATTAACAAAGTGGTTGTAGTTGTTGGGATAAACAAAAAAAGTGTCCTCTTTAGCAAAAACAAAACTTGAGCTCACATGTAGCTTAGGCAGCATAGCATCATGCGGGTTGCGAATGTGAAAAACATCCTTCGGATTAAAGTTAAGATTACGGCCCTGCTTGTAGCGCAAATTGGTGTTGGTATTCCTATCGCCTATTATTTTGCTTGCTTTTTTAACGCGGATGGTGCCATGGTCGGTAGTAATTATTACCCGCGCCTGTTTCTGGCTTAAAAACTTAAGCAGATCAAACAACGGTGAATGCTCAAACCATGATAATGTAAGCGACCTGTAAGCGGCATCGTCGCTCGCCAGTTCGCGTATCATCTGCATATCGGTACGCGCATGCGAAAGCATATCTACAAAGTTGTAAACCACAACGTTCAGGTCGTTCTTCATCAGATTGTTTACGGAATCATTTAGCGAACGCCCTTCATCAATATTCAATATTTTGTGGTAAGAGTGCTTAACATCTTTACGTAAAACGCGACTTAACTGATCACTTAAAAAATCAGCCTCAAACAAATTCTTGCCCCCTTCGTCCTCATCGTTCTGCCACTTGTCCGGAAAACGCTTTTCCATTTCCAACGGCATTAAACCGGCAAATATAGAGTTACGGGCATATTGCGTTGCTGTAGGTAAAATGCTGTAGTAAGTATCCTCTTCCTCTAAACGGAAGTATTCTGAGATGATAGGGTTGATGATCTTGAACTGGTCAAAACGCAAATTATCAATCAGTATAAAAAACAGCGGGCCTTTGCCATCCAGTTTAGGAAACACCTTCTTTTTAAAAAGCTGACTTGAATTGGTTGGCGCATTATCCGGGTTTTTTATCCAGCCCAGGTAGTTCTTCTCAACAAACTTGCAAAACTGTGTGTTGGCCTCGGCCTTTTGCAGGGTAAGTATTTCGTGCATGCCTGCATCTTCCAGTTGCTGCAGTTCCAGCTCCCAGTATATCAGTTTCTTGTAAACATCAACCCATTCCTGGTAGCTAAGGCTTTCATTCAGGGTAATACCCAGGTTCCTGAAATCCTGCTGATAAGCCATGGTTGTGCGCTCAGTAACCAGGCGTTTGTTTTCAGTCAGTTTTTTTATGGTGAGGAGTATTTGCTTTGGGTTAACAGGCTTTATCAGGTAATCATCAATTTTTGATCCTATGGCGTCCTCCATCAGATACTCTTCTTCACTTTTAGTGATCATAACTATAGGCACATCATTATTAATATTTTTAATGCGCGCCAGCGTTTCAATACCGGTGAGGCCGGGCATATTCTCATCTAAAAAAACCAGATCAAAATAATCTTTGGTAAAAGCCTCTATAGCGTCATGGCCGTTGGTAACCGTGGTTACCTTGTAGCCTTTTTCACTTAAAAAAAGCACATGTGGTTTTAACAGATCAATCTCGTCATCGGCCCAAAGTATGGTAGTATCCTGCATCGTATATTGTATAAATCAAATAAAAGTAACTGTTTTAAACAGCGTTTAATCTGTAATTTAACCCCAAAGCAAGTAATTTGTTACGGTTAATACCATGCAATTAACATAAATTAACATAACCGTGTTAATCAGTTTATTTATTTTGGCATTTTTGCAACATATAATCTGCATTTGAACAAGCGAAAGATAATTAACGACCCGGTTTACGGGTTCATCACCATACCATCAGACCTGGTGTTCGACCTGATTGAACATCCGTACTTTCAACGCCTAAGGTATATAAAGCAGTTGGGTATGACGCATTTGGTTTATCCGGGCGCGTTACACACCCGCTTTCACCATGCATTGGGTGCAATGCACTTAATGAAGTTGTCTATAGAGGTACTACGCTCAAAAGGCCATGAGATTACTGCTGATGAAGAAGAAGGCGTAACCATAGCAATTCTGCTACATGATGT
Source organism: Mucilaginibacter calamicampi (assembly GCF_042676765.1). NCBI lineage: Bacteria > Pseudomonadati > Bacteroidota > Sphingobacteriia > Sphingobacteriales > Sphingobacteriaceae > Mucilaginibacter > Mucilaginibacter calamicampi. The sequence continues at coordinate 174,213 of NZ_JBHTHU010000009.1, forward strand.
TGGGCATGGCCCTTTCTCGCACGCGTTAGAGCATACACTGGTTGAAGGGCTATCGCACGAGCATATTTCCGTTATGTTGATGGATAGGTTAAACCAGCAGTTTACCGGGCAGCTAAACACCGCAATAAGCATTTTTAAAGGGACTTACGCGAAAGGCTTTTTGCACGAACTGGTATCAAGCCAGCTGGATATGGACAGGTTGGACTATCTGAACCGGGATAGCTTTTTCACCGGGGTATCCGAAGGCGTTATAAGTTCTGACAGGATAATAAAAATGCTGAATGTAAAAGACGGGCATATAGTTATTGAGGAGAAGGGAATTTATTCGGTAGAGAAGTTTTTAATAGCCCGCCGCCTGATGTACTGGCAGGTATACCTGCATAAAACGGTAATAGCCGCAGAGCAGCTGCTTGTTAAGATATTGCAACGCAGCAGGGAGCTGGTTGAGCAAGGCAGCCGGCTTTTTGCTACACCGGCCCTGGAATACCTGCTTACCAATAAAATAACCAGCGATGCGTTGATGGAGGCTGATCATCATCTGGAGATATTTACGGCACTGGATGATACAGATATCATGTCGGCAGTGAAAGTTTGGGCTACCAATGAAGATTTTGTTTTGGCAAAACTTTGTACAGATTTTGTGCAACGCAAGCTTTTTCATGTTGATGTTACAGCACAGCCTGTTGCAAAGGGATATATTGATGAGTTAATAGAAAAAGCCGTCAATAAATATAAAATATCAAAAGCAGAAGCAGGTTATTTTGTTTTTTCTGATTCGATACGTAACGATGCCTATCAACCCGGCGACGGCAACATACGTATCTTGTTGAAAAACGATAAGATAATTGATATTACTGCTGCAAGTGATAACTCTAATCTGGAAGCCCTGGCTAAAACAGTTAAGAAGTATATACTTTGTTACAGTAAGGATCTGATGTTTGAAGATTAGCGCTTAAAGATTGAAGATTAGTGACTTGCCGGCTTAGTATTTTGGTAAGTTATATGACAAAACCGATCTTTAATCTTCAATCATTAATCTTTAACAACTAAATAATATAAATTTGCGGCAATGCAGTTTACAGCACAGGATATAGCGTTTATACTTAACGGAAAAGTTGAGGGCGATCCTCTTATCGCAGTTAGCCAACTGGCCAAAATAGAAGAGGCTACGCCGGGCAGCTTAACATTTTTGGCTAATCCCAAATATGAGCAGTATCTGTACACCACCAACGCGTCAATTGCTATTGTAAATGATAGCCTTGAGCTTAGCGGGCCGGTAAAGGCCACACTAATACGTGTAGAAAACGCCTATAGTGCTTTTACAGTTTTGCTTGAAAAGTATAATACCTATAAGCTGCATAAAGAAGGTATAGAGCAACCCAGCTTTATTCACGAAACCGCGGTTTTAGGCGAAAATGTTTACATAGGAGCCTTTGCCTACATTGGTGCCGGGGTAAAAATTGGCGATAATAGTAAGATATATCCGCATACGTACATTGGCGATAATGCCGGCATTGGTGCAAATACCACGCTTTTTGCTAATGTTAAAGTTTATTTTGATTGCGTTTTAGGTAACAATGTAACAATACACTCCGGTGCTGTAATTGGTAGCGATGGTTTTGGTTTTGCACCTAACGCTGATGGTACTTACACCAAAATAGCGCAAATTGGCAACGTTATTCTGGAAGATGATGTAGAGGTTGGCTCCAATACCACTGTAGACCGGGCTACCATGGGATCAACCATAATACGCAAAGGTGCCAAGTTGGATAATTTGATACAGATAGCCCACAATGTTGATATTGGCTCAAACACGGTTATTGCGGCCCAAACGGGTATATCAGGCAGCACAAAATTGGCTGAAAATGTGATATTAGGCGGACAGGTAGGTGTAGTAGGGCATATAACCATTGCCAAAGGCACACAAGTTCAGGCTCAGTCTGGAATAAGCAGGACTATAAAAGAAGAAAACACAAAGTTAGCGGGCTCGCCTGCATTTGCGTATAGCAGTAACATGCGTTCTAACGTTGTATTGCAAAGATTACCCGAGTTAGAAAGACGAGTTATTGAATTAGAAAAAATAATAGCAGAACTGCGCAAGGCAGATTGATTAGTCAATAGTCTTGGTCATTATAGGGCAGCTTTTTAGCCAAACCAATGACCAATGACCTGTGACAAATGACCAACAAGAATGAATATTAAACAAAAAACTATTAAAGCGCCTATAACTGTTTCGGGCGCGGGTTTGCATACAGGCGAAAAAGTTACCATGACGTTCCATCCGGCAGCGGAGAATCATGGCTATAAATTCAGGAGGGTTGATGTAGAGGGAATGCCTATAATTGATGCCGATGTAGATAACGTTACCGATACGTCACGCGGCACCACGCTGTCGCAAAACGGTGCCAGTGTAAGCACTATTGAGCACGTATTAGCGGCTTTAGTAGGTTTAGAGGTTGATAATGTGCTGATAGATATGGATGGCCCCGAAACGCCGATAATGGATGGCAGCTCTATACAATTTGTTGATGCTATTTTAAATGCCGGATTGGTAGAACAGGAAGCCGACCGCGAATACTATCACATCCCCTATAATATTCATTATTCTGAACCCGACCGCAAGGTGGATATGGTAGCCATGCCTTTGGATGATTACCGTTTTACCTGCATGGTAGACTATAACTCGCAGGTGTTAGGTAGCCAGCATGCCAGTATATCGTCAATAACCGAGTTTGTTAAAGAGATTGCATCATGCCGTACTTTTTGCTTTTTGCATGAGCTGGAAATGCTTTTAAAGCACGACCTGATAAAAGGTGGCGATTTGAATAACGCTATAGTTGTGGTTGATAAAGATGTGGACGAAGCCGAACTGGCACATTTGGCGAAACTGTTTAACCGTAAGGATATTAAGGTTGCCCCGCAGGGTATACTGAATAATATTGAGCTTCGCCACCAAAACGAGCCGGCGCGCCACAAGCTGCTGGACATGATTGGCGATTTGGCTTTAGTAGGCGTTCCGCTGCGCGGACATATTATGGCGGCAAGGCCAGGGCACGCGGCTAATGTGGCATTCGCCAAAAAAATAAAAACACTTATAAAAAAGGAACGTAGCCGCAAGCACTTTAAGGTTTACGATCCGAATATGAAGCCGGTTTATGATACCGTGCAGATAATGAAAATACTGCCGCATCGTCAGCCTATGCTGCTTATTGATAAGATATTGGAACTATCAAAAAGCCATGTAGTAGGTTTGAAGAATGTTACCATGAACGAGGAGATCTTTAAGGGCCATTTCCCTGATGCACCATTGTTCCCGGGTGTTTTGCAAATTGAAGCCATGGCGCAAACCGGCGGCATACTCGTATTGAACACTGTGCCCGATCCGGAAAATTACATTACCTTGTTTTTAAAAATAGAAAACGCCAGGTTTAAAGATAAGGTTGTGCCCGGCGATACGTTAATATTCCATTGTAACCTGTTAGCGCCTATACGCCGCGGCATCGCACAAATGAAAGGAATTGGTATGGTGGGCGAGCGTGTTGTGGTGGAAGCTGAGTTAATGGCCCAGATAGTTAAAAAACAAATAGCAGAATAAGCGCATGATCCAACCTTTAGCATATATACATCCGCAGGCAAAAATAGCCGACAATGTTGTTATAGAACCCTTTGTTACCATCCATAAGGATGTGGAAGTTGGCGAAGGAACCTGGATAGGCTCAAACTCTGTTATTATGGATGGAGCCCGTATTGGCAAAAACTGCCGTATTTTTCCGGGTGCTGTTGTTTCGGCACCACCGCAGGATCTGAAGTACAAAGGCGAACCCAGTACTGTTACTATAGGCGATAATACCGTCATCCGCGAATGCGTAACACTTAACCGTGGTACGGCATTAGATAAAAACACCACTACTATTGGCAGCAATTGTTTGTTGATGGCTTATGTACACGTAGCGCACGATTGTGTTATTGGCGATAATGTAATTATAGCTAACTCGGTACAGCTGGCCGGCCATATTAATGTTTACGATTACGCCTTTATCGGCGGAACATCAGCAGTACACCAGTTTGTTGAGATCGGTGCGCACAGCATGATCTCCGGCGGTTCACTGGTGCGTAAAGACGTACCTCCCTTTACCAAAGCAGGAAGAGAGCCTTTGTCATATATCGGTATCAATTCGGTTGGTTTGCGCCGCAGGGGGTTCTCTGCAGAATCCATCAATGAGATCCAGGAGATCTACCGCATCATCTTCCTTAAGAAATATAATGTTACCAAAGCGCTGGATATTATTGAAGCTGAGTTTAACCCAACTGTTGAGCGCGACGAGATCATCAACTTTGTATCCAACTCTCAGCGTGGTATTATGAAGGGGTTTGGGATATAATTTAAGTCCATGGACAATAGTCGATAGTCCATGGATCGATCAACTATGGTCTATCGACTATGGACTATGGACAACCAAATAAACATTACCTTAGAAAACATCGGACGCCGCTTTAATCGCGACTGGATATTTAGGGGGATAGACTACACTTTTACAAGCGGAGAGAGTTACGCTGTACTTGGGTCTAATGGCTCGGGCAAATCAACCTTGCTGCAAATACTGAACGGCAGCCTTTCTCCATCAGCAGGCGAGATCATTTTTTTAAATAACGGACAGAAAATCGAGGTAGAAAAGGTATTCAAATACCTTAGCCTGGCCGCACCCTACCTGGAGTTGATAGAAGAATTTTCGTTGGAAGAGGTAATTGATTTTCATTTCAAATTTAAGCCGTATAAAGCAGGCATAGATAAGAATAACATAATAGAGCTACTTAGCTTGCCGGGTAGAAAAAATAAACTGGTAAGGCACTTTTCTTCGGGTATGAAGCAGCGTCTAAAGCTTGCGCTGGCCTTTTGCTCGGATACGCCAATGCTGATGCTGGATGAGCCCACATCTAATTTAGATACACAGGGTGTTGACTGGTATTTAAGCCTGGTGCAGCAATTTGCGCAGGGCCGTTTAACCATTGTATGCTCTAACCAGGAGCATGAATACAGCTTTTGTAAACATCGCTTAAGCATATCAGATTATAAATAAACTATGACAATCAAAACCCTGCTGGAATTATACGGTATTGTTGCGGGTGTTACGTGGATTGGAGTTATAATTTACCTGATAGCTGGGTTCAAAAAAATAAAACACCTTAAAGATCAACCGCTCAGTACCACATTTCCGCCCCTGGCTATTATTATACCTGTACGCAACGAAGAGGAAAATCTTGAAAAAGCCCTGCAAAGTGTGTGCAATATTAATTACCCCAGCTATCGCATCATAGCGGTTAATGACAGGTCGACCGATAGCACAGGTGAGATATTAGAAAAGCTAAATAAGCGTTATCCGCAACTTACAGTAACCACTATTACTGATTTGCCAAAAGGTTGGCTGGGAAAAAACAATGCCTTATACCAAGGTTATTTATCAAGCGCAGAAGAGTGGATGCTTTTTACTGATGCGGATGTGGAATACCATCCGGATGCTATAAATAAGGCCATGTGCTACGCTTTAAAGAATGATTTAGATAACCTGGCGGTGTTACCGAATGTTATTTCGCGGTCGGGTTTGCTGAATAGCGTACTATCTACATTTTCTATCATGCTCATGATGTACCTACGCCCGTGGGATGCTATTAAACCGGGCACAAACGCTCATATTGGTGTTGGAGCTTTTTGTTTGGTTAAGCGCCAGGGCTACGAAAAAGCCGGTACGCATCAGCGCATCAAACTTCGACCCGACGATGATGTTATGTTAGGCAATAATATTAAACAAGCGGGATTACGGCAGGATGTTTTAGGCGGCAGGGATACAGTTGGCCTGGAATGGTACACCAGTTTGAAACAGTTTGTTGATGGGTTGATGAAAAATACATATGCTACAGCAGGCTACAATCCAATAATGGCAATAGGGTATATCATGGCTTGTATAGTATGCTTTACGCTGCCCATACCGGCTATACTCATTTTTGGTGAAGGATATATTAAGTTATTGGCGGTAATAGTTTTGCTTACACAGGTAATTTATATGCTAATTATAAAACCTAATAAGTGGTGGTACGCGCTTATTATTCCGTTTGCCGGTTTGCTAATGGGCTATATATTTTTAAGGTCCATGTTTATTACCATAAAGCAGGGGGGTATATACTGGCGCGATAGCTTTTATTCGCTGGATGAACTGCGTGGTCATTAGTCATTGGTCATTTGTTGTTCAATTCGCTATTCTTCGCCAACTGTTAATTCCATCGGGTCTCCAGGTAAGGAATGACTGGTGAACGATGACAAATGACCACTCGCCACTTGTAACTTTCGCCTTAACTCCCTAAGTTTGCGCCTCAATTATATTTTGTTATGTCTAAAGCATCCGAAGTAAAAAATGGCAATATCCTCCGTTTTAATGGGGAGTTACTACAGGTAGAAGAGTTTTTACACCGCACACCCGGCAATTTGCGCGCTTTTTACCAGGCCCGTATGCGCAATGTAAAAAGCGGTAAACTGGTTGAATACCGTTTCCGTACAGACGAGGAGGTTGATATTGCCCGGGTTGAAACCAACAACTACCAATATCTTTATGACGACGGCGATCAGTTAGTGATAATGGATAACAGCACTTACGATCAGCATAACGTGCCTAAGGCATTGTTTGGCCCCGCGGTAAAGTTTTTGAAGGAGGGAATGAACGTTATTGTGGCCTTTGAAAGCGAAGAGCCTATAATGGGCCAAATACCCGGATCGGCCGAGTTAGAGATCACTTACACCGAGCCTGCTGTTAAAGGCGATACCTCAACCGGCGCGCTTAAAAAAGCTACTGTTGAAACCGGCGCCGAAATTAATGTGCCTTTGTTCATCAACATTGGCGATAAAGTTAAGGTGGATACCGCAAGTGGTTCCTACGTAGAAAGAGTTAAAGGATAAGAAGTTCTTCCTGACCCCTAAACGGGGAGAAATAATTTAGAAGCTCCCGCAAGGGGGCTTTTTTTTATTAAAGATATTAAACGCGGTGTTGCAGAAATATAGGCAACACTTTGCAACACTTGCAACAGCATTTTTTGCAAATAATTGATAATTAATTATTTATAACTATTGAATGTTTAAACATGCAACACTTTGCAACACACTTATTCGTCAGGAAATTTAACTGTAAGTGAGATGCAAATATTTGATTTTTAAATACTTGTGTTTTATTGTGGTGCTGCAACAGTAACTAATTCAACCAGCGCTTATCTCCCGCCACTTTTAAGGCTTCGGCCTTGCTGTTTACTGCAAGTTTTTGATAAATGTTTTTAATATGGCTACGAACGGTTTCTTTGCTGATGAAAAGATCAAGCGCTATTTTAGAATAGCTTTTGCCTTCGGCTATTCCACGTAAAACTTCTTGTTCTCTTTCTGAAAGGGGCGAATCATTAGCCCGTGTAAAAGATTGCACCACCATTTTAGCGATGCGCAAGCTCATTGGAGCGCCACCGGCTAAAGCCTCACTAATATTTTTAATGATATCATCAGTGTCTGAGTTTTTGATGATATAACCACCCGCTCCGGCGCATAAAGATCTAAACACTTTGTCGCTGTCTTCCAACACAGTAATTATAAGCACTATGCAACCGGGCAGCAGTTTTTTTACCCGTAGCGTACCTTCTATACCGTCAATGCCGGGCAGGTCTATGTCCATCAGTACCAGGTTAGGGTTATCTATTAAAAGGGTGCGCAACGCGTCTTCGCAAGTGCCGTATTGGCCTGAAACATGATACCCGGGCGTGCCGTCAATTACAGCGGCAAAACCTTCCCGAATCCTTGGGTTATCTTCTATAATAGTAATTCTTTTATCCATGTTATAAAAGCTGCGCACTTCTAACCGGTGCTGTAATTCCTATTCTTGTACCTTCGCCGGTCTTTAAAATATCCAATGTAAAACCATTCTTTTTGCAGCGCTTTTCTATATTGCCCAGTCCGTAATGCTCCCGGTCAGGGCTGCCGGTTTTCCATGTGCCATTGTCATTTAACGTTAGGCAAACAGTTTGCGGCTGGCAAGTCAGCGTTAAATGCACTATCGTCGCCCCTGAGTGCTCTGTAACATTCGTCATGGCTTCCTTAAAAATAAATATAAGGTTAAGCGCGGCCGAAGGGTCCAACTGCAAGCGTTCGCAGGGTTCGGTATCTGATGAAAAAGCAATGTCGAATTGGTTGTAATATAACTGGCCATAACCGGTCAGGTAATCAAAAAGCTCGGCGGGGTCATCGCTGTTATGGTTAAGCTGCCACAAAAAATCTTTACTGCTGGCATAAAGGCGTTTGCTGTTTTTAATAATGCTCTCAACAATCAGCTGAACGTCGTCGCGTTCAATTAACTTTAACTTAAGCATAGATGCCTGGCGGGTAATGGCCGACAGCATATTGCCCGTCTCGTCATGAAAGTCAGTAGCCAGCGTTTCGCGCATGCTGTTTAGTTGCTCAGTACGCTGTTTAACGGCATCGTCAAGAACGCTTATTTTCTCTTCCTGTAAGGACTTTATTTTCAGCCTGTCGCGTTCCTGGTCTAATTGCAGGTAAGCCAGAAAGCCTCCAAAAAATATAGTAATAAGGCAGTTCATGATCAAGGCATATAAAGCGTCGCCGCGGGTGTGGCCCACTAATTGGGTGTTGTGGTAAATAATATAAAATAAGATCAGGTTAGTGAAAATGGCCCACCACCCGTAACGTTTATCCGCCCAAATCGCGCAAAGCAAATACATATGCAGTAGACTTACATTCGAAGAAAATATCTGCCCGGAATCTCTGATCCATTCGTAAATAATAAAATAGGTCACCAGTGCTGTAATGCTCATGGGCACACGGTAATGTCCAAGATAACGGCTGCAAAACAAGGTGATGATAACAAGCGCACCGTTAACCAGATAGCCGAGGTATGGTTTGTTCAGATAATAAAGTGGAACAGGGAAAAGCAGTACCAAAGGTAATCCTATCAAGCAGGTGCTTACAACTACCCTAAACTCATGATATTGAGAATGGCTGATATTACTGCGCATCGCCGCAGGCATAAAGAAAGTTACAATACGCTCAAACATTTGGATTAAAAGTAAAGTATTTCCGGTTGCTTAAGTTATTTTGAGTTTAAAATCCCCCAAACTGCGGTATTTATTTGCCACTCCGAAGCAGTATTTTTGCTTTTAAATTAATATCATGAAACGTTTACTTGGCTTTATCACAGCAATTTGCCTTTCGTCAACCGCCTGCACTAAAGAGGCTATAAAATCTAACGAAAACCAGGCCGCTGTTACCGGCTCCATTAATGGTACAGTTTCTAACGGCGGGGCTATTGATGCCATAATTTTGGCTAACGACAGTGAGCCGGGCCTGTTTAGCTCGCTTTCATTAGATCTCAATACCGGAGTTTTTTCTGCGTCACAACTTAAAGCGGGCAGTTATAATATTCATATCATACTTAAAAATGGGTACACTTTAGCTCAGTCAGATTTGAAAGCACTGGTATCTGCCGGCAAAACTGTTAATTTGGGTTTGGTTACCGTTAGCAGTGACATCAATAACTTCAGTCCTTCCACGCCAATTTTCGGTACCGACTCGAAGACTTACACTTTGACGCAAAAATTTAATGAGAAAGCCATGGGGTTTGATGGCACAGCAACTTACAATGGTAGTGACCTAAGTATAGCAGGGTCGCTCACTGAAGGTAGCTCACTCAAAATTATTCATAACACCTATTCTACCACAATTAAAGTTAGCAACATAACAACGCCGGGAACTTATGTGGCCTCCATCAATTACATTTCCAATCAGCGCAAGGTGGGAATCATTAATACCTGGAGCAGTGATAATCAGGGCGGAAATGCAACGGTAGTTGTAACAGCGATTGACCCGGTTAGTAAAAAAATATCGGGAACGTTTAAAGGGATGCTGGTACTTACATCGGCTGTTGGTCATTACCAGACTACTACAGAAGGAAGTTTTAATTTAACCTATAAATAATCTCTTACAACAGCATTAGTTTATTTTTATTTACATCTACCGTTCTATGAAAGCAAGGTACCTGAATCTCATCACATATATAGCCATATCAACAATAATTGCAGTAACCGGCTGTAAAAAAGATAATTATCCTCCAGATAAAACGGCTATTGTCATTCCGGAATCAGTTATGTTATATAATACTTATGACAACGGTTCCGGAACTACAATCAATCTACTTAACGCCGTAACCGGCGAATTGGTTACTAAATATAATTACCCTGCACAGTTAGGTATTACCTGGAGTTATCCTGTTGTAGGGAATAATTTATTATACGCTGTCGATAACAAAAAGATCAGCGCCATTACGCTTAACAGCGGAGCGGTGATGTGGACGGTGCCTGTAGATAACATGCTTATGCCTGTATTGCACGACGATACTTTTTATGGAGCTAATAAAACCACAACCAGCAGCGGTATCTACGCCCTTGACGCTACAAAGGCAACCACCACATTTTTGTGGAAGTATCAGCCTGTAGGCGAGCCGTCTGCTATAAGTTATTTTAACAGCTTGGTATACGTACTGCTGGGCCCCAAAAAAGTATTGGCATTAGATGCTAAAACAGGGGTAATTAAGTGGGAAGGGGCATCTACAGATGATTACTCCTTTGACCTGTTGAGATATAACATAATAACCGCCGGTAACACGCTTATTGATGCCGCCACAGGCAATCAGTTATCAACTATCAGTCCGCTTGCAATTCCGCCTACTTATAATGCGCAAAACACATATACTAATTTGGATTTTGCAACTAATGACATGGCCTTTATAAAAACTTCGCATTATGATCAATCGCCTGGTTTGGACAAATACTTTTTAAGCGCGGTAAACAGGTCTACCGGAGCAGAAAAATGGCGGATAGACTATGGTGGAGGCAATATCGGCGAACGTACCTCTAATAAAGTAATGCAGATATGGAATAATTATTTATTGGTGCATCACAATTATTACAGAACTGCGAGCAGATATGGTGCTATATATGAGGATGGTTATGTGCTCTTAGATCTGAATACAGGTGCCGAAAAACTGGTTTTGTCTAATGGAAATACTAAGGGATTGACCGGAAATAATATAGTAGCCGGAAATACCTTGTATATCTATAAAAGATTTGAGAAAACAATTTACGCTTGGTTTGATAATTCAGAGCCGGCCAATTACCTGTTCGCTGTTGATATGGTAACCGGACAAGTGAAATGGGACAGCAGTAAATTATTACCGGATGGTAGGCAGAATCTCTCATTCTGTGTCACTTCGGGTGGCAAAGCATACTCTGCGTTTGTTCAGTAATTTACTGATTATATTATTCCAAGTCATTTACTGCATCTCTAACGTCAATATCAAATTTGATAGGCATGGCGGCACTATAATTCATGTATCACTTAATCAGATACGGATATGGCAGGCACATCTTAATTTAAAATCTCTTGGCAGGTTTTAGTGTCATTTTCTATATTTGTCAGCCTGTGTACGCTTTTGTGTGCCACCAGGCAATTAACCAACAGTAATTAAAATAAATCATCAAATGGCAGGAAAATGTCAATGCTGGTTTATAGGGAGTTGCGAAAAAAGAAATCAATTCGGGATGTAGCGTAGCCCGGTATCGCGCCAGCATGGGGTGCTGGAGGTCGTGGGTTCGAATCCCGCCATCCCGACTGAAAAAAAAGCTCTGACACTTATTGTCAGAGCTTTTTTGTAATAGTTCAAAGTTTAACCACTTACTACATCTTAGCCACAAACCCACCGCTTGGGCGCAGCTTTATAGTCAAAACATCTTTTTTAGATACGGTTTTCTCTTTCCTGTCAACGCTGGTATTGGTTTCACCATCATAAACCAAAGTGGCTTTTGTTGTTTTGGTTAAAAAATCAAGCGGGATCTTTACTTCACGCTCTTCGCCGCCGTTCATTACACCAACCCACCAGGTGCTGCCTTTACGCCTTGCAAACGCAACCACATCGCCCATGCTGGTGCAAGGTAATACGCGGGTTTCATCCCATACGGTAGGTACTGTTTGAAAAAGATCAAACATGGGGTTATCCAAATAAAACTGATACTGATCAGTAAAATGTATTATTGGCGACAGGTAAACAACGGCCTGTGCAAACTCATGCGGCCAGCTAAATTTAGTGGTGGCTAATTGTTTAGGATCTAATATAACCGAAGTAAAATCTGCCGGGCCGGTCAATAAACGCGTAAACGGTACCGTAACATCATGCTGCGGAGGCATAACACGGCGATAGCGGGTCATGTGATATTCGTTGCCACGTATCGCTTCGCGTGTAATATCATTAGGGAAACTGCGGTTTAGGCCGGTGGGCTTAACGCTGCCATGGAAATTAAGCAATAAGTGCAGATCGGCACATTCCTGTTGCGTTTCTGCATACCACTGCATTATTTCTGCAGTAGCATCTGGTATAAAATCTATTTTTATGCCCGATGCGCCAATGGCTTTAACCCTATCTAAATAAGCCTTACGTTCAGGCGCTTTTCTAAATTCCTTTGAATCAACCCAAACAATAGATTTTACGCCTACAGTTTTGCCGTAGTCTATCGCTTCTTTTAACAAAGTCCATTGATCTTTGCCATCCTTTTTCCAGTTGCGCCATCCATCATCAATAAGATAATATTCCCATTTTAGTTTAGCCGCTGCATCAAACCATTGTTTCTGATCGTCCAGCTTGGGCGCGCCAATGCTCCACCACTGCCACATACTACGCCCCGGCTTAACCCACGAAAAATCTGAGCCTTTTGGCGGGGGAGGGCATAAATTAGTTATCAGATCAGAATTAGCCAGCTCATTAAGCGACCGCGCTATCATGGTAGTGCGCCATGGCGTAACCTGTTGGCCCTTATAAGTTCCGTTCAAATAAATTGTGGTTGATGGCGGCTTAACTTCCCATCCTTTTTTAGCAAACGGAAAGTAGGCACTTAGCACATTGCCATTACGCATAAAAGACATGTCAGAAAAATTCTCAACATCAGCTTCTGATACTGAAAGGTAGTAGCCATTGGTTTGGAAAGTAACCGGGCCCATTATGGTTTTACCTTCGGGTACCTTATCAAAAGCGGTAACATAGTTTACTCCCTCGTAGCTTTGCGAGTAATCTGCCCACGCTATCTTATCAATGTTAGCCGGCATTACCCAGCCTGTACGCTCGCCATCTATGCGTTTTATGCCTGCCGGGATGGAATAACGTATGGCTACTCCATCGTTGTAAATTCTAACTATAACGCTCATGGGTTTGCCCGCTGCAATAATGGGGATATCCAGTTCGTTCGCTTCGTTATGTGCTGTAGGATGATTGCCTAAAATAGGGTAGCTCTCTTTCACTTTGCTGTTTTGTACCACGCCGCGCATAACAACATTATCGCCCAGATCAACGCTATCCGCAATCAACCCCAATGGCGAGTTATCGATAAGTATTTTCTTATCGGCTTTTATGTTATAAACCAGCTTTTTATTAATGGTTGAAACCGTTAGTGATATGCGTTTATCAGGGCTGGTCTGTGTAACGCTGGCTGTTTGGCTATATGCATTTGTAGATGCACATAATACTAAGGCAGCGGATATAATTTTAATAAATTTCATATAAGCTTATTGTTATTTTTTATCCATAAACTCCATCAAACCCATCCGGTTAGGTTGGTGCACATCCATTTTTATATCATATATGGGGAATAGGGTTGATGAAGATCTGAAACGATCGTTAACCTGGTTTCTATCCTGCCTTACGGCCTGGAAAGCCCACTTTGCACCCACACGTGGCCGGCCAAAATTTGACAGTGCATCTATAGGGATAGCCAGTTCCATTGTCCAGCCTTTGTCCTTGTCTTTCTCATTGTTGATGGTACCGTCATAGGTAACCTCAACTTTATAGGCAGGATTGTATCCCTTTACAAAAAAGTCGCGTTTGTTATAATATTTATAAAACATCATATAATCGTAAGCCGCCTTGGTTATGTTTATCTCAAATCCAAAGTGCATGTTTACGCTATCCGGAATAGGAACAACAAAAAATTCGGCGCAATCGTCAAGATAAGGGCGTGCATCAAAAGCAGTTTCGCGAGCTGTCAACGAAGTGTCCTGGCACTCATAGAACAAATACAGGTTGGTATCGTCCCACATCATTCGGAACTTGGTGGGTTGTTTCTCAAACGGCTCACCGTTGCGGTAAAAATAATCAAGGCTGCGCACTTCGGCATTCTTCCATGCGGCTTCGTTCATTTTACCATCAACGGTAATAGGTTCGGTAGCCTTTGCTACTTTGTACGATGGCAGTTCGCCTATTACATATTTCTTTTCGGTTTGTGCCTGCACACTAAAGTATGCTAATATACAGCAAGTAGCTGAGGCTATTATTTTGCGGATCATAATTGTTTTTATTTGATATTAGTTAGCAGCTAAGTAAGGCCCTTTTTTGCCCAGCAACTCCAGCATTTTTTCGCCGTAGCGGGTGCCCAATAATTTATAGCCATCAAAGGTAAAATGTAACCTGTCCGCTTTAGCCGGTGCTCCTGCTGATGATATTACATAAGAGTTAGGTATTACCTGTGGTATGGTGGCAATAAACTTGTTAAAGCCTGCACATGCACCTTTTTGGTCGGCGTTTACTAACTCACCAACCAGCAATGGTGTGTTTTTGGCCTTAAGGTCAAGGTCGTGTAACATGCTGTTATATATGCCTTTAACTTTGGTGGTCCACAAGCTATCGTTGGCATTTGATTCGCCCTGATGCAATAAAATACCTTTTATTACACCGTATTTAGATGCTTCTTTTGCCGCATCAACCAGGTACTGGTATGGGTTATCATTGTACTCTTTAACAATGTTTTTCATCCACCCTGCCTGGTTAGCTATATAGCCTTTATACGACGTGGTATCAAACACTTCTATTTTTGCACCCGCTACAGCTACATTTACTATGCCCACTCTGATGTTAGAAGGAAGATTAGCTAAAAGCGTTCTGCCAAAATAGTCTGACGGCGATACCGCGGTGTTGCAGCGGCAAAGCGGTGGTTTTGCTTTATACCATTTGCCTTTTTCGCGGCCCAGATTAGGGCAGTTTACTGTTTCAAAAACCTGGAAACGCGGATCTACGCCAACCGTATCCTCCGGCCTTACGCGTCCGTTGCCCTCCATGTTCGACTGGCCAAAATTGAGGAAGATGTAAAAGTTCTTGTCCTGTTTTATTTTTTCAACCGGTTTATACGCCGGAAAAAATATTGCACTCACTAATATAAGTGCACAAAATACTGTTAAGGTCGCAACGCGTTGTCTCATGTAATGCTTGTAAATTGATTAAAAATAATTGGTTCATCGCCGGTCGCGATTAGCACAGCCAATTTATAAATAATCACTAAAATAGTTGTAAAGCTTTTATTCCTCATTTATAGTGGATTTATTCCCGTTTTGTAACAATTTTGTCTGAATGGCACCCTTTACAGCTTACCTGCATCATACTACTTGTAATATTTACACGTTAAGGCTACAAAATATGAGGGCATTCGTTTTTTTCTATCTGTGTTTAACGCTGATCCTGTTAGTTGCAATGGGGTGTGGGACAATAAGATCGGTGGGCAAAAATCCCTCAGGCAAAAATCTAAAAGCTTTGCAAGCCCTGCCTAATTATACGGCAGATGGCTTTATTAATTTGAGTAACGCGCCGCCACGACGCGTTGGTGTGCCCAACAATGCGGGTAGTAACAGCGGCGGATTATTAAGCAGGATAAGGCCTTTACGGATGTTAAAAGGTAAACCCGATAGCGTAAGGCCAATAAGCATTATCCCTATTGTTAGAACTGACCTGGTAAATACAACTTATGATAAGCCAACGGTTATATGGTTTGGGCACTCCTGTTTTCTGATCAAAACCAAAACTGCCAATATTCTTGTCGACCCTGAGTTGAGTAGTTTTGCGGGGCCATTTTCAGGGCCGGTTAATTCTTTTAAAGGAGCGGATGCTTATAAACCGGAGGATATGCCCCCAATTGATGTGCTTATTGTATCGCACGATCATTATGATCACCTGGATTATGGCACTATTAAAAAACTAAAGAAAAAGGTTAAAAAGGTTATTGTACCTATGGGCGTGGGCAGCCATTTAAGGTATTGGGGATATGATAAGGCTAAGGTAATAGAACTTAACTGGGGCGAAGCAGTAAGCATTAACCCACAACTGAATATTACGGCTATGCCGGCCCACCATCGGTCAGGGCGCACCTTTACAGGCAACAAAACGCTTTGGGCATCATATGTTATACAGGTAGACGGATTTAAGCTTTTTTACTCCGGCGATACCGGCTACACGGCTCATTTTAAAACCATAGGCGAGCAATTTGGCCCCTTTGATCTGGCGATGATGGAGTGCGGACAATATAATAACAACTGGTCGCAAAACCACATGTTTCCGCAGCAAACAGCACAAGCCGCCGCCGATTTGAAAGCCAAAATGATACTGCCTGTCCATTGGGGTAAATTCGCCGAAGCTTATCATCGCTGGAACGAATCAATTAAAACCATGCTTCCAGTAGCAGATAAACTTAATCTCCCGGTCACGATCCCAAAAATCGGCGAGCCTTACATGATTGGCAGCCCGCCGTTGCGCACCGAATGGTGGAATATGGATTAACCGTTCAGTTCTTTAACCAGGCTATCAAAGGCATCGCGCAGGGCGCTTAGTTCTTCTTCCAGTTGGGTTACGCGGGCTTCAAGGCCGCTGCTGCGGGTTGGGGCCGAGTCGTCGTTCCAGTCGTCTGATATTTGGGGTTCGCCGCTTAGCAGGTGGGCGTAGCGGGCCTCCTTTTGGCCGGGGCGTTTGGGTAGCTGGGTTATAAAGGCGGGTTCCTCTGTTGCCAGCTTGTCAAGGTATTGCTGTACTTCTTCTATGGTTTCAAACTCGTATAGCCGGGCCGAATTGGTGTTCAGTTCGCCCGGGGTTAACGGGCCGCGCAGCATAAGCAGGCAGAGCAGCGCCAGTTCCTGCGGGATGAGCGGATATACTATGGCGAAGTTATGCTTAAACTTTACTGCCCTGCTTGAACCACCCGTGGCTGTTGATACCAGTCCGCGCTTTTTGAGGGAGTTGAGGGCGTCCATTACCGTGGCTTCTTCGTAAGCTACTACCGGGTTGCGCGATGTTTTCTGGTTGCAGGCGGTGGTGAGGCCGTTCAGCGTCATGGGGTAGTAGTCGGGCGTGGTGCGGCTTTTCTCTATCAGCGATCCCAGCACACGCAGTTCAACAGCGTCTAAAACAGGTAAGGTTTGTGGTGTATCCATAGCGGTGGTAAATATAGTGATTTGCGTTTGTACGCCGCGTTTTGTCCCGCGTGAGTGTGGGACAATGTGAGACACGTTGGGACAATATTTTTATTAAGTAATAGACAGTTAGTAGCTTGAAAATTTAGCCTGGGACAAAGTGAGACTACTTATTCGTCAGAAAATTTAGCTGTGGGAGTGGGGTAATTTATTGGTTTTCAGCAGTATTGTGAAATTGACTTTTTTTGTCCCGCGGGGTGGGACAAGATTGACAGTGCTGAAATGAGTTTACTGTTGCATTTTTGCTCATCGCTTGGTAAATCCCAACGCTCATGGCTTGCCCCGATATGGCCACGGAGCACACTAACAACTTAAGCTGCTTCATTCATCACTCACCTATCGTGTAGAGATTGCTTCGCTCCCGGTCGCAAGGACGATATTGGTGGATTTGAAAAGTCTTTTCCTTAAAGTGATCGCCGCTTCAC
>NZ_JBHTHU010000010.1:0-93025 GCF_042676765.1 Mucilaginibacter calamicampi
CCTATCGATATGGTAACCCTAAACAACCAAAAATAAACCGCTATTCTGTCATCGAATTACTAAACCCTTACAGCAATGACAAAAAAACCTTTCGGATAAAAAAAATGCAGATGCTAATCAAAACATCTGCACATTTTCTCATCTGCATATTTGCACATTAAACCTATTTTTTCAATCCTATTTCCCTCAACCGCTCATCCAGGTATTCACCAGCTGTCATATCGCTATAGGCTTTAGGGTTTTCGGCATCAATGGTTGATGGCAGCGAGGTAAGGTCCATATCTGCTTTTGGGTGCAGGAAGAACGGCACCGAAAAGCGCGAAAACTTCATCAGCTCGCGCGGCGGGTTAACTACCCTGTGTGTGGTTGATTTTAGTTTGTTATTAGTTAACCGTTGCAGCATATCGCCCACGTTAACTACAAGGTCCTCGCCGTGTGCCTTTACAGGGTACCACGCGCCGGTGCGGGTTAATACTTCCAAACCGTCGGCACTGGCGCCTATCAGCAGGGTTATCAGGTTAATATCTTCGTGAGCACCTGCACGTACCGCGTCGGCAGGCACCGCGTCAGGGTTTTCTATCGGGAAGTAGTGCAATGTGCGTAAAATGGAATTGCCATTGTGCACTTTATCATCAAAATAATGCTCATCCAATCCTAAATAAACAGATATGGCGCGCAGCAGGTTGATGCCTATGCTTTCCAGTTTTTTGTAGATCTCTAATGTAACCTCGTTAAACTTCGGCAGCTCATTAACAACCAGGTTGTCCGGATAATCGTCTTTACTAACACCGCCATCCGTTACCGTTTGCCCTATCTGCCAAAACTCCTTCATATCCGGTGTTTTAAAGCCTTTGGCCGTCTCCTTATTTTTACCTGTATAACCACGCTGACCAGCCAGTTCAGGAATCTCGTAGCTTGATTTTACCGCGTCAGGCAAAGCAAACAAAGCTTTAACCTGCGTGTAAAGCTCATCAATCAGCTCCTTGCTCAATCCATGATTGGTAACAGTAACAAAGCCTGTATCGTTAAAGGCTTTTCCTATCTCGTCAGAAAATTGCTTGCGTTGGGCGGCGTCGCCATTAAGGTAGTTATTCAGATCCAGCAAAGGGATGTTTACGATTTCCATAGCAGTTAATGTTTTATTAGCAGTAAAATTATCATTTTAAATACAATTACATAGCGTGATTGTGTGATGGGCTTTTCCCTGGCAACGGATTTTAAAAAAGCGTTGGATTGTGCGATTCCCTCCCTTGGGAGGGTGCAGGGAGGGGTTAAACCGCGGATCAACCCCTTCCCGCCAACACACAATCAACCGCACCCTTCCCAAGGGAAGGAGTTCTAAATGCTTCGGACATCCATCACTAAGTAAAAAGCCCTATTTTCATTACCCTTATTTAACACTTTTTCCCTTCTAATTACCTATTTTTGCAACCTCTAAAAATTGAGGTAGCTATTTTGATGTACAAGGAATACAAGCAGTTAAATTTATCGCAGACCGGAAAAGACGTACTCAGCTTTTGGCAAAAGAATAACATCTTCCAAAAAAGTATTGACAGTCGCCCTGCCGGCAACCCATACACTTTTTACGAAGGTCCGCCATCGGCAAATGGCATGCCCGGCATTCACCACGTAATGGCGCGTGCTATTAAAGATATTTTCTGCCGGTACAAAACCTTAAAAGGCTACCGCGTTGAGCGTAAAGGCGGCTGGGATACCCATGGCTTGCCTATTGAGCTGGCGGTTGAAAAATCGTTAGGTATTACTAAAGAAGATATAGGCAAAAAGATAAGTGTACAGGAGTATAATGATGCCTGCCGCAAAGAGGTAATGCGTTATACCGATGTATGGAACGACCTTACCGAAAAAATGGGCTATTGGGTTGATCTTGCAGACCCTTACATCACCTACAAAAACGACTACATAGAAAGCCTTTGGTGGATACTAAAGCAATTATATAATAAGGACCTTTTATATAAAGGATACACCATTCAGCCCTATTCGCCAAAATCGGGTACCGGATTAAGCTCGCACGAGCTGAACCAGCCTGGTACTTACAAAATGGTGAAGGATACAACCATTACCGCGCAGTTTAAAGTGAAGCGGGATGGCGATTCAGAATTTTTGTTTGAGGGTGTTGATACCGATGTATTCATTTTAGCCTGGACCACCACCCCATGGACTTTGCCGTCAAACAGCGCTTTGGCCGTTGGTGAAAAAATAACTTACGCTAAAATAGCCACCTTTAACCCGTATACTTTTGAGCCGATAACGGTTGTTTTGGCGCAAGACCTGGTAGGTAAACATTTTAAAGCTGATGCGGAGAATGCTTCATTCGAGGATTACAAATCGGGCGATAAGCTGATTCCATGGGCAGTAAGGTCAACTCATAAAGGAGCAGAGCTTGTTGGCATCCATTATGAGCAATTGCTGCCTTATGTAACCAATGCCGATCTGGAGCAAAATGGTTTCCGCGTTATAGCAGGCGATTTTGTTACCACGGCTGATGGTACCGGTATAGTACACATTGCCCCAACCTTTGGCGCGGACGACTTTAGAGTTGCCCGCGAAGCAGGTGTGCCTGCCGTTATGGTAAAAGATGAATTGGGCAAAGATGTTCCGCTGGTTAACAAGCAAGGTAAGTTTGTTGACGAGGTGAGCGATTTCCCGGGCTTTTATGTAAAAGAAGAATACTACACTGCCGAAGAGCGCGCTGCCGAAGGTTTTAAACCTACGGATGTGCTGATCTCGATCAAACTAAAAACCGAGAACAAAGCCTTCGACGTAAAGAAATACGAACACAGCTACCCACACTCGTGGCGTACGGATGAGCCTATATTATACTACCCGCTGGATAGCTGGTTTATCCGCACTACTGTTTTAAAAGACAAAATGGTGGAGCTGAACAAAACCATCAACTGGAAACCGGAATCAACCGGTACGGGTCGCTTTGGCAACTGGCTGGAGAATCTGGTGGATTGGAATTTGTCGCGCTCCAGGTATTGGGGTACCCCATTGCCTATCTGGCGCGAAGAGGATGGCAAAGAAGAAAAATGCATTGGTTCTGTTGAAGATCTTAAGGCCGAAATAGCAAAATCAGTTGCCGCCGGTTTTATGCCTGCTGATTTTGATCTGAGCGACCTGCACCGTCCTTATGTTGATGACATTATATTAGTATCTGCAAACGGCAGCAAAATGTTCCGCGAGCCCGATCTGATAGACGTTTGGTTTGACAGCGGCGCCATGCCTTACGCGCAATGGCATTTCCCGTTTGAAAATAAGGATAAATTTAAAAATGCCTACCCGGCCGATTTTATTGCCGAAGGTGTTGACCAAACCCGTGGTTGGTTCTTTACCTTGCACGCCATAGCGGTTATGCTAAGCGAGGCCAGTGATGAAGTAAAAGCTATTAATGCCGAGATAGGCAATAAGGGCATCGCCTTTAAAAACGTAATCTCAAACGGCCTGGTGCTGGACAAGAACGGCAACAAAATGTCTAAACGTTTGGGTAACGCTGCCGATCCGTTTGATACCATTGAACAATATGGTGCCGATGCCGCCCGCTGGTACATGATCAGCAATGCATCGCCGTGGGATAACCTTAAGTTTAATACCGACGGTATTGACGAGGTGCGCCGCAAGTTTTTTGGCACCTTATATAATACGTATAACTTTTTCGCGCTGTATGCCAATATTGACGGCTTCAATTACAGCGAGGCCGAAGTTGATTTAGCGCAACGCCCGGAGATAGACCAATGGATCATCTCCTTATTAAATACTTTAACTAAAGAGGTTGACGGTTACTACGCCGACTTTGAACCGACCAAAGCCACCCGCGCCATACAGGATTTTGTTGACGCCCACCTGAGCAACTGGTACGTAAGGCTAAGTCGCCGCCGTTTCTGGAAATCAGAAGACTCTGCTGATAAGCTTTCGGCTTACCAAACGCTTTATACCTGTTTAATTACTATTAGCAAGCTAATGTCGCCGGTTGCTCCGTTTTTTGCAGAGCGGTTGTACAGCGATTTGAACACGGTAACTGGCAAAGAAGAATTTGAGTCAGTTCACCTGGCTTTCTTCCCGCAGTATAAAGCCGGGTTGGTTAACGCCGGTTTAGAAGAGCGTATGCAAATGGCGCAGGATATATCTTCGCTGGTATTATCACTACGCAAAAAGGTGAGCATTAACGTTCGTCAGCCGCTGAGCAAGATCTTGCTGCCGATATTGGATAAGAACTTTAAGCAGCAGGTGGAACAGGTAAAGGAGTTGATCCTGTCTGAAACGAATATTAAGGATATAGAATATATAACCGATACGGCCGGCATCATCACCAAAAAAATAAAACCCAACTTTAAAGCATTAGGCGCCAAAGTAGGTAAGGATATGAAGACGGTAGCAGCAGCTATAAATGAGTTGAGCCAAGCAGACATCGCTTTACTTGAAAGCAATGGAAGCCTTACACTTACAACCCACAACTCACAACTCGCCACTGACTACTCGTTACTCGCCACTGACGTAGAAATCATAGCCGAAGACGTTCCGGGCTGGCAAGTTGCAAGTTTAGGAAAACTAACTGTGGCCTTAGATGTTACCCTAACCAACGATTTGAAGGAGGAAGGTATATCGCGCGAATTTGTTAACCGCGTACAAAATTTACGTAAAGCCAAAGGGTTTGAAGTTACCGACAGGATAAACGTGCAGGTAAACGGCCCGCAAGATATTTGGGCTTCTGTGCAAAATAATTTAACCTATATTTGCGCCGAAATTTTAGCCGATACTATACTATCTGAGAATCAACTATCTGAGGGGGAAAAGACCGAGATAGACGGAAATGAAATAATTATCGCCATAAATAAAATCTAAATGAAACCAGAAAACGAAAAAACAAGATATAGCGACGCAGAACTGAAAGAGTTTAAAGACTTGCTGTTAGACAAATTATCAAGCGCCAAAGAAGAATTGAATGCGCTGGCAACTTCATTAAGCTCGCCAAATGCTAATGGTACTGATGATACCGCAGGCACTTATAAAACATTAGAGGATGGATCAGCCACGTTAGAGAAAGAGCAGATCAATCAACTGGCTGCCCGTCAGAAAAAATTTATTGACCAGTTAGAGGCCGCTTTGGTACGTATTGAAAATAAAACCTACGGCATTTGCCGCGAAACAGGCAAATTAATACCTAAAGAGCGTTTACGTGCAGTGCCGCACACCACTTTAACCATGGAAGCTAAATTAAAGCAATAAATGAAGGCTGCTTATACTAAACCCTTTATTGCCGCTACTTTAATTATAATTGCCGACCAGCTTATTAAGGTATGGGTAAAAGGCAACATGTACCAGGGCGAAGAGATAAAGTTTTTGGGAGAGCGGGGCATGCTTCACTTTACCGAGAACAATGGGATGGCCTTTGGCATGGAGCTGGGCTTTGAATGGGGTAAGCTTGCCCTTACACTGTTCCGCATAATTGCTGTTTGCGGTATTGGGTATGGTATGGTGTATTTGATAAAGCATAAATATCACCGCGGATTGATAATGAACGTAGCCCTGATTTTTGCCGGCGCTATGGGTAATATAATCGACTCTACTTTTTACGGCATTATTTATAAATATGCTCCGCTTTTTCACGGCAGGGTGGTTGATATGTTCTACTTCCCGCTGATATCCGGAAATTTTCCGAAATGGGTACCACTATGGGGCGGCGAAGAGTTTATTTTCTTCCGGCCGGTGTTTAATTTGGCCGATGCCTCTATCTCTGTAGGCGTTATTTTGATCCTTATTTTCCAAAAACACTATTTTAAGCAAGAAATACCAGAGGAGGAAGCTCCAAACAGCGAAATGGCAGAAGATTAGCCATAATATTATATCATAAACAGAAAAAGCCTCGAAATTCGAGGCTTTTTCTGTTTATATGAATTTTTTTAAGCCATATCGCCAATTATGTCTAATATAATCAACCAACGATTTTAACATTTTAGTGTTTTCTTATTTTCTATTAATAAATTAAGATAATTGAACTTAAATATTATCGATTTTAGCTTTTTTAACAATTATTTCAGAAAATATTTCATTTTTATTATACATTTAATAAAAAAATACTAATTTTAGACATGCAAATGAGAGTATACAAACAATTTTATATGATTTTTGTGTTAATGCGCGCATGTTTATGGACAGTGAGCGACTCATTTGCAAGTGAAGGCAATACAGGTGCGCAGGCAGATCATATAACAAGGGACGAAGACGCCGATGGAGACATAATTTCATTGGCAGACCGCAGGTTATTATATCTACCTAACCACAATGCCACACACCAGGAAGATTTTTCAGGAACACAGACAAGCCATGTTACCGCCTTGCCGGTGTTCCATCGGGACAAAGTTTATAACAGGAAAAATTTAAGCGGTGAGCGTGCCCGTTTTTTAAGGCTGCTGCTTTACCCCAACCATGCTTTTGGATGAAATTAAAACCCCTTAAAACTACTATTGAATAACACCGGGCGTAGCCCCAAAACTGAACTTATTGTATAACACCCTAACAACAAATTTAAAAATGAAAAAAATCGTACCTTTTGGCATTCTTGTAATTGTGGTTATCCTGGCACTAATGTACCCGGGTAACAGTGCAGCAACACCAGCCCCAACCACCTATGTAGGAGCAGATATAGCATGGCTATTGATCTCTACAGCGCTTGTATTATTAATGACCCCCGGTTTGGCATTCTTTTACGGCGGTATGGTTAGAAAGAAAAACGTTATCTCTACCATGCTACAAAGCTTTGTGTGTATGGGCCTTATTACCATTATCTGGGTAGTATTCGGCTTCAGCATGGCTTTTGGCGAGGACGTAGGTGGTTTAGGACTTATTGGTAATCCTAAATCATTCTTTATGATGCAAAACACGCTTGGCGTAGCATGGGGCACTATTCCGGTAGTTTTATTCGCTATGTTCCAGTTAAAATTCGCGGTTATTACACCTGCGTTAATCACCGGTGCATTTGCAGAGCGTATCCGCTTTAACTCTTACCTTATTTTCATCACCCTATTCATCGTTATTATTTACATCCCGCTTGCTCACGCAACATGGCACCCAGAAGGCATTTTCTTCAAATATGGTGTGTTAGACTTTGCAGGTGGTACCGTAGTACACATGTCTGCAGGCTGGGCAGCTTTGGCATCAGCGCTGTATCTTAAAAAACGTAACGAAGTTTCTGAATCGCATGTGCCTGCACGTATCAGCTACGTAATATTAGGCACAGGTTTACTTTGGTTCGGTTGGTTCGGTTTCAACGCGGGTTCTGCTTTAGGTGCAGGCGAATTAGCTGCTACCGCCTTAGCTACCACAACTACTGCATCTGCTGCCGCTGCCATGTCATGGATATTCTTTGATATGCTGCGTGGTAAAAAACCATCAGCTGTTGGCGCTTGTATTGGCGCTGTTGTAGGCTTGGTTGCTGTTACACCTGCTGCAGGTTTCATTACTGTATCAAGCTCATTAGTTGTAGGCATAGTTGCTGCTGTAGTTAGTAACCTGGTAGTTATCTGGAGAAGCAAAACTAACATTGATGATACCCTTGACGTATTCCCTTGCCATGGTGTAGGTGGTATGGTTGGTATGTTGATGACCGGTATATTTGCTACCAAAAGCGTTAACGGTTTAGGTGCAGAAGGTTTGGCATACGGCGAAACTGAATTATTTGTTAAACACGTTGTTGCCTTAGTTTCTGTTTCAGCCTTCGCGTTTGTTGGTTCATTTATTCTATTGAAAGTAACTGACCTGATAAGCCCGCTGCGTGTAACTGCAGAAGAAGAGTTAGCCGGTTTGGATGCCAGCCAGCACGACGAAGAGTTGTAATTCAACCTAACATTTAAACATAAAGCAAAAGCGCCGCTATATAGGGGCGCTTTTGTTTTAAAAGGATATCTGGTATTGCTATACCACGTAAAACTATTCTGCCGACACCAGCTTTAGAACCGTTGGTGCCGCAATACTAATGGCATTGTTCTGCGCCACTAAAGCTCCGTTGCCTTTATCTATTTTATAGATCTGAACCAGGTTGCCTTTTTGGGCAGCCAATATTAAAAACCTACCTCCCGGTTCTATAACAAAATTGCGGGGCTCAGTTGGAGTTGGATAACGTTGAAGATAAGTTAACTTACCACTCACTGGGTCAACAGCATAGGCCAAAAGCTCATTTGCTGTGCCCCGGTTGCTGGCATAAAGAAATCTCCCATCGGGTGTTAAATGAATATCTGCCCCTGCATTACCGGTAAATTCCGGAGCAGACATGTTTAAACTATCTACAAGGTTTAATTTGCCTTTGCTATAGCTATAAGCGTTTATAGTGCCCCCTAACTCATTAACCAGATATAAAAATTTTCCGTTGGGCGAAAACTCCATATGGCGCGGACCCGAACCTGGCTTTACTTTTTCAACAACTTCATCTTCTGGCGATATCGCAGGCACTTTATTGGCTTTATATTTGGCGATGGTTATCTTATCGGCCCCTAGATCAGCATAAAGCGCATATTTCTCATCGGGCGAAAAAGTTAGCGAATGGATATGCGGGCCGGTTTGGCGCTGAGGGTGCGCGCCCTTACCTTCACCTTTAATAGTTTGGCTGGCCGGCCCCAAAGAGCCGTCTTTATTTACCGGCAAAACCGACATTGTACCCCCATAATTTGATGCCACAACATTCTTCGCATCCTTATCTATTGTAACATGCACCGGATTTGCGCCTGCCGTAAGTTGCTTGTTTATAAACTTAAGACTCCCTGAAACATAGTCGAAGCTAAAAGCACTTACAGACCCTTCCCTGGTTTCGCTGCTTGCGTATACAAATTTACCATCAGGCGAAACGGTTAAATAGGTAGGATTCTGGGCCTCTATCTCGCCCAGGTACGCCGTTCGCCCCGTTTCGGCATAAAAGCGATAAACGGTTATACCTTTGCCCCCCTGGGCGTTGGTATAACCACCAATAATAAGGTTGTAAACTTTGGGTGCCGGTTTTTCTTTCTTTTGCCCAATGGCAAGCACAGGCAATAAAATTGCCAGCGCAAGGAATAATTTATTCATGGTAAAGGATTTAAAGTTGGTTATTGCAAATTACACAAAACCCTTCATCACAAAAAGCTGATTATTTAATTAGCCTTTAATAGATAATTTACTCTGCCGATACCAGCTTTAAAACTGTGGGGGTTGGAATGCTGATCATACTATTTATGGGTATTAAAATGCCCGTTAACTTGTCTATTTTATAGATCTGCACTGAGTCTGATAGCTGGGATGCCAGCATTAAAAAATTACCGCTGGGGTCGATAACAAAGTTACGCGGCTCTTTGCCTGTTGGGTAACGTATAACGTTAGTTAATTTACCTGTTGCCTGATCTACTGAGTAAACCACCAGCTCATTTGCCGTACCGCGGTTAGTTGCGTACAAAAACCTACCATCGGGCGTTAAATGTACATCAGCAGCGCTACTGCTACCGGTAAAGCCCGGCGATGCCAAACCCACGCTGTCAATAAATTTTATTTTACCTTTCTCATAGCTATAGCAGTTAACCGTAGCTCCCATTTCATTTATAAGGTATAAAAACCTTCCATCAGGCGAAAAATCAAAAATTCGTGGCCCGCTGCCCGGTTTAACCTTTTCAACGGCCACATCTTCGGGCGTTAATGCAGGCACTTTACCTGCTTTATATTTAGCAATGGATATTTTATCGGTGCCGAGATCGGCGTAAAGCACATGTTTTTCATCAGGCGAAAAAATTGCCGAATGGATATGTGGGCCCGCCTGGCGTTGCGGGTTTATACTGGTGCCTTCGCCAATAATGGTTTGCGTAGCCGGTGCCAGCGACCCATCTTTATTTATGGGCAAAACAGATAATGTGCCGTTGCCATAATTAGATACAATAACGTTTTTTGCTTCCTTGTCTATTGTAATATGTGCAGGATTACGACCAACTGACGGTTGCTTGTTGATGAACTTAAGTAACCCGGTATTATAGTCGAAAGAGAAAGCGCTAACACTACCATCCGGTATAGCGTTAACTGAATAAACAAATTTACGGTCAGGCGAAACACAAATAAAAGTTGGGCTTGCCGTCTTTACCTCGCTTAAAAAGGATGTGCGCCCAGTTTCAGCATAAAAACGATAAACGGATATACCTACATTCCCGTCGGGATTGGTATAACCACCTATCAAAAGGTCGTAAACTTTGGGTGTAGCCAATTTGTCTTTTTTTTGTGCCATAACAACTGCCGGTAGCAATAGTATAGACAGGGAGATGAATAATTTGTTCATAGTGAACCCAAATTAAGTTTGTATTGCAAATTACATAAAAACGCAAAACATAGATAACAAAAAACCCCGGCCATTGCCGGCCGGGGTTGTATACTAATAATTGAATTACTTTATCAGATGCTTTAACTGAATGATCTCTTTTTCATCCAGAAAACGCCAGCGGCCACGCGGCAGGTCTTTTTTGGTTAAATTGGCATATACCACCCTATCCAGTTTTACCACCTCGTAACCCAGGCTTTCAAAAATACGGCGCACAATACGGTTTTTACCACTGTGTATCTGTATCCCTATCTCGCGTTTTGAGCCACCTGCAACGTAGGATACAGAATCAGGCTTAATAACACCGTCTTCCAGTTCAACGCCAAAACCAATTTTATTCAGATCGCCCTGGCTAACACTTTTGCTTAGCTCAACATGATACAACTTGCTTATGTTGCTTCG
Source organism: Mucilaginibacter calamicampi (assembly GCF_042676765.1). Taxonomy (NCBI): domain Bacteria; kingdom Pseudomonadati; phylum Bacteroidota; class Sphingobacteriia; order Sphingobacteriales; family Sphingobacteriaceae; genus Mucilaginibacter; species Mucilaginibacter calamicampi. The sequence goes on from NZ_JBHTHU010000010.1 coordinate 10,742, forward strand.
CGGATGCGATAGCTTATCGGCAAGGTCGCCATCATTGGTCATTAACAATAAACCGGTAGTGTTGCGGTCCAGTCGCCCTATAGGATAGATGCGCTCGCGGCTGGCTTTTTCAACCAAGTGCATAACTGTGCGGCGTTCCTGCGGATCATCTGTTGTAGTTATATAATCTTTAGGTTTATTTAAAAGCACGTAAACCATCTTTTCGCGTTTCAGCATTTCGCCGTTATAGCGAATCTCGTCTTTAAACGGATCAACTTTAAAGCCCAGTTCAGATATCACTTCACCGTTAACAGATACAACGCCTGCTTCTATCAGCTCATCAGCTTTACGCCTTGAGCAGATGCCCGCGTTGGCAATGTAACGGTTAAGCCTTATCAGGCCACTTTCTTTAGGCTCGGAAGCTTTTTTGCTGCGCATGGTTCTAACCGGCGCATCAAAATCTTCGCCCTCAGGCCTTGGTTTGCGGAACGGCTTATCACCATCGCGCTTAAACCCTCCCGGTTTTGAACCATTATCAAACTTTTTACCACCGCGCGATTCAAAACCTGCCCTTTTGGGTTTGTCAGTGCTTCCGCCTGCGCGTTCCGGTTTTTTCTCGTATGATGTTTCAAAACGTTTTGGAGCGCGCTCATCGCTAAAATTTCTTTTAGGTCTGTCTTCAGAACCACCGGTTGAGCGGCTGCCGTAAGGTTTCCTGTCAGATTCTGCACCTCTTCCTTCACTCCTGTCGCCGCTAAAGTTTCTTTTAGGCCTGTCTTCTGAGCTACCGGTTGAGCGGCTGCCGTAAGGTTTCCTGTCAGAATTAAAGCTTTTGCCTTCGCCGCCAAAGTTTCTTTTAGGGCGATCATCGTTGCTATCCGCAGAGCGGCCCGAGTATGGTTTTTTGCGGGGTTCAAAACTTTTACCTTCACTTCTATCTCTTTTAGGCGCGTCACCATCGCCGGTTGGCCTGCCAGAGTAAGGTTTACGCGGCCCGTAGCTTTTCTTTTCGCCCGGCGAAGAGAAAGAACTGCGCTCAGCAGCGGGGCCGCTTGAATATCTTTTCTTAGAATCGTTGTTGCTTGATTTGTCCGTGCTTTTTGAGAAGCTACCACGGTTTGACGAAGATGGTCTTTTTGAATTGTCATCACCCTTAGTGTTGCGGTTTGATGACTTGCCGTTTCTGTCGTCGCGGCTGTTTGTTGGTCGTTTAAATACCATATGTTTTTTGATTGCGCTTTCGCAGCGTGAAGCGGCAAAGATAGCCTTTTTTGGCCCGAAAAGGCCGCGTTTTTCAATTTTTTTTCCCGGTTCAAAAACAGCGTTTAAACTACTTTAAACACCGTTTTTTAGCTTATTTTAAATTTCTCAAAACACTAAGCACAGGTTAAGTGTTTGACAATGTGCTTAATATACGATACCTTTGCAACAGCATTTACCAAATAGTTCATTAAAAAACGAAGAAAAAATGATGAAAAAACACTTAGTTACGTGCTCCGTAATAGTGGTGCTGCTAATCATTTTAAAGCTTAACACTGCAAGCTCAGTAATAACAAAACCCGCGCCAAAAATAGTAACGCCGGTAACGTACGTGGTACCCAATTTGGTTACTAACACCAACACTACTGAAGCTACAAATGATTACAGCTTTGCTAACGAAGCATTGCCTGTTAACGCATCTGTTTACAGAAAACTACAGACCTCACTTAAAAAACACAATTACAAAAACATACAGTCTAATATACTGCATGCTAAGGCTTTAAAATTGTTTCCTATTATTGAGCCTATTTTAAAAGCTTACGGCATACCAGAGGATTTTAAATATCTTCCGCTGGTAGAGTCGGGCCTGCATGAGGGCACATCGCCAAAAGGAGCCGCGGGGCTATGGCAATTTATGCCTGGTACAGCACGTAATTACGGCTTAAAGGTTAACCATAAGGTTGATGAGCGCAAGAACATTGAGAAATCAACCATTGCAGCTTGCAGGTATATTAATGATCTGTATGATGAGTTTAACAGCTGGACATTGGCAGCAGCCGCTTACAATAACGGTTCTGTTAAACTGGAAAGAGCAATAAACAGCCAAAGCGAGGACAATTACTTTATGATGAAGCTGAACCGCGAGACGGGCAACTACGTTTACAGTATCCTGGCCATGAAAGAAATTATTGTTAAACCAAGAAAATATGGCTATTCGGAATATTACACATATGTGAAGTTCCAGCCTAAAAATTTTATCGCGTATAATTAACCCGATTTACGGAGCACAAAAAGCCCGGCTGCCAATGGCAAGCCGGGCTTTTTATTGTATCAGGTTTGGTTACTTAAGCTTTACAAAGTAAATACGGTTACGATCAACACTGCCCGTAGCCGGTAATGTTTTAGCTGTAAAAGTATTTGATCCGTTATCTACTACGCCAAAGTCATCATCATTTGATATGGCTAATATGTTGCCGGGCAGCAGGGTAATACCTTCGGCTTTATCATGCGGGTAAACGCCTGGCAGATCTTTTAACAAGTCTAAAGCTAAAACTTTGGTAACCGGTGTTATGCCTGCGCCTGTTAAACCAGTCAGGTCATTCAGTTCTTCTACCGTTTTACCACCATATAGCTTTCCTGATGCCGCGTTGGTAGCGTCAGAAATATCGGTAGCGCCTGAGATATCAATTTTAAATATCTTTTTAAACGTAGCCGGATTGGTTGCCGCGCCACCAAATAAACCATCGCGCTCAATGGTTAAAAAGGTAGTGGCATTTATCGCTAATATCTCGCTGCAGCCTGTAAGCGTGGTATTATCCATTAAGTAAGCGTATTGCTTGGTTGTCCCGGTGGCAATATCAAAAGTAAGTATGCGCAGCACCAACGAGTTGGCAACTGCATTTTTGTTAGGATTGTACATAGGCGATTGCATTAAGCCTACCAGTGTTTTACCGTCAGGGGTAATAGTAAGGCCTTCCATACCGCGGTTGGCTCTTCTGCGTGCAAACACCAAAGGTATTTTACGGCCGCCTGTACCGCTGCCAAATGGGTTAATGCGCTCAATGGTTTTACCTGCCGCGTCAAAATGTACAATGTGCGGGCCGTATTCATCACTCACCCAAAAAGAACCGTCGCTGGCACGGACCAAACCTTCAGAGTCAATACCATCTTCGCTGGTTGTTAATACGTTTCCGTTTAGATCGTAAGGTATTTCGCCGGTGTTGCCCACGCCAACCGGGTTAGGCAGACCATTTAAATTAACGCCTGCCGCATTTTTTAAGTTGATAACCTGCTCTAATACCAGCTTACCATCTTTTAACCTGAATTTACCAATAGCAGGGGTAAAATCAGGCTTACCTAACAAAATGGAACCGGCAACAGTGGTACCGGCAACATTGGGGCCGCGGTCTGTCATCAGGTAAAAAGCGGTAGGATCATTCGGATCAGCCGCGATTGCCGAGCCGTAACCACCGTTATAGACTTTAACACCCGCAGCGGTTGTCATCAGCAAGGTTGGGTCGCTGGCCTCGGCCATAGCCGGGTAAGTAACTGTATCAGACTGTTCATTTTTATTCTTTTTGCATGCTGCAAGAGAAATAACGGCAATTGCCAATACGCCAAGTAAAGGTTTTCTCATTCTTTATTTATTTTAATTATCGGCGCAAATAAACGGTTGGCATATAACCGCATTGTTAACAGAAAAACAAATTGTATTCCGTTTGTTAAAAGTAAAGGGCAGGCCGGCAAGGCATCTATTTTTGATTATATTTGCTTAAAATTTTAGCATTTCTACCGGCAACGGTTTTACATATAATATGGACGAAAAACACATTGACCTGGGCGAGCAGAGTGAGGTAGAAGTATACGGGGCGCGGGTACATAATTTAAAAAATATAGACGTTTCTTTTCCGCGCAATAAGCTGGTTGTTATTACCGGCCTTAGCGGCAGCGGCAAGTCATCCCTGGCATTTGATACTATTTATGCCGAGGGCCAGCGCCGGTACATGGAAACATTTTCGGCTTACTCGCGCCAGTTTATGGGCGGCATGGAGCGGCCGGATGTGGATAAGGTTTCGGGCCTGAGCCCGGTTATTGCCATTGAGCAGAAAACCACCAGTAAAAACCCGCGTTCAACCGTTGGCACCATTACAGAGATCTATGATTTTATGCGATTGCTTTACGCCCGCACCGGAGTGGCTTACTCCTACATAAGCGGCGAGAAGATGGAGCGCATGAGCGAGGACCAGATCTTTAAAACCATTTTAGAACGCTTTGACGGGCAACCGGTAAATGTTATGGCACCTGTAGTAAAGGCCCGCAAAGGCCATTACCGCGAGTTGTTTGAGCAGATACGCAAGCAGGGTTACCTTAAGGTTTATATTGATGGGGCAATTGCCGATGTTGAACCGAAAATGCAGCTGGACCGCTATAAGATACACGACATTGATATTGTTGTAGACCGCCTGATGGTAAATGGGAACGACAGCAAGCGCCTTTATGATTCTATCCAATCAGCGTTGAAAACTGCCAAGGGTATTATCCGCATAGCGGATAAGGACAATAACGTTTACTACTTCAGCAAGTATTTGATGGACCCGGTATCGGGAATCTCTTATGACGAACCGCAGCCCAATACTTTCTCGTTCAACTCGCCTTATGGTGCCTGCGATAAATGTAATGGCCTTGGCTATATTTTTGAGGTGGATGAGGCTTCTGTTATTCCTAACCCCAAGCTGAGTATTACTAATGGCGGCCTTGCGCCCTTGGGCGAATACCGCGAAACATGGATCTTCCAGGTGTTGAAAGCACTGGCTAAGAAATATGAATTCTCGCTATCAGTTCCCATTGAAAAACTGGAGAGGGAAAAACTGGACCTTATTTTAAATGGCACCCAGGAGTTGTTGACCGTAGCCGTTGAGTACAACAAGTGGAACGTACAAAGCTACCAGATAACATTTGAAGGCATAATAAGGATGCTGGAAGAGCAGCAGGAGCGCCGCAATGATGAAGGCATGGACGATATGGAAAACTATCGTGTACTAAAAACCTGCCCTACCTGTGAGGGTGCGCGTTTGAAAAAAGAGTCGCTGCATTTTAAGGTGGATCATAAGAACATTTTTGAACTATCAAGCATGGATATTGTTACCCTGCGCGATTGGTTCAATGGTTTGGAAGACAGGTTGGATGACCGTCAGAACGTTATTGCCAAAGAGATATTGAAAGAGATCCGCGCACGAATAGGCTTTTTGCTGGATGTTGGCTTGAGTTACTTAACGCTTGACCGTACTGCCAAAACCCTGTCTGGCGGCGAGGCGCAGCGCATAAGGCTGGCTACGCAAATAGGTTCGCAGCTAATGAATGTAATGTACATTTTAGATGAGCCGAGTATTGGACTGCACCAGCGCGATAACGAGCGACTGATAAACGCCCTTAAAAACCTGCGCGACCTGGGTAATACCGTTTTAGTTGTTGAGCATGATAAGGATATGATACTGGAAGCAGACCATGTTATTGACATGGGCCCGGCGGCAGGTGTGCATGGCGGCGAAATAGTTGCGCAAGGCACTCCTGCACAACTAATGGCCGAGCACACGCTTACTACATCATACATTAATGGCGAGCGCGAAATAGCCACACCAGAAAAACGGCGTGAGGGCAATGGTAAAACTCTTTCGCTTAAAAAAGCAACCGGGCATAACTTAAAAAAGGTGAGTGTTGAAATACCTTTGGGTAAGCTGATAGGCATCACGGGCGTATCGGGCAGTGGCAAATCAAGTTTGATTACAGAAACTTTGTATCCCATCCTCAATCATCACTTCTTCAGAGCTAAAAAGCACCCACTGCCTTTCGGCACCATTGAGGGATTGGAGCATATTGATAAGGTAATTGAGATAGATCAAACTCCTATTGGCCGCACACCGCGCTCTAATCCGGCTACTTATACGGGTGTTTTCTCTGATATCCGTAATTTGTTTGTGGCGCTGCCGGAGTCGCGGATACGGGGCTATAAACCGGGGCGTTTTTCCTTCAACGTAAAAGGCGGGCGCTGCGAAACCTGCCAGGGCGCGGGGATGAAGGTTATTGAGATGAACTTTTTGCCCGATGTGCAGGTACCCTGCGAAGAGTGCAACGGCCGGCGCTACAACCGCGAAACATTGGAAGTGCGTTACAAAGGCAAATCAATTAGTGATGTGCTGGACATGAGCATTGAGGATGCCGTTCCGTTTTTTGAACATATTCCGTCTATATACCGCAAAGTAAAAACACTGCTGGATGTTGGTTTGGGTTATATCCGTTTGGGGCAGGCATCAACCACCCTATCAGGCGGCGAAGCGCAACGGGTAAAACTGGCAACTGAACTTTCTAAAAAAGACACCGGCAACACCTTTTATATTTTAGATGAACCAACCACCGGCCTGCATTTTGAAGATATAAATGTGCTGTTAGGTGTATTGCAGCAATTAGTTGATAAGGGAAATACCGTGTTGGTTATTGAGCATAACCTTGATGTTATTAAAGTGGTGGACCATGTTATAGACCTTGGACCGGAAGGAGGATCGGGAGGCGGTACCATATTATTTTCGGGTACTCCCGAGGGCTTGTGTAAGGTAAAAAACAGTTTTACAGGCAAGTTTTTGAAGAAAGAGATGGGGTTATAGCATTTTGTTGTACAAAATTTTGTACAACAAAATACATGCCTTATCTTTACTTTATTTTAAATGAAATACCAATGATTACCACTTATTCAGATTTTCGTCAACAATTAAAGTCATGGTTAGACAAAGTAAGAAATGATCATGCACCATTATTTGTTACCAATGCAAAAGGCGAGGATGTTGTGGTGCTTTCTAAATCTGATTATGAGAGCATGGAAGAAACTTTCTATCTTCTTAAAAACCCGAACAACGCTGCAAGATTACTTAAAGGAATTTCCGATTACAATCAGGGACTGGCGCATGAAAGAAAACTGATTGAAGAATGAAGATCGTTTTCTTAAATGAGGCGTGGGATGATTACTTATATTGGCAAAGCACTGATAAAACGGTTCTGAAAAAAATAAACGCCTTAATTAAAGAAATTGAACGCCAACCTTTTGAAGGAAGCGGTAAAGCTGAACTACTGCGTCATAATCTCTCTGGATGGTGGTCGCGCAGAATTAATCTGGAACACAGATTGGTTTATAAAATAGACAACAATGCGATTGTAATTCTACAATGCAGGTACCATTATTGAAAAGCTATAAGATTCGTTCTTCCCCGGCTTTAAAACAATTTACCCGTTTAAATTGTACCTTCCCCAAACATTTCTAAATTGACCGCTACTACCAAAAGGTTTATCTCTTATGCGTTAAAAGCCACCATACTTGGTTTGGCGTGTTATTTTATCATCCATCAATACACCAACAAAGGCGATAATTTAAAACAGTTTGAGTTGCTGGTTAGCCGGATTCCGCAGGGGCATGTTATTACAATAATGTCGGTGGTTGTATTATTAATGGTAGCTAACTGGAGTTTGGAATCCTTAAAATGGAAGTATCTTACCCGCAATCTGGCGCAAATAACCGTTTGGCAAGCTATAGAGGGGGTATTTTGCGGATTAACCTGGGCGGTAATTACCCCCAATCGTTTTGGCGAGTACGGGGGGCGTGTTATGTACCTGCCACCACGAAAGCGTATTCATGGGGTTTTTGCGATGGCAGTAGGCGCGTTTGGGCAAAATGTTGTTACCAACGTGCTTGGCTTTATTGCAATGGCCTGGTTTTCCTTTACCTTTCTAAACCTGAATACGCTTATGCAAACGGGCGCGTTTGTATTAACCTGCACTTCTATCGCGTTTTTCCTGATCCTTTATTTTAATATTAAGTGGGCGGTATGGATACTGGATCATATACCCTTTCTCAGCAAATTCCATCGCTTTTTCGAGATAATGGGCAGATACCAGTTTGCAGAGCTGCTTACCATTATGTACTTCTGTCTGGGGCGTTTTTTTATCTTCTCCTTTCAATACTATCTGGTTATCCACTTGCTGGTGCCGCAACTGCCCATGTACGAAGTGCTGCTCATGGTATTCATCGTTTTCTTTATACAATCGGCCTTACCTTCACTTGATATTTTTGACATTGCAGTACGCAGCGCGGTTGCTACCAAGGTTTTTAACTACGCAACCGATCAGAGCATGGCTATCATTGCAGCTTTTGCTTCAATCTGGTTAATAAACCTTATTTTTCCGGCCATTATCGGCATCATATTTACCTTAAAAATCAGATTCTTTGATCGCAGCAATTAGTACGGCATTTTTATTACTTACAGGCTTATATCTGCTGGTACTTTTATATCTGATAAATGGATGGGCCGCTTTGAAAACACCCACTATAAATTTATCCGGTTTTACTACACGGGTTACTGTATTAATAGCGGCGCGCAACGAAGAAGAAAGCATCCATTTAACTATTGAGGATATTTTAGCGCAGAACTATCCAAAACATCTTACAGAAATTATAATTGTTGACGACCACTCAACCGACAGCACCGCAAATATTATACGCAGCTATGCCGACCGTGGCGTAAAGCTGCTGCAGCTTAATGAAGACAAACCGCTTAACTCCTATAAAAAGAAAGCCATAAGCGAAGCCATTGCCCTATCAACCGGCGAATTGATGGTAGCTACTGATGCGGATTGCCGTATGGGTGACAAATGGCTGTCTACCATTGTTGGTTATTTTGAGGCAGAGCAACCTGTAATGATCTCGTCGCCGGTAGGTTATTTTGAAGAACGCTCTCTGTTTGAGCGCATGCAGTCGCTTGAGTTTTCTTACCTGATAGGTGTTGGTGCCGCTTTTATAGGCAATGGCCGGGCCTCAACGTGTAATGGCGCCAACCTGGCCTATCGTAAGGATGTTTTTTATGAGGTTGGTGGGTTTAAAGGTATTGATGATCTGGCATCGGGCGATGATGAGTTGTTGTTGCAGAAAGTAGCTCTGCGGTTTCCCGGGCGCATAGGCTTTACTAAACTAAAAAACGCGGTGGTATATACACATGCCAAACATAACTTAGCCGGTTTTTTACAGCAACGCAGGCGCTGGGCATCCAAATCAACCCGGTATAAGGATAAAAAAATAGTGGCATTGGCGGTGGGCATCTGGCTATTTAACATCTCGCTGTTGATAAGCGCCGCGCTCAGTTTTTTTAGTTATGATATTTTCATGCTTTTTTTACTCCAGTTCGCGCTTAAAATTACTTTCGAAGCATGGTTCCTGCTGCCGGTTATGCTTTTTTTTAAACGGCCGGGCATGGTATGGTTAATTATGCTTGTATCGCCTTTGCATGTTATCTATCTGGTTTACATCGGTCTTATCAGTAATAACAGCACCTACCTGTGGAAGGGGAGAATGGTTAAATAGCACTTTAGGGCTGTTTGTTATCCCCTGAAATTTTATAAGACCGATTTGCCAATAGCTGTTTATTAAACGATATTTAGCCAAACAACAAACACTTGGCCGAGTTAACCCCTGCGCAGCGCACCTGGAAAGCATTTAAGCGAAATAAATTCGCGGTGACAGGATTGGCATTTATTGTTATCATATCCGTTATGGCCACGTTGGGTTATTTAATAATGCCTGATGACACCCCGCTTGCCAACAACCAATCCATACAACTAAGCCTTAAAAAACCCGGTAGCGCCTTTACTATGCTTCGCATTAAAAAGCCGGAGTACGTTGACACGGTATCTTTTTTTACCAAAATAGCGCACGGTCAGCCCGCCGTTTTTACAGATGTGCCCATAGTTAGTTACCAATTGGTTAAAGACTCGGTACTTGTACAGCAATACATTGGCGATGAGGACAAGCCCGAAACCCGTGGTTACAATATTTACGAAGTGGTAAACGGTGCAAAGCAGGACAAACCGGGCCACACCTTAACGCCTTCCGCATTTTATGATGAAATAAGATCGCATAATATTATTAAAAAAACATTTTGGCTGGGAACAGATATTTATGGGCGCGATATTTTAAGCCGGCTAATATTAGGTGCGCGCATATCCCTCTCGGTAGGTTTAATGGCCGTTATCATCAGCTTGCTCATCGGCGTTACCATTGGCGCATTAGCCGGTTATTTTGGTGGATGGATAGATGGCGCTTTAAGCTGGCTGATGAATATTTTATGGTCGCTGCCGGCGCTGCTGCTGGTACTTGCCATATCCTTCGCATTGGGCAAGGGGCTATGGCAAATTTACGTAGCGGTAGGTTTATCCATGTGGGTTGAAGTGGCCAGATTGGTACGCGGGCAGGTTATCAGCATAAAACAAACCGAATATATAGAAGCTGCACGGGCGCTTGGCTATGGCAATGCCCGCATTATTACGCGGCACATATTACCCAATATAACAGGCCCAATTTTAGTTATGGCTTCTTCCAATTTTGCGTCGGCCATACTGTTAGAGGCGGGCTTAAGCTTCCTTGGCTTTGGTGCCCAGCCCCCCACGCCTACCTGGGGCGGTATGATACGGGAACATTATGGTTATATTATAATGGATGCCGCCTACCTATCCATCATTCCGGGCCTTGCTATTATGCTGACTGTATATGCCTTTAACATTGTAACAGTAGCGTTACGTGATGCATTCGACATAAAAGCGCAAAACACACGTATATAAGTTTTTTTGTCTATTTTAGTAAGCCCCCAGCAAAAACCAATGCAGGATATAAACCGCCCCTCGGGTGAAGACGAACTGATACAATTGCTGTTAAAAAGGCAATCAGAACTGAACTCGTTACTTGAGGTAACTAACGCAATTAATAAAAACACATCCACAACTGTACTGATACAGATGCTGGAGGTAATTTTGCAAAATCATTTACATGTTGGGCGATTCCGGTTTTTAATAGAAAAAGATAATACCTACGCGTGCGTATCTAAATACGGTGGCGAAATGGAGCCTTCGGGCGCACTCAATAAAGCCTGTACTACTTTAAGCAAGATCAGATCTCCGCACCCTTTGGCTAAAAGTGCCAATCCGGTTTTAAATAAATACGATTATTTTATCCCTATATATCATAAAAGCAAGGCGCTTGCCTACGCGCTGATAGGCGATTTTACAACCTCGGGCGAAATGCTTAATAACGACCTTAACGTTATACAAACCCTTGTAAACGTTGTGGTGGTTGCTTTAGAGAATAAAAAACTTTTTAAAGAAAGATTACAGGCAGAACGCTTACAGCGCGAGATGGAACTGGCCGCCGAAGTTCAAAATATGCTGATCCCGCTAAGGGTTCATAAAGAAACCGCGGTAGAAATAGGTGCCCGGTATTTGCCGCACCAAAATGTTGGCGGCGATTATTTTGACTTTATACGCCTTAATGATGCTGAGTTTTTATGGTGTATTGCTGATGTATCCGGTAAGGGTGTTTCGGCGGCTTTATTAATGGCAAGTTTCCAGGCCACGCTGCATGCATGGACGGCTGTTGAAGATGACCTGACCAATATTGTAGAGCGCGTTAATCAAAAAGTTATAGACAATACAAAAGGCGAACGGTTTATTACTTTGTTTATAGCCAAATACAACCAGCAAACCCGCAAGCTTAATTATGTAAACGCCGGTCATAATCCACCCATACTTTATAGCGGGGGCGAGGCGGTAACACTAAAATTAGGCACCACCATGATAGGCGCTTTTGAACAGCTTCCGTTTTTAAACCAGGGTGAAATTGATGTGGAACCGGGCAGCCTTTTGTTTAACTATACCGATGGCTTACTTGATTTTGAACCTTATGGGGATAAAGAATGGAACGAGGAGCAGTTACTTGATTTTATTCTTGCCAGGGGAGATGAGACCCCCGATAATTTTAACCAGGCACTTTTAGATCATTTAAACTTTAGCATAAAAGGTAAACCCATTGATGATATTACCATGCTTACCCTTCGGATATTTTAGTGTTGTTTAAAATGTGTTAAAAACATTTGTTGCAACGTTAAAGCAAAAACCGTCTTTTTGTATTGTGTTATTATCCAGATTTCAGCATGAACTAATTGAAGCCGGTTGCGACGAAGCGGGCCGTGGCTGCCTGGCCGGGCCGGTGTTTGCTGCCGCGGTAATATTACCACCCGATTTTGAACATGAATTACTGAATGATTCAAAACAACTATCTGAAGAAACCAGGTACGCCTTACGCGCCGAAATTGAACAGAATGCCATTGCATTTGCTGTAGCATCTGTAGATAATATTGAAATAGACGAGATCAACATACTTAACGCGTCTTTCCTGGCCATGCACAGGGCTATTGCAAAACTGCACCTGCAGCCCCAGCTACTGCTTATTGATGGAAACCGTTTTAACAAGCATCAAACCATACCGCACCAGTGCATAGTTGGCGGCGATGGTAAATACTTCAGCATTGCTGCTGCTTCTATTTTAGCCAAAACTTATCGTGATGATTATATGAAGCAGATAGCATTGCATCATCCGGAATATGAATGGCACAGTAATAAAGGCTACCCAACCATTAAACACCGCAAAACCATCTTACAGATCGGTTATACCCCCTACCACCGGCGGACGTTCAGGGTAACCTCTTTGGATACAGAGCAGGAAGTTGTAGCTGTTTAAATTCCCTAAAAATTTACTTCTTTATGGCAACGTGGCTTGCTATATGCTTGTTTCTGTGAGGCTTTTAAGCTATTTTTGGTTTTAACCCTAAATTTAGTTTTGAGAATCCTCTTATTGTCTCACCGTGTACCCTTTCCGCAAAATGGCGGATATTCTATTGTGGTGTGCAACACCATACGGGGCTTATTACGCATGGGGCATGAGGTATCAGTTTTAGCGCTTAACGCAAAACCCGGTTTTGATGATTGCCTGCCTGATGACGATCTTCTGGGCAAAATAAGCTACAGGTCACATCGCATAAATACCGCTGTAACCGTGTTACAGGTGGCAACCAACCTGCTGCAAAAAACATCCTTTAATATTGACAGGTATTATGACGAAGGTTTTGAGCAATTGGTAATAAACGAGGTAAAAACAAACCGGTTTGACATAATTCAATTTGAGGGCTTGCTTACCACGCTGTATTATGACGCTGCACGAAAGAACTCAAACGCACAGCTGATCTACCGGGCGCACAATATTGAGAACCAGTTGTGGGAACGCCTTTCACAACAGAAAATAGATCCTTTTAAAAGATCATACCTAAAGATGCATGCCCGGCGCATAAAAAACTACGAGCTGCATCAGCTTAACCAGTTTGATGCCTTGCTGGTGTTTACCAACGAAGATAAAAACACACTTGTTGGCGACGGCATCAAGGTTAAAATACAAGTATTGCCCATAGGTATCAGGCTTGATCAATATAAGCCGGACCGCAGTTTAACAGAGTTCCCGAGTTTATTCTTCCTGGGATCATTAGACTGGCTGCCTAACCGCGAAGGCATGGAATGGTTCCTTCAAAACTTTCATAACGTTATTGCCAACGGCGAATTAATGACCAGACTGTATGTTGCCGGCAATGACATACCCGATGCTTTTGATGATTACGAGGCGCTTGGAAAAATATTTATTCAGGGCGAGGTTGATAACGCTTTGGAGTTTGTAAACAGCAAAGCCATAATGATAGTGCCCCTGTTAACCAGCGGCGGTATGCGTGTAAAAATAGTTGAGGGCATGGCTATGCAAAAGTGTATTATCTCCACATCATTAGGTGCCGAGGGCATTAACTATGTAAATGGCCGCGATATATTGATAGCTAATACCGCCGAAGAATTTTACAAAGCTATAAAACGCTGCATTAGCGACGAAGAATTTTGCCATCAGGTAGGGGCCAATGCACGCAAACTCATAGAGGCAGAATACGATATAACCCTGATAACCCAAAAGTTGGTTGATTTTTACCATAAGTGCCTGCAGTCTTAATATAAAGTTTAACCTTCCATTCATCGGCTAAGCTGCCCAATTTTGTTACTTTTGCCACGGTTTAGTTTATTAATATGAAGAACACCGCGTTAACTGATATCCATATAAAATCAGGGGCCAAAATGGTACCCTTTGCAGGCTATAACATGCCCGTGCAATATGCAGGCATTAATGCTGAGCATGAAACCGTGCGCAAAGCCGTAGGCGTTTTTGATGTAAGCCACATGGGCGAGTTTATATTAAAAGGCGATGGAGCGCTTGACCTGATACAGCGCGTTAGCAGTAACGATGCATCAAAATTATATGATGGCAAAGTGCAATACTCCTGCCTGCCCAATGAAGATGGCGGCATTGTTGATGACCTGCTGGTTTACCGCATTGATGAGAAAACTTATATGCTGGTGGTCAACGCATCAAACATTGATAAGGATTGGGATTGGATAAGCAAATTCAATACGGCTGGGGTTGATATGAAAAACATATCAGACCGCACCTCGCTGTTAGCCGTACAGGGCCCAAAAGCTGCCGAGGCCCTGCAAAGCCTTACCGACATTGACCTGGGGACCATGGAGTACTATACCTTTAAAACGGGGAAATTCGCCGGCATAGATAACGTGATTGTATCTGCAACGGGCTACACGGGTGCGGGCGGCTTTGAGCTATATTTTGATAACGCTAATGCAGAATACATCTGGAACGAGGTGTTTAAGGCAGGCGAGCCATTTGGTATAAAACCAATTGGCTTAGGTGCCAGAGATACTTTGCGACTGGAAATGGGTTTTTGCTTATATGGTAATGATATAGATGATACCACCTCGCCACTGGAGGCGGGTCTGGGCTGGGTAACTAAATTCAGCAAGGACTTTACCAACGCCAAACAACTGGAGCAGCAAAAACAAGCAGGCGTAACCAACAAACTGGTAGGCTTTGAAATGATTGAACGCGGCATACCACGGCATGATTATGAGATAACTGACGCCGACGGCAATACCATCGGGCGGGTTACTTCGGGTACACAATCGCCATCCTTACAAAAGGCTATTGGCATGGGATATGTGCCAACTGCTTTTGCTAAAGAAGGTACCGAGATCTATATTAAAATAAGAGATAACAAAATTAAGGCTGTGGTAAAAAAACCACCGTTTGCCTAGCCCCCTAACCCCCTGAAGGGGGAACAATAAGTTCATTAAATGGAATTACAAACCAACAACACTCCCCCTTTAGGGGGCCGGGGGGCTTCAGGGCCTAAATTACATGCTTGCCTTACGCCGGCGCTTATTCCATTATATAAGGTGGAGGACTACATTGTAGTTATCATAGACGTATTCAGGGCTACAACTTCTATTTGTTACGGCATTGAAAACGGCGCCGAGGCGATTATCCCGGTATCAAAAGTAGAGGAATGCAGCGCTTATATTGAAAAAGGATTTGACTACCTTTTAGCCGCGGAGCGTGATGGGGAAGTGGTATCGGGCTTTGATTTTGGCAATTCGCCATTCTCATACACTGCCGAAAAAGTAAGCGGTAAAACCGTAGTGTTAACCACTACCAATGGCACCCATGCTTTACATCTGTCGCGCAGGGCAAAAAAAATTGTTATCGGTTCCTTTTTAAATCTTACCGCGCTTTGCAACTGGCTAAAATTGCAGCAAGACAATACCTTGCTGGTTTGCTCGGGCTGGAAAAACAACTTTAACCTGGAAGACACGCTGTTTGCAGGTGCTGTTGTTGAGCAGCTTAAAGAGCATGGGTTTAGGGTAGACGACCCCGCTATTGCCGCTAATGACATGTACAGCCTTGCTAAAGACGACCTAAACGGCTACCTTAAAAAAACATCGCATAGCGCGCGCCTTAAAGCGCTGGGCATTGAAAAAGATATTGAATTTTGCCTTAAAGTTGATGTAACCACCGCCATACCTGTTTTGGATGGCGAGCGGTTGGTTAAGTTGAAATAAAAGATAAGGCATATATTGTCATTCTGAACGTAGTGAAGAATCTTATGCGTTTTGCTAGCCGGGCGCTTGGTTAGACGCTTTTACAGGATTCTTCACTGCGTTCAGAATGACAACTTTTTATAGCGTTCAACAGACTTAACCATCATCGCCTTTTATCTAATTATTTCTTCATCTCTTAGCCCATCTTCTTAAAAAAACAATTCCGCCAAGAAGCACCAGCCAGATTGGCCACCACGCTACAAAGCCGAAAAACAGACTGCCTAATATTTGCCATCCGCTTAACACCGCTGTTTTTATTTTATAGCCAAAAGATTGCCCGTTATCCTGAGCTGTTTGCTTTGAGTAAAAAGTAATATCTAACGAGCTAAATTCAACTTGTTTAGACAGGTAGTTTAGCTGGCCCTGGGTTGATTCTATATCACTGCGGATCTCCGTAAGTTTATTCTCTATCTCTAACAGATCAGATATTTTGCTGCCCTTTTTAAGCAGCTCCAGGTAACGCTCCTCCAGTTTCTTTTTATTAGCCAGTTGCGTGGTAACATCAATAAAGCGGGTTGTTACATCTTGTATACGGATGTTTTTTGAATCAATGCTTTCGGCATTAGCAGAGACATTAGTAAGAAAGGCATCAAAATTTTTAGCCGGGATACGGGTTTGCAGTGTGATTTCCTTTTGGCCACTTTCGCTATCGTTATTCTCGCTTTCTTCTGCAACGTAACCGCCCAACTTCTTTAAAGATGCATAGAGGGTTTTACGGGTTTCGTTAATATCGCCTGTTTTAAAATGGATATCGCCCTCCTTGATGATCTTTTTTTCTATTTTGACGCCGACGGGTGTAGAATAACGATTGCTATAACCTTTTGGACCAGGGGCCGCTGCTTTAAGTTCATATTCACTGGGAGGATCTGTTGCCGCGCTGTTACCTACCGACTCATCAATAGCTATATCGGCCATCGCCATTTTATCAACCTCCGGTTTACCAGGACCTTTACACCCCAATGCAGCAAATACTATGGTTGCTGCCACAATTAAAATCTTTTTCATAATAAGTAAATTAGGTTTACATGATAAAACTAAGACTTTAATTTTATAAATGCAACAATATTGCATTTATTTTTTGATGCAGATATTAGACTATTCGAAAAATCTAAAAAGCGGTGTAATGTGCTTTACTTCCCCGGGCAAGGAGTTTTTACGCCATAAAATGTTTACAAACCTTTAATTAGATGAGGGGAGTGATCAAATGAGCTTACTTCAACTTCTCATTATTCTTGTGCCGTTCGGCATCGCGGATGCTTTTTTTCTCCAGGTTTTTCTGCAGGGCTTCGGTAAGGTCAATACCCGTTTGGTTGGCCAGGCATATCAGCACAAATAGAACATCGGCCATTTCATCAGCAAGGTTTACTTCGGTATCAGACTTTTTGAAGGATTGCTCACCATATTGCCTTGCCATTATCCGGGCCACCTCGCCTACTTCTTCCATTAAAATGGCGGTATTGGTCAATTCGTTAAAATAACGGATGCCGGTGGTTTTGATCCAATTATCTACCAGTTTTTGAGCCTCTGAAAGTTCCATATACTTAGTGATTATCTTTGTCTTTTGTGTTCATTACAATGGTGACGGGTCCGTCATTCACTAAACTTATCTTCATATCAGCACCAAAAATACCGGTAGCTACTTTTTGTCCTGTTAGCTCTTCCAGTGTGATAATCATTTTCTCATAAAGCGGGATAGCTTTATCCGGTCGTGCGGCACGGATAAAAGAGGGCCGGTTACCCTTTTTAGTTTGTGCGAAAAGGGTAAATTGAGATATCAGCAGAATATTGCCGCCAACATCAGCCAAAGCCTTGTTCATCAAACCGTTCTCATCACTAAAAATGCGGAGACTGCAGATCTTCTGCGCCAGCCATTGCAGGTCATCATCTGTGTCGGCATCTTCAATACCTAAAAGCACGAGTAAACCAATACCAATCTCGCCGGTAATTTCTCCCTCAACTTTACAAGCCGCTTCTGATACCCTTTGTATAACTGCTCTCATATCAGCAGGCAAGATAATTAAACGCTGCTAATTTATCTTAATGGCTATTGAAGGCGTTCGGTCGCTTTCATTTTTAAGCCTGTCTATAGCTGTTACCACATACAGATAGGTTTTGCCGGGCTGCACAGTAGTATCATTAAAAACCGTACCTGTGTTATAATTTATCCGCAAAATGTTTTTGGGGTCATCTAAATTGATCTTCTCATCACCCTCAAAACGGTAAATTACATAGCCATACACGGGCTCCTTATCGCGGGCAAGCAGCGGTGTTTCCCACTTAAGCTGTACAGTACGCGGCGCTGTTTTAGTTACCGATAAAACGCGCGGCACATTAGGCGCAACAGAATCAAGCCAGAGCATAGGCGGTGGCAAAGCCGGGTATCTGTAAAAATTTTGCTTCAACGAGTCTGTAAAACCGTAGAGGTTTTTAGTTAGCGAGTTGGTGTTAAAAAAAACACTGCCTTGCACACGGGGGTTACCACGAAGATATCTTATCTGGTTAGGCAGTTCCGCCGGGTTATGAAAAGCTATTGAAGCCCGCTCGGCCATGCGATAGGGAGCCTGTCCAATGTAAACATGATGATTGTTAGCCTGGTTGCTCCACCAGTCAACCAGTACGTCAAACGCGGCAAGGCGGTAGCCAATTTGCCAATACAATTGCGGATTAATGTAATCAACCCAGCCCTCCTTTATCCACTTGCGCGAATCGGCAAATTGCTCATAATAAGCGTCGCCGCCGCGGGTTTCAGAACCCTCAGGGTTTTGTGATTTGTTGGCCCATATACCCCGCGGACTAATACCAAATTTTATACGCGGATTATGCTTGTGCACGCTGTCTGCCAATTCTTTTATCAGCATATCTACGTTATTACGGCGCCAGTCGCGGATATCCTGGTATTCGCCGCCGTATTTGGCAAAGGCCGCTGCATCGTTTATTCTTTGCCCTGATATTTGGTAGGGATAAAAATAATCGTCCATATGCACGCCATCTATGTCGTAATTATCAATAACGTTTAACACTACCTTAATAATGTATTCGCGCACTTCGGGCAGGCCGGGGTTAAACAGCTTTTCTTCGCCATAAACAAAAAACCACTCCGGTTTTAAATTAGTAATATGGTCGGGGCTTAAAAGGTTAAACCTTTTGTCTTTAGTTGCCCTATAAGGGTTAAACCAGGCATGCAGCTCAATGCCGCGCTTATGTGCCTCTGTAATGGCAAATTGCAATGGGTCGTAAAACGGTACTGGTGGCTGCCCCTGCTTACCATTAAGCCAGCGTGCCCAGGGCTCGGTGCCTTTTGCATAATACGCATCGGCAGCTGGGCGTATCTGAAACATCACCGCGTTTAAGCCGGTTTGCTGGTGTGCATTTAGTATATCAACCAATTGCTTCTGCTGTTGATCTGCGGGCAAGCCCGGCCTGGTTGGCCAATCTATATTTTCAACAGTAGCTATCCAGGCAGCCCTGAATTCGCGTTTGGGCTCATACTTAATTTTAGGTAATGTATCTATTTGGCTTTGTGCTGTTGCAATAAAAGGCAGCAATAGCAGTAAAAATATATGTCGGTATAAATGCATTAAACAGGTTTTTTGGGGAAGTGCAAAGATATAAACTCCATTGCATGCCTGTTTATTATGGCCTGTTTTAATTACATTTAATTAGGCCGCGCTACTAATTAGCCCCTTTGAGAAGGCAAAATTTTGTTACGTTTTAAAAACATTATCAGTTTTTTTTCATTTTTACCTATATTAAATATTAAAATAGTAATAAATGCCGGTAAAATATCCTTTATTTTGGAGCGTTAAGGTTATAATAAGAACAACAAATATGCAGACTGCTTATTTGGGTTAGCGCTGCCAATTTATTTAATCATCAAAATTTTATGGAAAATAAACAGGAACAAACCCCTAAAAAGAACTCCAATGTTATTTACTTTTTAATATTAGTAATTGTAGCATTATTAGGTACTGATGTATACTTGTACTTGAAGAAAACTAAATCTGACGAGAAGGTAGTATATCAAAACGATGAGAAAACACGCCTGCAAACCGAGTTGGATAGCCTTGAGGCGCAAATTACACAAGTAAACGCCGGCCGCACCCGCATGACGGCAGAAATGCAGGCTAAAAACGATTCGTTGCAGGCAAAGATCAAAGTTTTACGTGCTGATCTGGCTAAGGGCAAACTTACAGTGGCAGAATTATCTAAGGCGCAGGAAGACGTTAAACAGCTGCGTTATTTTGTAACCAAATACACTGCAGATATTGAGGAACTGAAAAAACAAAACAGTGATCTGACCACCGAGCGCGATACCCTTCGCACCAACCTCACCTCCGTTTCTGCAAAAGCTTCTGACCTGGAAAAACAAAATCAGGATCTGAACACTAAGGTTCAAGTGGCGTCAGCTTTAAAATTAGGCGGAATTACCGTTACCGGGCATAAGGTAAAAAGCAATGGCAAAGTAAGCGATGAGACAAAAGCCAAAAACGTTAATAAATTAAAAATAGGCTTTACTGTTGCAGGCAACCAGGTTGCGGCTAAAGGCACGCATGATATCTTCTTCAGAATTATTGACCCTACCGGCAATTTGATAACTGCTACCGATGGCGGAACATTCAACGCGGATGGTTCGGAATTACAAGCGAGCTACAGAACATCAATTGATTTTAATGATGATGGCAAAACTTATATAGTTGACTGGATGAGCCAGCAACCTTTTCAAAAAGGTACCTACACCATAATAATGTATGCCGATGGCTATACAATGGGCAGAGGAAGCATTTTTCTTAAATAAAGCATACGGCGCAAAGCATGAAAAACCCGGTCTCTTTTCAGGACCGGGTTTTTTGTTTTTTTATTCCGATAGCGTGCACGTTGGTCGTACTTTTTGGCAAGACACCTATTAAATGTTCTAATATAGCGCGTAGAAGGGCATTGCCTTACATACTGCGGTTGGGTTTCCCTGTAGGCGAACGCAAGGACAAAGCAATTACAAATAAAAACAGGCAGCAAAGCATTACTATACCTGCATAAGTATTTCTGTCAGTATTATTGTCCATAAAAGTAAGCGCGGCTAAAACAAGCACTATTACACTTAGTGTAGTTAATGTAGTGCTTAAGGTAATTTTTGATCTCATATAAAAAAATTTACGTACGCTGATGATAAAACAAATTGTACGCCAAGGCCTAAAACGGCCTCTATAAGCCCAAAAAAGGGCATAATAAAAGTTAGCGTGGGGAAAATTTTTGATAAAGTGGGGAAGTGAGATGTTTTGTAGAGATGAACAATTACTTTAGAAAATTTCCAAAATTTGGAAACCTTTATCTATTTTAGTTTTTTTACCAAGACCATTACCACTAACCTATGGATGCATACCATATATTTATTGTAGAGGATGATGTATGGTACAGCGAACTGCTTAACTACCAGCTTTCTTTAAATCCTGATTATGTGGTTACGCGCTTCGCTACTGCCAACGATTGCATTAAAAGCCTGCATAAAAAGCC
Organism: Mucilaginibacter calamicampi; assembly: GCF_042676765.1. NCBI lineage: Bacteria > Pseudomonadati > Bacteroidota > Sphingobacteriia > Sphingobacteriales > Sphingobacteriaceae > Mucilaginibacter > Mucilaginibacter calamicampi. Next base: position 32,108 of record NZ_JBHTHU010000010.1, read on the forward strand.
TGATCTGATCACGATAGACTATTCGTTACCGGATATGACCGGGGCCGAGCTTTTTAAAAAGATAAGGGCTGCCAATCCCACTGTTCCGGTAATAGTTATAAGCGGGCAAAATGATGTGCATACGGCGGTTGATCTGCTAAAAACGGGCGTTAGCGACTACCTGGTTAAAAACGATAATATTAAAGAGCTGCTTTGGAACGCCGTTATTCGCGCGCGCGAAAATCAATCACTTAAAAAAGAAGTGGAGCATTTACGCGAAGAGCTGGGCCACAAATACGAGATCGGCAACATTATTAAGGGCGCGTCGCCTGCCATAAAAAAAATATTCGGCTTAATTGAAAAGGCAGCTAAAGCCAATATCAATGTATCTATAACCGGCGAAACGGGTACGGGTAAGGAATTAGTGGCCAAAGCCATCCACTACAACTCAGACCGCGCTAAAAAACCGTTTGTGGCGCTCAATATGTCGGCTATCCCTGCCGAGTTGTTAGAAAGCGAATTATTTGGTTACGAAAAAGGTGCTTTTACCGGCGCCGCGGGCCGAAAAACCGGCAAGTTTGAAGAGGCCAACAAAGGCACCCTGTTTTTAGATGAAATAGGCGAGCTGGACCCTGCCATGCAGAGCAAGCTTTTAAGGGTATTGCAGGAGCGCGAACTAACCCGGCTGGGCGGCCACGAAAAAACCAAGCTGGACGTAAGGCTGATTGTAGCCACCCATAAAAATTTAGCCGACCTGGTAAAAAAAGGCAGTTTCCGCGAGGATTTTTATTACCGCATTATGGGCCTGCCTGTTGAGCTTCCACCCCTGCGAGACCGTGGTACGGATATTTTATTATTAGCCAAAGGGTTTTTAGATGATTTTGTTAAAGAGAACCACATGGGGCCAAAAAGTTTAGGTAACGAGGCCAAAAACAAACTGATGAGTTACCAATTTCCGGGTAACGTGCGCGAACTGCGGTCGGCAATTGAATTAGCCGCGGTGATGTGCGACGGTAAGGAAATATCGGCTGATGATATTGGTTTTCATACCCCCGGCAAAGACAACTTTGCTGTAACAGGCGATAAAACTATGGAAGAATATACCGTGGATATTATTAAAACCTACCTGGACAAGTATGATAATAACGTTTTAAAGGTTGCCCAAAAGCTGGATATAGGCAAATCTACCATCTACAAAATGCTGCAGGACAAAAAACTGTAATGCCTTTAAACAAAAAACCGTTCGCCTTTTGCAAAGCGAACGGCCTAAGAACCAATATTATAAACTATTTTAAGTATAAACCCGGTAGTGCACGATACCCCGCACCTGTATTATAGTACCAATCTGTAAATAAGGTACCGTTTGAGCCGGCCCACTCAGCAAAATGCAAATAGGCATCGGTTATTTTAACTTGTTCTGCCGGGTAAGTAAAACTATCATTAAAACTAATTGCCCATGGCCAGTTCTCTTTTGATAGATAGTAGTATTTAGTTCCGTCTTTCTTCCCCTTATCATCGGCTGTTCCTAATAAGTTCAGGTCTGCTTTTTTTGAGGGGGTGCTGTTTGGTAAATGAACCTCATAACCTCGCTGCCCGTTTCTTATCAAAAACGGATTTATATATAATGCATAAGCCACAGGCACCGGATTTGCGAATGTTACTGATACCGTTGAGGTAGAGGGAGTAACTTTATTTTTCTCGGCCTTTGTATTAACAAAATAAGAATCGTCGAAGTTTTTAAGTACAGCGTCTGTATTGTCAAAAGGTATCACTACCAAATCAGTTTGCCCTTCTTCAACTCCATTTGCACCTAACTTAATATAATTACTTATCAGTTTTTGCCCGGTTACTGATTTGACGTCACTGGCAGGTATTGCGAACTTTATACCAAATCCATTTTTAAATGATGCCCCTACAGCTAACGCGTTAACATCAACTGCCATAAAAACCACTTCATTCTTAGCATTTAATTGCATGGAAAGACGGTATTTAACCACCAGGTCATTCATATCATAATCTCCTTTAGAAGGCCAATTGTCTTCAAAAGCTACATTGGTAAAACCATCTTTAAAAGGATAATAATAATTGTAAGCCCTGCTTGCATCATTAGGGTAGTCATCAAAAGCATCCAGTACACCATCGCCGTCGGTATCACCCCCTTTATCAATAACCGGGATGTTATCTTTTGAGATACCGGTAATGGGGTTTGATGTAGCATAAAACACCAGGTCATTAAAGTCATTATCTGAGCCTGTCTCCCTGTTTACATCTTCAAATCCTATTAACGTAAGTTTGTTAACATCGTCATAAAGTACAACAGAGTGCTTTTTAAGTTCAGCCTTTGTTTCCGGGTTAAGTTTGGCATCAGAGTAATATTTTGCATTGCCAGTGTTAATACCTTTGCCTGTCCACGCGTTGCCAATCAATATAAACCCAATTGAGGTTCCGGCCTCAAAAGTGCCTAATTTAACCTTATTCCCCGGCTTTAATCCGCCACCAGAGCCATAAGCCGATGAGTTGGGAAACACAATTGTAGCGTTAGTAATGTCTGCTTCGCTTGCAGGCGGCGTTCCGGTTTTGTAGGTATAATAAGCCAGTGTATTTAAATTAGCGGCCCCGTCAGCAACAAAAGTTACCCAAACATCAGACTTAGCAGTAACCTTAAGCGTTGACACAGCGCTGCTTGACAGATACTCGGGATGGGTAGTTGCTAATGGCTTTTCGGGTAATGATGCATTTACAAAAGTTAATAACGACGCGCTTATAACATCATTGGCGGGTAACAAATATTTTGGAACACCGTAGCTTAAAGGCTGTTCGGTAATGTTTAATACCGCATCGGTGGTTGAAGTATAGGGAGATGGGTACGCAAAAGCGATGCCACCCGCAGCCAACACGGTTTGGCCGGAAGACGAACCAGATTGATCTGCAATCGGCTCGGCAACTATATCGCCGCTAAACAACGCAGAACCGCCAATAACAGCAGTAACTGATGTGCCGTTTATGTTTGCTTTTGCATAGCGCATTAAACCTACATAAGCGGGGTCTATAACAATTTGCTTAATACCGGCCGGAGCTGTTACCTGTGCAACCAAATTTCCATTATTATCAGTAACGCCTTTATAAATGGCCGCGCCCTCTGCAGTATTAGCCGGGCTGTAAATACTTACAACTACGCCGCGCAATGCATCGCCATTTGGGGCTTTAAGCGCAAGCGAAAGGTTTATATTTTGAGTAGTTGCAAAATTGAATCCGTCCGGTGCAATTTTGGTTAAGTTATCAGAGCCGTCTTTATCCGGGTTAACGCTGTTTTTTTTACATGCAGTTAATACGGTAAGTACAACTAACATAGGTATAGTAAATCTCTTCATCTTTATCCGCAGCGCTATAGGCCGCCAATCAAATTTTTAGTTAAAAGTAAAGCCAATTTTTAGTGGCTATAGTTTGGATTTTTCTACAGGTTACTTAAGTAAACAGTTAAAAATTATCAAAGTTTTTATAAATAAAAAACCGCCCGCGATTTTATCGCGGGCGGTCAGAACAATCGCTATACTACTTTAAGTACAAACTTGGTAGTGCACGGTAACCTGCTCCTGTATTGGTATACCAATCAGTGAACGACGTGCCGCCTGAGCTGGCCCAATCAGCAAAATGCAGGTACGCGTCGGTTATTTTAACTTGTTCTATGGGGTATGTAAAATTGTCGGCGAAGCTAATAGCCCACGGCCAGTTTTCTTTTGATAAGTAATATCTTGATGATGCAGGTTTTGTTGTATCATCATCTGTGCCGAATAATTTGGTCTCAGCCTTATCAGTTGGCAAATAGCCTGGCAAGTGTACCTCATAACCTCTGCGCGAGTTGCTTATAAGGAACGGATTGATAGTGGCTTGTGTTATAGTTGATAAAGCAACCGGGGTTGAAAGCGTCATTACTACTGATGCGGTAGCGCCGTTGGTAACTTTTTCTTTGTTTGTTAATACGTTTACAAAGTAGGCGTTATCAGGGTTGTTCAACATCATATCAGTATTGTCAAACGGAATGATAACTGCTTTGCTTTGGCCGGCTTCAACACCGTTTGCAGCGCGGGTTATATAATTATCTTTAAATTTTTGGCCGGTTACAGATTGTACAGCTGATGCAGCGAACGGAAACTGAACACCAAAGCCGTTTTTGTAAGAAGCACCTACAGCAGTTACGTTATAATCTCCCTGTAAAGTAACTACTTCGTTTTTAGCGTTGCTTACAAAGGTGTAACGGTATTTAACAACTACGTCGTTAAGGTCATAATCACCTTTTTTAGGCCAGTTATCTTCAAAAGCTATGTTAGCAAAACCACTTGCAGATGGATAGTAGCTTATAAAAGCTTTAGATGCATCGTTAGGGAAAGCGTCTAATTCGTCTATCACGCCATCGCCGTCGCTATCGCCACCTTTATCAACAACCGGAACACCATCTGTCGAAATAGCAGTATAAGGGTTAGATGAAGCGTAGAAAACAAGATCGTTAAAGTCATCGTCTGAGCTACCATCTCTGTCAAGGTCTTCAAAACCAACAAGTGTTACCTTGTTTACGTCGTCATAAAGCAATACAGTATGTTTTCTTTTCTCAGCAGTTTTCTCAGGGTTTAATTTAGCGTCAGCATAATATCTGGTGTTGCCGGTATTGATACCTTTGCCTGTCCATGCATCAGCAATAAGGATAAAGCCAATAGAAGTACCAGCTTCAAAAACGCCAAGCTTAACTTTGTTACCTGCTTTTAAGCCCCCGCCAGATCCGTTTGCAGATGTATTAGGCAATACTATTGTAGCATTTTTAATGTCTGATTCTTTATCTGGCGCGTTACCGGTTTTATAGGTATAATAGGCAAGTGTATTTAAGTAACCTGCTCCTTCGGCAACAAAAGTTACCCAAACATCTGATTTTGCAGTGATGTTAAGTGTTGAAGTAGCAGTGCTTGCCAAATATTCCGGATGCGATTTTGTTAAAGGTTGAGACTCAGGCAATGAAGCATTAACGTGCGATAATAATGACGCAGAAATAACATCATCTGTAGATAGTAAATATTTAGGCACGCCTACGCTTAACGGTGAAGCGGGTGTATTTAATATAGCATCATCTGTAGAAGTATAAGGAGATGGGTATGCAAAATTTGGCCCTTCTCCTGCTAATACTGTAAGACCCGAAGTTGAACCTGATCTTACAACAATTTCCTCAGGCACTATATCACCACTATAGCCTGCTGCACCACCAATACCGGCGCTAACAGATGATCCATTAATGTTAGCTTTTGCATAACGCAATAAACCAACATAAGCAGGGTCTATAACAAGTTGTTTAAGTCCTGCCGGAACAGATAAAGTAGTAACTAAATTACCGCTGGCATCTGTTACTCCTTTAAATATAGAAGCGTTATCTGCTGTGTTGGCAGGGTTGTAAAGGCTAACTACCACTCCGCGTAATGCATCACCGTTAGGGGCCTTAAGCGAAAGCGAGAAGTTAATATTTTTGGTTGTAGCAAAATTGAACCCATCAGGAGCAATTTTAGTTACATTGGTGTTATCAGTGCCTGGTTGATCAGGAGTAACACTGCTTTTTTTACAAGCTGCTAATAATGTAAGTGCAGCTAACATTAAAGGAGTAAATTTTTTCATTTATTTTTGGACTTTGTTTGTACGTGCCAGTATTTACAAATGGTGTTCCAATATTAAAAAACGCCTTTTAAACGCTAAAAAAGCAGTTTTTACTAAATCAAAGGTTTCCATATTTTGGAATGCGCTCCACATTGTGGATAAAAACTTCCCCGCTATGGTGGCTAATACAACCCGGTTGCTGCTAAACATTTTACAGGTTGGGTTGTTAAATACCCTTAGCATGCTCATTCACGGGTTTGTTATATTCCCCGGCCGATGCCTTTTGTTATAGATCGTTCCATTTACCAAAATCATATAATTAGCCATAATTTTATATATATCGCTAATTATCGAGGCCATTTTGAGCAATAATTATAATTAATTATCAAAAAAAATGTAATTATTTCAAAATAAATTCCATTTTTATAAAAAAACTTCATATATTCCCTTTTTAATGAACAAATTGTGTAACCATAAACTTAAAGGCGCTATTTTAAATGCACGAATCAGCCTATTTTAATAAATATAGCCCCATTGACGGCGTATGGGATGAAATGTATGGCGAGGATTCAACTGTGCGCGATCATTACAGCAAGGTAATAGCCTATATTTCGGGCGAATCTGTTGATGATCTGAACAAAAAAGAAGAACTGGCAAAGCGTCTGTTCATGAGCCAGGGTATTACCTTTACTGTGTATAATAATAACGAGGGCATTGAGAAGATCTTTCCCTTTGATATCATCCCGCGCATTATTACCGCCGCCGAATGGGCTTTTGTTGAAAAGGGCATAAAACAACGGCTTACCGCGCTTAACCATTTTTTAAAGGATATTTATCATAATCAGTTCATTATAAAAGACGGGATAGTCCCGGTTGATATAATTTATTCGTGCCCGCATTTTCTGCGCGAAATGTATCAGCTGAATGTTCCCTACGATATATATATCCACATATCGGGTATTGACCTTATCCGTGATAGCGACGGCACCTTTTATGTACTGGAAGACAACCTGCGTACACCATCCGGCGTAAGCTATATGCTGGAGAACCGCGAGATAACCAAACGCCTTTTCCCCGATCTGTTACCACAATGCGGCGTGCGTAGTGTTACTGAGTACCCGGCCATACTATACCGTAACCTGATGGCACTTTCGCCAAGGCAGATAGCTAATCCAACCATTGTGTTGCTTAGTCCGGGTATTTACAACTCTGCTTATTTTGAACATACCACGCTTGCCCGTTTAATGGGTGTAGAGCTGGTTGAGGGCCGCGACCTTGTTGTTAAGGACCATAAAGTGTATATGAAGACCACAGTAGGCCTGCAACAGGTTGATGTAATATACCGCCGGGTTGACGATGACTATCTTGACCCGCTGGTGTTTAACCCCCAAAGCATGTTGGGCGTGGCGGGCATTTTAGGTGCTTACCGCAAAGGGAATGTAGCCATTGTAAACGCCATTGGCAATGGCGTAGCCGATGATAAGGCTATTTACACCTATGTGCCGCAAATGATAAAATACTACCTAAACGAGGAGCCTATTTTAAAGAACGTACCAACGCATCAACTGGGCAACCGCGACGAGATGGATTATGTATTTAAAAACCTGAACAAGATGGTGGTTAAGCGCACCAACGGCAGCGGCGGATATGGTATGCTGATGGGCCATGCGGCATCTGACGAAGAAATAGAGGATTACAAAAAAGAAATATTGAAAGAGCCGCGCAATTTTATAGCGCAGCCAACCATCAGTCTTTCAGCAGCGCCATGTTATATGCAAGGTGAGCTAAAACCCCGGCGCATAGACCTTAGGCCATACGCCCTGTTCGGGCCTGATGGTATAGAGATAGTGCCGGGTGGTTTAACCCGCGTAGCTTTAAAAGAAGGGTCGCTGGTGGTAAACAGCTCACAGGGTGGCGGCAGTAAGGATACTTGGGTGTTAGCCCCCTAACCCCCTAAAGGGGGAACACTAAAATTTATATATGATAACCTTAATTAACAAAACTATTCACAATAACTCCCCCTTTAGGGGGTCGGGGGGCAGCCTATGTTAAGCAGGGTAGCAGCAAGCTTTTTTTGGATGAGCAGGTATATTGAACGCAGCGACGGTTTATTACGCATGCTGAAGATCAACTATGCATCATCGCAGGATACTATTGAAGAGTTTACCTGGGAACCTGTTATTGCCATGTATGCCGGGCTAAGCGATGATGGCGCCGCCGGACTTGAAAACGACAGCCGGGCCGTATTGAAATATATGGTTACAGGCAAAGGCAACTCCAACTCGGTTGTAAATATTATAACGCTTGCGCGGGAGAATGCCCGCAGCGTGCAGGAACATATTACCAAAGATCTTTGGCAGTATCTTAACGAGTATTATCACGCGGTAAAAGACCCTAAACTGGAGCGGACATTGCAGCGGGAAGACCCTATAAGCGTATTGGATGTATTGATAAGGCAGGTTATGCTTTATTACGGTACAGTTGAGATAACGATGGAGCGTGGCGAAGGGCGCAGCTTTATGAATATTGGTAAATACCTGGAACGAGCCATACAATCTGTTGATATTCTGGACACCAAATTCGGGTCTATCTCTGAAAATCCCGACTTGCTTACTGACACTACTTACTGGAAACACTTGCTTTTATCATTAGGAGGATACGAGCTTTACCTTAAAACCTACCGCGAAGGCTTTGAAGCCGAAAACGTTTTGGAACAGGTGGTGCTTAATAACGATTTTCCGCGCTCAGTTATTTATTCGGTAGATAACATACAGCGTTATTTTGAACGCTTAAAAAAGGACAGCAATCAGGACAATTTCAGGGAAATGTCTTTCAGGATTGGCAGACTGCAAAGCCGGATCAAATACAGTTCTGTAAGAAGCATAAAACAAGAGGGCCTGCATACCTTTTTGGCCCAGATAAGAGGGGAGCTTTACGGAATAAGCGATGCTTTAAACCAATATTATTTTGCTCATTCGTAATCAGCGAATTGATCAGTGACAAATAAATACAGATAAGATGCCTGAGTTTCAGATACAACATATAACCACTTACGTTTATGACAGCCCTGTTCGCGACAGCGCTAACCAGATCATACTGTTCCCGATAAAGGACGACTACCAGGATGTTATTAAACATGATGTGCTGGTTACCGGGAGCCCCATGGTTGACACCTTTACCGATTATTACGGCAACGAGGTGGGAACCTTTACCTACAGCCAATCGCATACAATAATGGTTATTACCTCAAAAATGCTGGTAACTACCAAACATCGCCCGTTGCCCATAAATGATATTTTCCCGGCCCAGCAATGGGATGACCTGAAACCTTTAAGGCACATGGTGCCCTACATAGATTTTTTAAGGCAGGAGTACTTTGAGGGATTGTCTGACCTTCAACAGGTAGTAGACAAGGAGTGGTCAAAAGACGATACCCCTTACCAGGTGGCGTTGCGCTTTTGCCAGTATGTTTACGATAACTTTGACTATATAAAAGGGGTAACCACAGTTGAAACCAAGCTGGACGAAATATGGAAACTTAAGGCCGGCGTTTGCCAGGATTTTGCCCATATCTTAACCGAAATGTTGCGCCTGGTAAAAATACCTGCACGTTACGTAAGCGGCTATATCTGCACCTACAAAAACGGTATGCGCGGCGAAGGCGCTACCCACGCATGGGCCGAAGCTTATATTCCGGATTATGGCTGGCTGGGTATTGACCCTACCAATAATTGCATAGCTAATGAAACCCATGTGCGTTTAGCCGTAGGCCGCAATTTTAGCGATTGCTCCCCTGTTAAGGGTGTTTACAAAGGCGCTTCGGGCCACCGCCTGGAGGTATCAGTAACTGTGGATGACGACATTACCAATCCAACCAGCATTGAGACATCAACGGTTGAGATCATATCTGCCCCTACACCTGCTGATGCCAATGTGGTTACCAAAAACAGCTATCAGCGGTATATGGAAATGGTGCAGCAGCAACAACAACAGCAGCAGCAGTAGCCTTTAAATAATGTCATCTCGAACGTAGTGAGAGATCTATACACAAGCCCGTCCTGTGGCTTAACATGTGTATTGCCCGAAGTGACAGGAGATTACTTCTTTATACTTCATCATTCAAAAATTGCCATGTAGGATTTAGCGTAGCGATCAAATCCATTTTCTTCTTCCTACTCCATTTCTTAATCTCTTTCTCTCGTTCTATGGCATATTCTATATGAGTAAAATGCTCAAAGTAAATAAGATTATGACAATAATATTTTCCAGCAAAGGAGTTTTTATTTCCTTTGTTTTCAGTGTGTTCGTACAAGCGCCTTGCCAGGTCATTAGTAACACCAACATACAAAACTGTTTTCACAGGATTAGTGGTGATATAAACATAGAAATTATAGTTCCACATTATTCAAATATATCAATTTGTCATCCCGAACGCAGTGAGGGATCTATTCATTAGCCTGTCTTGTGGCTCAGCGCGTGCATAGATTTCTCGCTATTGCTCGAAATGACAAGTAATTGACCAGCTAAATATCCCATTGTCATCCCGAACGTAGTGAGGGATCTATTCATTAGCTTGTCCTGTGGCTCAGCGCGTGCATAGATTTCTCGCTATTGCTCGAAATGACAATGATTTAAAGAGCAAAATATTCCGTTGTCATCTCGAACGTAGTGAGAGATCTATTCATTAGCCTCTCCTGTGGCTCGGCGCGTGCATAGATTTCTCGCTATTGCTCGAAATGACAATGACTTAAAGAGCAAAATATATCAATTTGTCATCTCGAACGCAGTGAGGGATCTATTCATTAACCTGTCCGGTGGCTCAGCGCGTGCATAGATTTCTCGCTATTGCTCGAAATGACAATGAGTTAAAGAGCAAAATATCCCGTTGTCATCTCGAACGTAGTGAGAGATCTATTCATTAGCCTGTCCGGTGGCTCAGCGCGTGCATAGATTTCTCGCTATTGCTCGAAATGACACACGGTGTTCTAACCGATAGCATACGGCCGCGAAACTACTGTAAGTGCTTGCCGCGCTTTAACCTGTTTGGTGTTTTCTAAAACCCAAACGGCCACGCTTACCACCTCTCCTGCTGAATTTTTGACCGGCGCATACACAAAGGTTACAAAGATGTTCTCCTCGCGCCCATGGCGCACCAGCATCATTTCAACTTCGTTGGCGTAATAAGGCACCCCAGTTACCGCCACCTGGGTCAGTGCCGTTTCGTAATAGGCCTTAACCTCGGCAAAAGACTCCCAATGCCATTTACCTAAGATAGCCTCGCGGGGCTTTCCTGCTATCTCCAGAAATTTATCATTAACAAGCTCGGCTTTAAAGGTAATTGCGTTGAGGATACAAATACCGATAGGTGCGCTAAGCACGGTCTGGCGTAAGTTTTCACCTTCGGTAAATTGCATTATAATAGAATTGTTGAATGGCAAATTAACAAATTACTGTTGTATTTGTTTAAAAAGCGCTGTTTATCCGCGAGAGCGTGCTGACGCTAATTCTAACTTTAAATCCCCCCGCTCAGGTCAATGACGAAAATATCCGGACCGTTGTAAAAATAACTTGATCATTATCATTTGTCATCTCGAACGATAGTGAGAGATCTATACAAAGATAATCCTGTGGCTCAAACGGTATTAAGCTTTTTCGTATCGACCTGTTTAGGTATAAATACACTTATCACCTGGTTGCTTAGCGCGTGTATAGATCTCTCACTATCGTTCGAGATGACATACGTATTAGTTTTACAGCGCTTTTTTAACCGCAGCAACCAGATCGTCTATTTTAGGCTCTTTGCTAAAAGCTTTGGTTTGTTTTCCCTGGCGGTTGTATATGGCTATGTAAGGCGTGGTTTGAACGTTGTAATACCTTTGCACCGGATAAAAACCGTATTTCAGAAAATCGGGATACTCTGTGCCCATGGTAATATTAGGATATTTAGCCAGCTCAAAATCCCTGTGAAAGTTTTTGATCATCCCCATCCATGGAGATTCTGTTTTAGAAAAGGTCACCATTATTATCTGGATGTTCTTTAAAACATTCATTTTCTGCTTCATCTCCATGGTTATCTTCTGGCAATGCGGGCAATCTGTACCAAAATAGATCAGCATTGCCGGCTGCCCCTTTTTCAGGTCCTTCCACGAAGTAAATGTGCTATCGGGCTTTAATATCCGGTAGTGAGCAATGGTGCCATTGTCTTTAGTTTGCGCGTTTGTACAGCCTGCTGCAATTACCAGGCTTAAAAAAAATACTAATCTCTTTATCATAGTTAAAATCATTCAAGCATCTCCATTTGCCATGTAACGTGCTCCTCGGTTATAGGATATAACGCGTTTTCGCGTATAGCATGATATATGGCGTAAAATATATTATTGTAGTCGCCTTTAGGCGCGGTTATAAATTCTATACTCTTTTCTTCATCAATACCAATGGTAACCAGTTTACCTTCGCAGCCTAAAGGCTCTACGCCATAAGCAGGGTCATTAGGCAATACAGGTATATTTAACTGCGGCTCCTGTACATCGCAGCGGTGTTTGCTAAAGGTGCCCAGCGTGCCGTGCACAACAAATGCCGGTAACTGGTCCGGAATAAGCAATGCCGCTACCAGCGTAACAATAAAACCGCCCGGATAAACCATGCGCAGGTTCATGTAATCAAAATTTTCTGATCTGTCGCGCTGTATGGCATCAACACGATCAAACGACAAAGGCTTTCCAAATAAATGTATGGCCTGGTCTACTATATGCGCACCCAGATCATACCGCACCCCTGCCGCAGGTATATCTGCCCCCTCTTTAAAAGGTTTAACAGCTAATTCGGGCTTATACCTGTCATACCGTATGTGCATTTCGGTAAGCCTGCCTAGTCTTCCGCTTTCTATCACTTCCTTTACCGACAGGAAATCACTATCCCAGCGGCGGTTTTGGTACACCATAACCTTGCGGTTAAACTTTCTGCCCAGATCAAAAACCTCTTTAACTTGGGCTGCATTTGCAGATACGGGTTTTTCAATTAAAACATGTCTACCGGCCGTAAGCACCCTTTTGGCAAAATCAACATGTGTAAAGCTTGGCGTATTTACAATTATCAGTTCTATCTCGGGGTCGTTCAATAGCTCGTCAACCGAGTTGTAGCTAACAATATCGGGGTAGTCTGCCACCATCTTTTTCTGATTGCGCTCAACTACGGCTTTTAACTTAAACTGTGGGTTGGTGCTTAAAAATGGCGCATGAAATAATTTACCCGACATGCCATAGGCCAATAATCCGGTTACAATGGGTGACGACATATGTAAATTGTTGTATTTTGATTTACAGGTGCCAAATTATTGCTTTAAAAGGGCTAATGCAAAAATTTACGCGAATAAAGACTATAACGATTTTGTTAGTGCATGCTATCCTGTATAGAGAATATAGCTTCCAGATGCCTTTTAAAAACCAGGATGCCTTTACGGGCTGTTGCCTTGATCTCCTTGTCAAAGCAATTTTTTTGCGCCTGCTCAAAAATAGTGATGGCCCTTTTATGATCAAGCTCTATATATTCAATGTAAGCCCGGTCAAAATCCTTCCCGTTCATGTTATTTAGTCCGTCTATTTTCTGTTTGGCCTCATTGCTTAACGAGTCTGGCAGTGGTATTCTTTTGGTTTTTGATAGTTTATCCAATTTGGCCAAACCCTTAGTATAGTCTTTAACCATTATGCGCCCGAAATTTTTTATGCGTTTGTCGGTTCCCTTGGCCATTGCCAGCTTACCGGCCGCTATCTCTGCATTAACAATATCGTTTACCGTAACAATAAAATCCGCGTCAACCTTTTCAACCACCATTAGTGGCTTCTTAACAACCGGGGTGCTTTCCTCAGGAGTATCCTGGTTACAGCTTATTAAAATGCAAATGCCTATAAGGGCAAGCACACACTTTATTCTTCTCATAACGTTTATAGGTTCTTTTTTGTACAGCAGGGGCTATAGGGATGCTGCAAAAATTAAATGTAAGCTTTATACTTGAACTATTCCGCTTCTATAAAGTTTTCTTATTTTTGAGGACATTAAATTTACGAAGATGAACTTTCCGGCTGAATTAAAATACACCAAAGACCACGAGTGGGTAAGAGTTGAAGGTACCGATGCTTACATTGGCATTACTGAGTTTGCACAGCGTGAGTTAGGAGATATCGTTTACGTTGATATTCCCTCTGTTGGCAAAGAGGTTGCTGCTGAAGAAGTTTTTGGCACGGTAGAAGCGGTTAAAACTGTGTCTGACCTGTTTATGCCATTAACCGGCACCGTTAAAGAGGTAAATGCCGCGCTTGACAGCCAGCCCGAACTGGTAAACAGCGACCCATACGGCGAAGGCTGGATGGTGAAAGTTAGTTTAAATGATAGCGCTAACGTAGATAGCTTACTATCTGCCGACGCTTATAAAACGCTTATAGGCGAATAAAGCATGCGTGCAATAATAAAAAATCAGAGGCTCACCCTGTGGTGGGCCTTATTTGTTTTTATAATTTGTAATATTCAAATTGGCGCGGTTGGTAAATCAAGCCTGTTTTTTCCGGGTTTTGACAAGCTGGCGCATTGCGGCCTGTTCTTTGTATTTGTAGTATTTTGCACCAATGGATTTATACGGCAGAATTTAAATAAACGTTTAACGTATAAAAACGCGCTTTTTATTACGCTGATAGGTATAGGCTATGGCGGTTTGATAGAGTTGGTTCAACTTACCTTATTTTCATGGCGCACCGGAGATTGGGACGATCTGTTTGCAGATACAGTGGGCGCATGTATGGCTACATTTAGTATATTAATAACTATTAATGCTACAAACAATGGTAAAAAGTAGATTTATTATAGTGGGTTTAGTACTGCTGTTAAGCGTATCTGCATGCGGCATCTTTAAAAAGGATTGCGGCTGCCCGAAATTTGGAAAAGTGAAAACGCCTGTGTTAACCCCCGCGTAAATTTATTAAAGTAAACCTATTTCAGGACAATAGCGTGGGACAAAAAATTAACATTTTGCAATTGCTTAAATATCAAATCATTACTTAAAATTTACAGCTAATTTTCCTGACTTATAAGTTGTCTCACTTTGTCCCAGTCGTAAACCACAAACTGCTAATTTCCAACTGTTTACAGAAAAATCTGTCCCACCTTGTCCCACTTTGTCTCATACCCACATGGGACAAACTCAAGCTACCCACACCGCATCCATAAACCACTGTTTGCTGTCAAGCAACTCCTTAACCGGTGTAAAGCCGGCCTGGCGCGCCATCTGCTCTGTTTGGGCAATGGTAAACTTCTGCGAGATCTCCATATAAATGTATTCATCCTTAGCAAAGCTGATGCTCTCATCGCCTATGTGCACGGTCTGATCGCTTAGGCTTACCAAATAGCTCTTGCAGGCACCAGTCTCCGGGTCGTAGGTAGCGTAATGGTCAAACTGATCCAGATCAAAATCGCCGTTTAGTTCCCTGTTTATTCTTTCCAGCAAGTTCAGGTTAAATCTTTTTGTGATGCCTTCCTTATCGTTATAAGCAGCCAGTACTGTCTTAGGCGCTTTTTTAAGGTCTATGCCGATCAATAACAAATCTCCGGGCGACAAGTGGCTGTTAAGTTGCTTAATAAACCCTATAGCTTCGGTAACAGGCATGTTGCCCACATTAGAGCCCAGGAACATTACCACCTTGCGCCGCGTGGATAGCGTAGCCGCTTTTTTAAGCATATCAAAATACTCGCCGTTAAGGCCGGTTACATTAAGGCCGGGCAGGGTTAGCGGCAGGGTATTATTTAAATAAGCTATCACGTTTTCTGATATGTCGATCGGCAGGTAGTTGAAATCGGTATTTTGCTCTAACAGATACCGCAGCAAATAGGTTGATTTCATGGCATCGCCCGCGCCCAATTCTATCAGATCAAAAGGGCCGCCATCACCGGCAATTGCTTGCGCCAGCTCAGCGGTTTTTTGCGAAAAGATCTCCAGTTCGCAATTGGTTGGATAATACTCCTCGCAACTCATCAGTTCCTGAAAGATCTTATCGCCCTTAGCGTCATAAAAATATTTGGAGCTCAGCCGTTTGGGATGATTGGTAAGCCCGTTTATTACATCTGCATAAAACTGGCTGTTTTTTACGTTGGACACTTCAGCCATTATAGTATGTATAGATTGATCCATAGGTGTTACATTATTATTTGGCCAGGCGGATTCCCGTGAACTGCCAGCGTAGGTTAGTTTGAAAAAAGTTGCGATACGTAGCTCTGCTATGTCCCGGCGAGGTAACCTCGGATGCCCCGCGGAGTACCTTCTGGTTCACCATAAACTTGCCATTGTATTCGCCAATGGCCCCGGGCGCTTTGGCAAATCCGGGATAAGGCAGGTAGGAACTCTCGGTCCACTCCCAGCTTTTTCCCCATTTAAACTGATCAGCAGCAGCCTCCCATTCAAATTCAGTAGGCAGGCGCATCCCTTTCCACGCTGCATACGCGTAGGCCTCAAAAAAGCTGATGTGGCAAACGGGCTCTTTTATATTAAGCGGCTCTAACCCGCGGAAGGTATAATTATGCCATTCGCCATCAATTAAATGCCAGTACAGCGGGGCTTCAGTTTTATTGTTCTTTACCCAGTCCCAACCTTCGGCATGCCAGTGGCGAAAGTCGTGATACCCATCAGCATTAATAAATTCAAGGTATTCGGCATTAGATACCAGGTCAGGGCTTATCTGGTAGTTGCTTAGATATACTTTGTGGCGATTTAACTCATTATCAAAGCAAAAACCATCGCCGTTAAAACCTATCTCGTAAACATCCTCGGGCATGCTGATGAAATCACTGTTAACTTTTTCAGCTTTGGGTGATATATAGTTTTTGTTGTAAGCCGGAAACAGCGGATTATGCCCTAAAATGTATTTGATATCAGTATATAATAATTCCTGGTGCTGTTCCTCGTGGTTAAATCCAAGCGTAAGTAACTCCTTTACATCAGCAGATGGTTCATGGCAGAGGAAGTTAACCATAGCTTCGTCCACATATTCGCGGTAACGGTAAATGTCACTAACAGTAGGTCGGCTTAAATTACCTCTGTCTGTACGGATCACCCTGTTGCCAACAGTTTCATAATAGCTATTGAACACGTAATTAAACTCCGGGCTATACTCCTGGTACCCCATAAAATAAGGCTTCAGGATGAAAGTCTCAAAAAACCAGGTGGTATGGCCCAAATGCCATTTAGGCGGGCTTACATCACCTATCGGCTGCACCACATAGTCTTCGGTTTGCAGGTGACTGCAGATAGTTTCTGTTAGTTTACGTGTTTTAAGGTAGCGGTCTGTTAAGTTCATTATTTCTTGTCCAGATAATGTTTCAGATCTGATATTGTTTTAACGCCTAACTCTGTTGCTTGTTTTTGGCGCATCATTAAAGCATAGGCATTATTAAACCCGATAGGTTGTAACCACTTTATGTTATAACGTTTTGCAAATTCATTTTTTACATAAGTATATGTTTTATCCTTGTCGCCACCCAAACCATCAACTTGCGCTTTCGGTGCCTGTAAAATCGTTAAAAGACCCGTACCTGTATACTCGGGATAAAAGTCTATCTGGTTGTTGGTAAGCGCGTCAAAACATATTTTAGTGCCGCCCAGGCCCGTTTTTGTTGCAACGGAATAATCGGTGTATCCTTCTATCAACATAGCGTACATATTGGCTAAAATGTATTGCTCTCCAAATATTTTTGAGCCGATGCGAATCTGCCCCGCATTACCTTTCCGTGCCGGCCGCCATAATTTATGTTCAGTTAAAAAATCTTTTGCTACCCGCTCGGGGCTTTGGTGAAGATAGTCGGTACGGTAATTTAAATCCGTCATCAGGCTATCATTTATTTTGCCGGAGAGTAAATTTAATGTTTGCTCAAGGCCGGGAAATTGGGCTAACGCCTCCTGTCTTACAACCGGCGCTGCATAATATGGCGGAAATATTTTCTTGTCATCAACCAGCGTAACCAGATCAAATGCCTTCAAGCGGCCATCGGTTGAGTAGCCGCTTATTACATCCAGTTCTTTCTCAAAAGCTGCTTTGTACATTACAGCATCGCTTATAACAATGGTATTAATTGTTAACCCGTAACGGCTTTGCAAACCCAGATTACCATCCTGCCTGCCCATAAACTCAGGAGTAAAACCCGCGGTTAGTTTGCCGCCATAGGCTACGGGCAAAAAGTAAAACGATGACAATAAGAGCACCACAACCGGCGCAGCAACAGTTACCGCCTTAACTTTTTTTAAGTTGAAATTTTGCAGTAACGAAAGCAGCAGATCAAACACAATTGCCAATAAAGCTGCGGGAATTGCTCCCGCCAAAATCATGTTGGTATTGTTAAGCGATATGCCCCCAAATATAAATTCGCCCAAGCCCCCGGCTGCTATATAAGAAGCAAGTGTAGCAACACCTACATTAATTACCGTAGCAGTGCGGATACCTGCCAATATTACGGGCATAGCCAGCGGCAACTCAACCTTGGTTAATATCTGCGCTCTGCCCATACCCATGGCTACTGCCGCTTCGCGTACATCAGCATTTACACCTACTATTCCGGTATAGGAGTTACGGATTATAGGCAGCAGGGCGTATAAAAAAAGCGCGACTATTGCGGGTTTGGCGCCAATGCCCAACACCGGAATTAAAAATCCCAGCAAAGCAATACTTGGGATAGTTTGCATTACCCCTGCAAAGCCCAACACAGCACCCGCAAATTGCTTTTTCCGGCTGATGAAAATGCCCAAGGGTAAACCTATTACTATTGCTATGATGAGCGAAATAAACGTAAGGCCAATATGCTGCAGTGTTTGGGCCAGCAGCTTATCAGACTGCTCCTGCATAAATTGCCATAATGTTTGCCGGGCCTCATTCATGGCTGTAAGATTTTTTATGCTGGTAAAACACGCTCATCAAATCGTTAAATCCCAGTTTGCCAATCTCACTATGCTCCTTATCCAATATCGATATATATTCAGCATTTGTGTATTTCAACCGCTCCAGTAAAAACCATACATTCGCATCACTTGGCAAAGTAATACCGTCCAATTCAAAAGTTCCCCCTTCGGGATGCGGAGGGGGCTTAATTGCTTTAAACTCCAGCAATAAGCGTTGATCCTTTAAAAAAGTACTTGCAAATTCATTAACAGGTTTAAATAACAAATCGGCAGGAGAACCTAACTGCACTATCTTGCCTTTATCCATCAGGCAAACGCGGTCGCCCAGCTCAAAGGCTTCCTGCACATCATGGGTAACCATAATGATGGTTTTACGCTTTAATTCATCAAGCGCTTTAAACTCCGCCTGTATTTTTGATCTTGTTACGGTATCTAACGCACCAAAAGGCTCATCCATTAACAACACAGGCGGATCAGCAACCAAAGCACGGGCCAGTCCAACTCTTTGCTGCTGCCCGCCACTCAATTCATTTGGATATGCGTTTAAGTATTTTTTGTCCAGGTGGAGCTTTGCCAATAATTCACGCGTGCGGTTCTCTGTCTTCTTCTTATCCGATTTAAGCAGTTGTGGTACTATAGCGATGTTTTGCGCTACGGTATAATGCGGAAATAAGCCCGTATTTTGTAATACGTAACCTATTCCCCTTCGTAACTCCTCAGGTTTTCTATTCAGGATGTTTTGGCTATTTATAAATATGTTGCCGGAAGTTGGCTCAATAAGGCGGTTAATCATTTTAAGAAGCGTGGTTTTGCCACAGCCACTGGTACCTAACAGCACAAGTGTTTCCTGTTCCTTTACTTCAAAAGATATATTATCAACGGCTTTTACTTTGCTGAACGACTTACTTAAATTTTCAATTTTTATCACAGCAGTTTACTCCGGTATGGTCATAAACAAATTATTCAGCGACTCCGAATACAGCGGATGCGCGAACACACAGTATCTGATCCTGTCGTATGTGATATTGCCCTCCATGGCCATTTGCAGTACCGACATGATCTCGCCACCTTCCTGGCCCAACACCGCTGCACCCAATATTTTTTTTGTTTTAGCGTCTACCACGGCTTTCATAAATCCGCGTGTATCGCCAACTTCGGCTGCACGCGCCACGCGCGACATAGGCAGTCGAGCTATTATCACATCCAGCGCCTGTTTTTTAGCGTCCGCTTCGCTGATACCTATCCGGCCTAATTGAGGATCTGTAAACATGCAATAAGGCAGCGGTCTGTCTTTAGTAGTATACTTAGTTCCTTCAATAAGATTACGGTACACAATGGTATAATCGTTGTAAGCGATATGCGTAAACGCACCGCCGCCATTCACATCACCTAAAGCGTAAATACCCGGCACGTTGGTTTCTAATTTAGCATTTACAGTTACATATCCTTTTTCATCTACCTTAACGCCGGTTTTTTCCAGGCCGAGCGATTGCGTTCTGGGAACACGGCCAACTGCCAGCAAAACATCAGAACATTTTACTTTCTTTTCTACTTCGGCATTTTTAACTGTAGCTGCTATTTTCCCGCCAACCTTCTGCTTAAACTTTATAATTTCTGATCCGGTTTGGATGTCAATATTCTCCAACCTAAGTATTTTCTGCATCTCTAACGAAATATCCTCGTCTTCTTTGCTCAGCAAGCGCTGCGATCTTTCAATCACCGTTACCTTGCTCCCAAATCGCCTAAACATTTGCGCAAACTCCAACCCAATATAGTTGCCGCCAAGTACCAGCAAATGCTCCGGTACTTTATCCAATTCCAGTATGCTTGTTGATGTAAGGTAATTAATATTAGATAAACCTTCAATGTGAGGAATAAAGGTTTCTGTACCGGTATTAATAAATATCCAATCGCCTTTAATATGCTTAACACCCAGGCCATTTAATTTAACAGAGATTGTTTTATGCCCTGTAAAAACGGCTTCGCCATGCAAAAGATCCAACCCCTGCGTTGCTGTCAAGCCTTTCTCAATTCCTTTACGCGCATTAAGCACTATATCGTCCTTACGTTTCTTTATAAGCGAAAAATCAACCTTGTAAGTTTTTATTTTAACGCCCAAATGCGCGCTATTAGCAGCAACCCATGCCGCTTTGGCTGATGCTACCCAGGTTTTAGTAGGTGTGCAGCCATCGTTTACACAGGTGCCGCCAACCCAGCGTTTTTCAATCAACGCTACTTTTTTGCCTGCTTTGGCCAACTTTTTAGCCAGTGGCACACCTGCTTGCCCGGCACCAATAATTATAGCATCATAGTGTTTAAGCTTCATAAATACGATTGATAAGATATTGTATTAAAGGTAGTTTATACTTTGATAGGTTTATAATGCCTGAACGATGATTTTGTTTTACAAAGGCTGCTTATTGGCTTGCCGAAAAAAACTAAATATTTTTTTAAAAGAATATTTTAAAATTATGGATAAAGGTATATCTTTGCAATCCCAAAATAAGGGAAATACCTTTTAAAAAAGGCCCGTTCGTCTAGGGGTTAGGACATCAGATTTTCATTCTGGCAACAGGGGTTCGATTCCCCTACGGGCTACTAGGTAAAAAAAGGCCTTTCAGAGATTCTGAAAGGCCTTTTTTGATTCGACATTCGCGCCCTCCGTTACTAAAGCGGGACAAGTCTTAAATGTCGAATTGTCTCAGTGAGGTACAATACTTTAAAGTATTTGTTTTTGCTGTTTCTGATTGCTGATCTACAAGCAGTAGTTTAATAACCCAAAGAAAATAAGTTAGTTCTTGACTGAGTGGAAGATCATTGGTATGATCAAATTATATCAATGTGATCTTCCATACGTCTCTTAATGCCCTTTTAGCAGCATTGTAGCCGCACATGCCATGTACCCCGCCTCCGGGCGGGGTGGATGATGAGCAGATATACAACCCTTTTGCCGACGTTCTATAGGGGGACAACCTCAGTGCCGGTCGCGTAAATAATTGACCGATATCAATAATACCGCCGTTAATATCGCCACCAATGTAATTGGGATTATGTTCCTGCAGTTGCGCAGTATTAAAGGTGTGCTTTGCAAGAATGCGCTCTTTAAAGCCGGGGGCGAAACGCTCTATTTGGTTCTCAATGATGGCCGTCATGTCTTTCATCGAGCCGTTTGGCACGTGGCAATACGCCCAGGCCACATGCTTACCTGCCGGAGCGCGGCTATAATCAAATAAGCTTTGCTGTGCTAAAAGCACGTAAGGTTTATCCGAGTGTTTTCCACTTGCAGATGCCTGTTCTCCCGCTTTTATTTCTTCCAGTGTGCCGCCAATATGTACAGTTCCGGCTTTGCGGCAGGTTTCGGCCGTAAAGGGAATAGGGGCATCCAATGCCCAATCCACCTTAAATACACCATCGCCGTACCGATAACGCTCCAGTTGCCATTTATATATGGATGAGAATTTATGCCCAGCAATTTGCAGCAGTTGTTTGGGTGTTATATCAAACATTACCACGCGAGCGGATGGCAACTGCCGCAAGGCGCTTATATAGGTGCCGGTTTGTATGTGCCCGCCCAGAGATTTAAAATAACCACCTAAAGCGTCCGCAATACTTTGCGAGCCCCCTTTCGGTATTACCCAGCCCTCCAGATGAGCGTTAGCCATTAGCACCAGTGCTATAGCCGATGTGGCTACGTTGGTAAGTGGTTGTATAGCATGCGCCGCCATACCCGCAAATAGCGCGCGCGCCGCAGTAGTTTTAAATTTTTTAGCCAGCAGTGTAGATGGCTGTATGGCGGATAAGCCAAAAGAAGCCAGCTTAAATGGATGTTTTGGAAATGTTAATGGCCCTAAAACATCAGGTGCGAGTAGAGGCCAATCTCTAACAATGGGTTTTATCAAATCGATATACGCAGGCCCGTCAATACCCAACGACTTTGCTGTTTGCTCAACTGAACGCGTGAGAATGGCGGCTGTACCATCGTCTAACGGGTGGGCAGCATCCACTTCGGGTTGCAGCCATTCCAATCCATAGCGATGAAGGGGGAGCGTTTTAAAAAAAGGCGAGCACGCAGCCATTGGGTGTATGGCCGAACATATATCATGCTTAAATCCGGGTAATGTTAGTTCGGCGGTGCGCATGCCGCCTCCTATTACATCTTTACCTTCAATAAGCAAAACCTGTAGCCCTTGCTGCTGCAACAGGATAGCCGCTGCCAGGCCGTTGGGCCCGGAGCCAACAACCACTGCATCATAATCGTGCTGTTCTCGATGCATTATTTAAAAAGAACGTAGGCTATAGCCAATGTTACCAGGATATTGAATCCCTGCGCGGTTAAAAAAGCGTAGATAGGTCGGCGGCTGTCTTTATTGACTAGATCGCGGAAGTTTGTTTCCAGTCCTATGCTCGTAAAGGCCAGCGCAAACCACAGACCCTGCAGGTTTTTAAGCGGACCCTTTACGGCTGTCGAAGCATTAGCAGATGTAAAGAAGGAAAACAACAGCGACGCGGCAACAAACCCGATAACAAACTTTGGAAAACGCTCCCAAATCACCTTCAAAGTAGGCTTTGTATCGGCGTCTTTGGCTGATGGATGTTTGGTATAGGTCCAGTAAACAGAGATGGCAAAAGCCGCTACCCCTAATAAAACGTTCTGCGAAAATTTAACGATAGAGCTGATTTTCAGTGCGGTTTCACCAACTAAACTACCTGATGCAACTACAGCGCCGGTAGTATCAATGCTACCTCCCAACCATGCGCCTGTAACCTCCTGCGACAAACCCAGCAGTTTAGCTATGTAAGGCATAAACACCATCATAGGCACGGCGGTTATCAGCACCAATGATATAACAAGCGACAGCTTTTTAGAATCGCCTTTGATAGCGCCCGATGTAGCAATAGCCGCCGATACGCCGCAGATAGAAACCGCGCTTGAGAGCATCATGGATAACTCCGGGTCAATTTTAAGTTTACGGCACAGCCAAAACGAAAAATACCATACCGATAATACCACCACCAGCGCCTGTATCAAACCCAGCGAACCCGCTTTTAAAATGTCGGCAAATATGATGGAGGTGCCTAATAGCACTAAACCTATTTTTACATAAAACTCCGACGCCAATGCTTCTTTAAACCAGGTTGGCAGCTTAAAGAAATTGCCGATGAGCAAACCTATCCCAAGACTGAAGATAACCGCTTCAAGGTTCAATGCTTTCATTTGGCTGCTGCCTGCAATTATGAGTGCTATGATTGTAAGGATGTAAACCGCCGGGAACGCCTTTACAACACCGGCTACAGATTTACCTGTTAAAAGAGCGCCCAGTACAGCAATAATAACTACATAAGCGAACTGAAAAACTATTTTAAGCAGGTTATCTGCTGTTAATACCTTGCCTGTCAGATCGGCTGTTGAGGACCACCCATACTCGGGCGCAGCCAGTAAGAAGCCCCCTAATGAAACGCCTATAATGATGAAACCTAATATAACAACTACCCAATCTTCGGGTAATAAACTTTTGCTCATGGCTTAATGGTTAATAAGTAAATATAATGTTTTAAGGGATGTAGCTGATTTGCTTATCGCGACCTTCTTTAAGCGGATAATGCTGATGTGCACGATCTAAAACTACGTAAATAGAATCTTTAAACTCGTTGGTGCCCCAAAGTATAACACGGTCCTTCGTTGGCCGGGAGTAGTGCAGCACCTGTTTTTCATCGCGGTTTGACCTGTTTTTGTTTTGCAGATTTAAAATATGATTTACAGTATCAGCCTTGTAGTAATAATATTGCCTGCCGCCTAAACCCGAGAGCTCCCAGGTAATGTTAAGATCGCGCGGGTTCTTTTTACGGTTCTTCCGTTTTTTAGTATCGCCAAAACGGCGCACGTCGCCTCTGATATCAAAATACCACTTACCATCGTACACCTCATCGTTACGCGGATAACTGCCTGCGGCAAACATCTCTATCTGTTGCGGACGGTCATAAACTTTAAAACTCAATGACGACCATTCTTCAAAAGCCGCATCTTGCCAGCGCTTTTTATCAAAAGGCGAATAGGGTATTACTTTGCCGTTCAATTTAAATTCGGTTACCTTATAATAACCTTTTGATCCTGCCAGTCCCGGTGTGTTTGGCAGTTTGTAGAAATCGTTATGGGTATAACCGTAAACCTCAAGGGCGAAGAAAAGTATCACATATATAAAGTTGAAGGTCCATTTTACGGCTAAGCGCGCGTATTTCTGCCAGCGTATTTTAAACTGCGGGTAATAGTGAACAATGCGGGTATTGGTTTGATTCACTATCAAATTCCAGACGCCCGGAACGTCATACCATAAAACAAATACCGAAAGCAGCGCCAAACCTGCACTTGGCACCTGTTCACCAATATCATAGGCGTGGTTGGCAATAGCGATATTACCAAAAACTATAAAAGTTATAACAGCGCCCAAAGCAGTAGTCCTGCGGAACAACAATAAAAAGCCGCCTATAAACTCGGCGAAGCCTAAAAAAAACTCATACTTAGTTGCTACACCTATGGCTTCCCAGTAAAGGCGTTTGGCAAAAAAATCAATGAACTCCGTGTTATACAGCCCCTCGTTACCTGCCGGCATCTGCATTATAAATATCTTTTTATAGCCCCATGCTATAGCGGCATATGCCACACGGTACTTTACTATTGTGCGCACCCAATAATAGAGTTTGTTATAATCGCGTGCCCTCTTGTCTAATGCCGCCCATATGGCTGCGCCTACCAGGGCGATCAGCAATATAAACGGCCAGTTCACATAGCTTTCGTAGCCAAAGAAACCTCCTTCGGAGAAAATATTGATGAACTGCGGATTAAAAAATGCTACGGATTCATTGATCTCACGATAGGTTAGGTTCGGGTAGTCAATGTTCCATATGTATTGGTAGAATCCAAGATCAAGTGGTATAGCGAACAATCCAAAAAATATGCACGCTATGCGAAAGGACATTTTTTCAATGTTGGTCCATTCGTTAAATTCGTAAGTAGCCGGAGAAACTTGCTTTAGCTTCTTCTCTCTTACAACTTCCTGCTCAGTAATTACATCAGCCATGTTTTGTGATTTTTAATGTTAATGATGATGTTATAGTTTTAATGGTTTTCTGCGCCCTATTAGCAGCAAGTGCCTTTGGTCGTTCTGTCTGTTAAGCACTGCATATACAGAGTCTTTCCGCTCATTCAGGCCTTTTACAACTATGGTAGAATCATTAAGCTGCGTGTACCTTAATGAATAGGTTTCGTCTGTATAATGCTTGTTCTTGTTTTGCAGGTTAATGGTTTTTGCGGCAGTATCTGCGTTGTAGGCATAATACCTGCGACCTGCCACACCAGCAGATTCAAAATTGCGCTCAAGGTCCTTGTCAGTATATACGTCTCCGGTAGATATATCCAATTTTAAAGGCTTAGCCATTTTTATGCTGATGGTGGCCCATTTCTCAAAAACCACGTTCTGCCAGCGGTTGCTGTCTGTAGTTGTATATGGGATATCCTGCCCGTTCAAACGGAACTCCTTTACATCATAAAAGCCATAAGTGCCTTTTAAACCGGGAGTAGTTGGATATTTATAGGGTCCGTTTGCATAATTGGCGTAAGTGCTGAATCCCAATACCGCGACAAAAACTACAAACCCAACGCGAAGCGCCAAACGGATCTTCCTGAGATTGGTCGCCTTAAAAACAGGATCGAACTTAGCGGCAATGGTGTATTTTTCCGCTATCAACAAATTGTAAAGACGCGGCACATCATAAGCAAAAAGGAAGGATGCTATCACCACCAGATATCCTGCATAAACCTGCTCGCCGGCATCGTAGCCTAAATTGGCAGCAAAGGCGTTGCCTGTAAAACCCAATATAATGGCCGTACCAAAGGTTGTGGTGCGCCTTACCAACAGCAAGGCGCCGGCCAGTATCTCAATAAAGCCAAGAAACATCTCGTAATACTGCGTTACGCCAATAGTATGGAAGTAGATCTTCCAGGTATGAAAGTCGCCGTAATTGGTGTGCAGGTTACTGAGCGAAGGGTAAGGCATCTGCAAAGGGAACAGCTTTATTAAGCCGTAAGCTATTATACCCACAGCCAGCCTGTAGCGTAATATTACGCGCAGCCAGTAATGCAGGTTGTCGTAATCATCATCCTGCTGCCGGGCAAAGCTCCAAACCGCAGCGCCTATCAACGCTATGCTTGCGGCTATGAGCCAATTGGTAAAGCCTGTCGCCCCAAAAAACTGTGGGGAATATTTTGACAAGCTGAATAGCTGATAAAAATGCGGGCCCAGCCAGTTAATACTGAACAGTTGTTGATAGAACTTCCAATCAAGCGGTACGGCTTGTATTACAAAATAGATGAAAAAGAAGCGCAGCGCCGCTTTTTCATAGTCCTTCCATGCAGAAGGTTTTTTGTTAGACACATTAAAAAAGCTCATGGTTTTACGTGTTAGTGTTTACTTAATAGCCCGGGTTTTGATCCAGGTTCTTACTATCCAATTGTATCTGGGTTACGGGTATGGGAAACAGCAGCTCATACGATTCCACCTTGATGTTAGGATCAATGGCTTCTAACACGGCTTTGGCCCGCCCGGTACGTGCGAGGTCAAACCAGCGGTGTGCCTCCCAGGCAAACTCTATTCTGTTTTCGTTTTCAATGGCTAATAAAAGATCAGATTGTGTTGCTGCTAATGATAGTGGAACACCTGCCCGGTCTCGTACTTTGTTAAGATCGGCCAATGAGCCAATTAAGGATGCCGATGTGTTAAGTTGCGCCCTCGCCTCGGCGCGTATCAGGTACATTTCGGCAATACGGAAGATATAGGCCGGGTCCGTTGAGTTTTTGCGGTAGTATAAATTACCAAACCACAGCGTGGTACCCGATTGTACCACCTTGCCAATAAGCGCGCTCCTGCCGCCTGATACCAGCGGATCATTCAGCAACTGCACAAATTTGTCAGTAGGTGCATAACGGTAAGTACCACCGTTGGTTGGGTGCTGCATTTGCTGCCTTATGGTGCTTTGGTTAACCGCGCTGTACTCCAGTTCGAATATCGATTCTCGACTTGCCACTACGTCATTTGCAAACCATGCGCTGAATGGTTTTACCAGTTCGTAATCATTAAGCGCTATTAGTTTTGATGCATATTCTTCAGCTTTATCCCATTGCTTGCGGTATACGTACAAGCGGGCCTTTAATGCCCAAACGGTACGTTTTGTGGCGCGTATGCGGTTGAGGCCATCAGGTAGTACAGATTCTGCTTCGTTCAGGTCTTTTTCTACCTGGTCATAGGTCTGATCAAGCGTGCTTCTTTTTACCTGCGGGATGTTATCAATCGAAGTTGTAGGCTTAAGCACTATTTGCGCTCCGCCCCATGCACGGGCTATATCAAAATAAGCCAGCGCACGGATAAATTTGGCTTCGCCAATAACCTGGTTTTTTGCTGCATCGGTAAATGTAGGGTCTTGTACCGCAGGTACGCGGGTTATTACGTTATTGGCGCGATTGATAGTAAGGTAAATGGCAACCCACGAGGTGTTAAAGTTTACATCGTCGGCACGGAAGTTAACGGTTACCAAATTGGCTGCTCCACCTGTCGTTAGGTTTTTAACATCACCCGTTGGGAAGAAACCGAGCGTTACATAGTTTTCGCCATAGTAGCCTGATGAACCCAATTGACGATAAGCGCCACGCAGCGCCGTCTGACTTGATGTCGCATCAAATATCGGGTCGGCATCAGATACGAAGTTGGCCGGCGTTGGGTCGAGGTGTTTTTTGCATGAGGACAAAGTCGCCGTAGCAATGATTGATAGAAAAATATATCTTAAGATCTTCATGTCAGTAAAAATTAAAGTGTCAGGTTAATACCAAACTGAAAGGCACGGGGCTGGGGAGGTACACCGTAGTCGTAGCCCTGTATGTTGTCCTGCCCGATGTTTGATTCAGGATCGGCACCTTTGTAGTTGGTGAATAACAGCAAGTTATTGCCGCTGGCAAATACCCTTAGCTTTTGAATTTTCAGTTTGTTGGTAAAGCTGCCCGGGAAGGTATAACCCAGATTAAGCGAACGTAATCTCACAAATGATCCATCCTCTAAAAAGCGGCTATTCTCTTGCCGTGCATAGTTAGCATCGGTTAAGCGGGGTACGTCTGTTATCTGTCCCGATGTGGTCCATCTGTCCAACTGCGTTGCAAGTAACACGCGGTTAGCATCAAGGGTACCACCGGTTTCGCCCAGCATACGGTTGTGGTTCCAAACCTTGTTACCGAACGAGAAAGTGAAGAACACATTCAGGTCAATGTTTTTATAACTAAAGCTGTTGGTAAAACCGCCAAAATATTTTGGCCATATACTGCCAATTATCTGGCGGTCATCTGCGGTGATCTTACCGTCTTTGTTGTAGTCTTCAAAAACCGCGTCGCCAGTCTTTGGATCGACATACAACTGTTTGTACAGCCAGTAAGAGTAAAGCGGTTTGCCTTGTTGTATGCGGATCAGGTCGCGCCCCGCGAATGGAATGTCGGCGTTTATCTTGTCAACATTATTGGTATTCTGGCTGATGTTGAACTCGGTTCGCCAGCTAAAGTCAGTTGTTTTAACGTTAAGGGATGTTATAGCCAGCTCAAAACCTTTATTGCTTATCTGCGCGAAGTTGTTAAAGTAAGTGTTGTAACCCGATATTGCAGGTAGCGGGATCTTCAGCAGCAGATCGCTTGTTTTTTTGTTATAGTAGTTTAGTTCAATGCCCAGTCGCTCGTTGAATAGACCAATGTCAATACCCGTACTGAACTGTGTAGTGCGTTCCCATTTTAAGTTAGGGTTAGCCAGCTGATAAGGCGCGGTGCCGGGGTTTTCTGTGCTACCTGCGCCATCTGCATAACCATAGCCACCTGTCCATAAACCTTGCGATGCAAAATCATCAATACCTTCCTGGTTACCTACACTGCCATAGCTTGCGCGCAGTTTAAGATTACTTATGGCTGTTATATTTTTAACAAATTTCTCTTCGCTTAAACGCCATGATACACCTACGCCCGGAAAGTACCCCCATTTTTTGGCAAATTTTGACGATCCATCAGCCCTTGCAGTTAGCTCCAGATAATACTTCTTGGCATAGTCATAACCTACCCGGGCGAAATAAGAAGACAGCGCACTGCGTGAATTGCTTTGATAAGCGGTTTGCAATGCTGCGTCTTTGATCTGGGTGTAAGAATCATTAGGGAAGTTGGTGCCGGTTGCTGTAAGGTTCTTTACATAGGTACTTTGGATAGTATTACCCACCAACAGGTTAATGCTGTGCTGCGCAATTTTGGTGTTGTAGGTAAGGGTTTGCTCGTTGATAAGCGTTGCCAGTGATGTTACGCTTTGTGTACCACGGCCACCGGCATTACCTAAAATGGTATTCTTTTGCCAGTATTCGCCTTCGTCGTAGTTATTATAGTCAACAGCGAAACTGCTGTGAAATTTGAGGTTCTTTAAAATGTCAACGTCAACATAGGTGTTGCCTATGTAATGCAAACTGGTTGACCATAAATTAACCCTGCTGGTAAGCGTGGCAATGTTGTCAAAATTCACCCATTTAAGTGGCGTACCTTTATCGTCGAAAATTGGCAAATAAGTAGGTATATTAAGCGATGCCTGTAACAGCGTGCCATTACCACCATTGGCCGGGCGGGCCTGGTCTCGGTAGCTTCTGCTTAAAGTATTGCTGGTACCTATGCTAACATGACTGTTTATTTTATGGTCGAGGTTTATTTTGAGGCTCTGGCGTTCAAAACCCATTGGTTTCCAGATGGATTCCTGTTTGGTATAACCACCACCCAGGTAAAACCGTGTTTTATCTGATCCTCCGCTGATAGCCAGATTGTAATCACTAAGGTAAGCTGTGCGGTTAAGGTAGCTCATCCTGTCGTAGGTAGGTTGCTCCGATGGTAACCCGCGCCCCGCTACGCCGCTTATAATTGTATTCCTATCCCTGAATGGTTCGGGCTTACCCATATTGCGGCTATACTCGTTCACCAATGTAGCGTGTTCCGAACCTGTTGTGGTTTTCCAAACCCTGTCGGCAGGGGCATTGGCAAAGCCGCCTGTGGCGTTAAACTCAATTTTGGTGCGCTGCCCGTAAGCACCTTTTTTGGTAGTTACTATAACAACGCCATTAGCTCCGCGCGAACCATAAATAGCTATTGCCGACGCATCTTTCAATATCTCGATGCTTTGAATATCGGCCGGGTTAATATCAGCCATGGGTGAGGTTGACCTGTCCTGAGCAATGCCTTGTAAAGATTTGCTGTTCACAAACACGCCGTCAACCACATATAATGGGCTGTTGCTGGCATTTATTGATGTAGCGCCGCGCACACGTATATACAGGTCAGAACCGGGTACACCTATATTGGAGTTAATTTGTACACCGGCTGCCTTTCCTTGTATCTGTGCATCAAAACTTGCCTCGGGAATGGTCCTGGTTGAGGATGGATCAATTTTGGTTACTGCGCTCACCACGTCTCTGCGCTGCTGTGTGCCATAGCCCACAACCACCACGTCATTTAACTGGCTTTGAGATTCTTCCAGTCCGATTTCTATCGGATCGCCAGTGGCTACAACTTCTGTAGTTTTATAGCTGATATAGGAAACTACCAGCGTATAAGGGAATTTCTGCCCGGTAACAAAACTGAATTTGCCATCGGCATCTGTTATAACCAAGTGGGTTGTGCCCTTTATGGCTACGGTAGCGCCCGGCAGCGACTGCTTTGTCTTAACGTCGAAAACCTTTCCGGTGAGCTTAGAGTTGATTATGGGGACCGTTTGCGCAGAAACAGTTAAACTGTGTAGCAACAATAAAAGGGTAATAATTATTAAAGCAACAGCTTTAAAATAGAGTGAGCATAACTGCTCCGCTTTAACGGCTGCATGCACAGCCGCATAATTTTGCCGGGACCGCTTATAGCGCAGCCCTGCAATATCATTTTTTTGCATACTTTTACGATGTTTAATTATACGTATCTGATTCAGGCGCAACCGTCAAATTGATAGCCTGTTTCAGGGTTTGATTATTCAGGGAGGGGCCTCGCGCACCTCCTTTTTTTATATAAGGATTTTATGATTAGGCGTCTAAAACCGGATGCTGTTTGTTTTAAGAAAACTTGAAGCTTTATTGATATTACGCCAAAGGAGATGGCTTTACATGCAACAACATAGGGTTTTAGCCGCGTGCTTGTATCATTGCATTTTGTTACTTAGGGGGAGTAAAAGTGTTTTCATCTTAAGGCCTTTTTTAAATAGTGTCAGTGCAAATATAATTAAATACTACTAAATCCATAGATTAAATATAATTAATCTTTTTAATTATAAAAATCAGGAATTATGCTTTTAATAACTGATCCGATAGAATAAAGCGCCGACAATTGAGATGCCTATTATAAGTATAGATTTATTACATTGAATTAAGTGCATTCAAGTCATTAAAAAAGTTCGACATTTCGCGCCTTCCCTCTACTAAAAAACGCTATTCTTTACAAGAGAATAGCGTTTTTTGCTGTAGGGGTAATGCTCATTCACTACTCTGTAACCACATCAATTTCGGCGTAACCCACGGCATCGTTATTTTGCGTATTTCCTAACGCCTGCAGCTTGATGTATCTGCCTTTGGTCAGCGGAAAACTTTTAACTTGCCATAAGGGATTATTTTGAATGTTTGAAAACTCACCCTCATTTGCTACTTTCCATTGAACATTATCGTTAGAAACATAAAATTTATACTTGCTGATCAAACCTGTTGAGCGGCCTTGTCCAGGCAGGTATTTGAAGCCGGTAAGATTTTCCGTCTTTCCAAGGTCTATTACTATTTCTGAAGGTAATTTCTTATCGCGCGGTTGATACCATGCTGTAGTAGAACTACCGTCAATTACATCGTTCGCTTTAGCATCGCTTATGCCCACAATCTTCCATTCTTTGTGTATAATGTCAAACTTCTCTTCTGCTACGGGGCCATATTTCATTGAGTTAGCATCATAAGCGATGGCTTTGATCATTGTTTTTCCCGTTGTTTCAATCGGTCCGCTGTATTTTGAGGATAACCTGGTTGGATTGCTTCCGTCCCTGGTATAATAAATTACAGACTCGTTATCCTCTGCTGTTATATTTATAGCACCCGCAGCATTACGTACTATGTGCGGTGCCGCCAATATTTGCGGCGCGTTGTAAATACCAATGTTTGAAATAAGTGGGCTCGCCTTAGCATCTAAAATGGTAAACCTAACTTGCGTTGCCTTAACTGTCGGAAACCTGAGTATACGCTTATAACCGATAGTGGTTTGATTAATAATTTCCTTCCACTGCCCTTCAACCAGTGCCTCAACTTTAAATTTCTTTACACGCTGCCCCAGGCGGATATACTCCTGCGCCATAAAGTTGTTAAACGATGTTGGCTTGCTGAAGGTGATGGTTAACGATGCATTATTGACACCATCATTAGTGGCCCAGTAGCTTTCTTTGCTGGCATCAATTGCATTGGCGGCGCTATACAGTTTAACGTTACCGCGCACGTTTGATGCACTTGCTTTAGCAGCAGTTACCAGGTTTACCGCGAACGCCTCTTTAACAGCTTTAGCAAAAGCTGCTGTGTTTTTTGCATCTGTTTCGTGAATTAAACCTCGTCTGTCAATCGGGAAGTTCAATAATAACGGCGCGTTACGACCAACCGAATTATAATAAGTATTCATTAAAACCGGCAAACTTTTAACACGGCTGTCTTCATAAAAATGATAAAACCAGCCTGGTCTTACTGAAGTATTTACTTCGCCGGGAACCCACCAGTCACCATTTTCAACGCCGAAACGCAATTCGTTTTCTGGCACATCCCCTTTAGAGTTTAACAAACTCCAGTTAGTTTCGCCAACGTAACCAGATTCTGTACCCACCCAGCGCAGGTCCGCGCGATCACCATTGTCATTCCAGATCACAGCTTTAGGCTGTAACTCTCTTACAAGCTTGTAAGTATTCTGCCAGTCGTAATAAGTTTTACGGTCAATGCGGCGTGTTTCATTGGCTCCGCCATAATAACCAGAACCTCCGTTAGCGCCGTCAAACCATACCTCATAGATCTCGCCATAATTGGTCAGCAACTCGCGCAATTGGTTTCTGAAATAGGTAATGTACTCCGGCTTGCCGTAGTCGGCCCGGTTACGGTCCCAGGGAGAAAGATAGATACCCAACTTCAAATCGTATTTTTTACAAGCTTTGGCCAGATCGCCTACAATATCGCCTTTGCCGTTCTTCCATGGAGAGTTTTTAACGGAATATTCGGTGTATTTAGATGGCCACAAGCAAAAACCTGAGTGGTGCTTAGCTGTAATGATAATGCCTTTCATTCCGGCTTCTTTAACAACCCTTGCCCATTGGTCGCAATCCAAATTGGTAGGATTAAATATTTTAGGATCTTCCGCGCCATTTCCCCACTCCTGGTCGGTATAGGTATTTACCGAATAGTGTATAAAAGTGTAATATTCCAGGTTCTGCCAGCGCAGCTGGTTTTCGGTTGGCACAGGGCCTACGGGTTGCGGAGCTTTGGTTTGCGCCATAGCACCTGTTGTAAGGCATGCCGAGATCAAAGTGGTATAAAAGGTTTTTCTTAACATATTATTGATTGATTAAGCTTGGTTATATCGTTCCATCTGTGTCATATATTTTAGCGAAACGCTATAGCGCTATATCTGCTTTAAAAATATTTTCGAGGCATGTTTCCAATTTAGCCACAGGTATGTAAATATCCTCAACAAGGCCATCCAGATAGTCAATTTTATTATCCGGTACACCCTCGTAAAATGCAGAATATTCCATACTCATTAAGGTAGCTAAATACAAGAAAAAATCGGGGGCATAATTGGGAGAGAAAAGTTCAAACAGATGCGTGCCGGGTTTACACCAGATAACATTAGAGAACGACGCGCCATGAGGACCTAAAATAAACGAGGCGTTATAGTAAATGGAAATTTGATCGCTAACACTGCGGTTGCTATCATCAATTATTACAAAATCGAACTTTTTAAGCATAGTAATTAACTCCGCCTCGTTAATAATGCGCCTTCTGCCTGAGCGGCAGATATATACTCTTTTTGGTGCAGTTTCAACCGGTTTAAATTGCTTTTGCACCAACCGCTTCAAGCACAAAATATCATCCAGATTGGGGTACCAATGCGCACTGTTCCCCGTTAAAACCCGCTGGCTAACAACATTGTATTTAACACTATCATATAAATTGGCTGTATTTATATTTAGCAATTGTAAATAATCAGTCTCATATGGCGCATTAAATAATGGGTAGGAGATAAGGGTGTGCGAAAAATCTTCATTCGGAAATGCCTCCATTATCCTGCAAAGCTTGGCCAGTACCAAAAACACAAAATCGTAATAACCACCATAAAAAACCCCATCAGTAAATTGACTGAATAAAGCTATAACAGTTGTAACTGCCTTTTTTTCACGCGTGTCAGCTCTCCATATGTCTTTATAAAAACTATTGTAATTCCAGTCAGTACATAGTACCCTATTTTGCACAATAACAGACCCATATTTTGATAAATGTATATCCTTCCCTCGCGGAGCGGTATAGTCCCAAACATGTACTTTATCGCTACGGCTTTTATTTGTCTCAAAAATTACTACGTCCGTATCGGCACAATTTACTACCCGTGGCAATTCAAAGCGGGTACCCTCAATTGCCTGCACCGCATAAGCAGCCATAAAAGCATTAGTTTGTTCTATACTTAGCAAGCGGTAGCCGCGCCATTTTAAAATAGCGTTTTGTAAATGGGTATAAATAGCTTTTACCCCGATTATTCTTGCTACATATTTTAGATATCGAACCACGCTTAAAATTAGAATCTGTAAAGTAAACAATAGACCCTATAAACCAGAAATATTATTTTTTTAACTATAAAGCATTAACAATTTGCAGGGTAGTTAAACCTTAAAAACAACCAATTTATAACGGATAATTTACGCGTTATTAGAAAAAAATAAGAATAATTATGGGCTTAAATTATTATCATTGTTCAAGCTAAACTTCTTGATTTATAGCCCCTCGATAATAAAGACTAAGGTTTCTTCAATTTTACGATAGCAAATCAAACCGATATTTTCCATTACCGAAGGCGTAAGTAAAATTGATGGTTTACGATTAATATAAAACCCCAGTTAGTGCACATGATTAAAGGAGATACGGTACTTGATGCTTTTTATGTTCAGCTTACCGCAAATGCCGAAAACTTAGCGCTAAAATTTAGAGATACAGAAATCTCTTATAAACAATTAGACGAAACTTCTAATCGCGTTGCACACCATCTGATAGCTAACGGTGTAAAACCGGAAACATTTGTCCCTATTTGCATTACCAACCCGCTGGATATGGTTATTGGCATTTGGGGTATCCTAAAAGCCGGTGCCGCCTATGTGCCCGTTGATCCTGAATTCCCGGCAGACCGCATCAAATATATGATTGCCGATACGGGCGCAAATGTGGTTATATCTGATAGCGGCTTACACGCTTTCTTAGCTGCCGCTAATGATAGCATAGTTGTTTTATCAGACAATAATTGGGAAGAAGCAAATGGCTATCTTACAACTTCTCCATCCGTAAAAGTCTCCGGCAATCAGGCAGCTTATGTTATATACACCTCTGGTTCAACCGGGTTGCCAAAAGGTGTTGTAATTGAACATAAGTCGCTTATCACTTATTTAAAAGGCTTAACCAAAAGCTTGCCTTATGATACTTTTAAGTCGTTTGCATTAGGCATTTCGCTTGCGGCAGACCATGTTAATACGATTTTGTTTAGCTCCTTGTTAACAGGCGGCGAGTTACATGCTTTTAGCAAAGAAGATTTCAATAACGTTGAATACATTCATAAATACTTCAATACGCATCAAATTGATTGTTTAAAGATCGTTTCTTCTCATTGGAAGTCGCTATCATTAAACGGCGCTGAGTTACTGCCCAAAAAAATGTTAATGTTTGGCGGCGAGGCTTTGTATACAGCCATGCTACAGCATGTTATTGCTGACCCGGGACGTACCTGCATTTTGGTTAATCATTACGGCCCTACAGAAACCACCATAGGCCAGCTATTACACGTGGTATCCCACCAGGTTGATTATGGTCATATTATTCCGATAGGGAAGCCGTTTACCGGGGCAGACGTATATCTACTTGATGAAAACGGCAATCAGGTTGAGAACGGCCAAACCGGCGAATTACATATTGGCGGCGCTTGCGTAGCGCGCGGCTATTTAAACAAGCCCGTGTTAACCGCCGAACGTTTTATTGAAAACAAATTTAGCAATGATGATAGCGCACGCTTATACCGCACCGGCGACCTAACCCGTGAATTACCCGACGGCAACATTGAATTTTTAGGCCGTATAGATGATCAGGTAAAAATAAGGGGTTATCGCATTGAGTTAGGCGAGATTGAGAACGTACTACAGAAGGCACCCGGCGTAAAACAAGGCGTGGTACTGGCAAAAGAAGGCAGCAATGGCGATAAGCGACTGATAGGCTATGTAGTTTGTGAAAATGCCTACGATAAGAAAGCCATTGTAAACTTTCTTGAAGAAAAACTACCCATTTACATGGTACCTCAGCTTTTGGTACCAATGGATGCATTGCCGTTTTTTCCGAATGGCAAGGTTGATAAAAAAGCGCTGCCCAACCCTGACGCGTCAACCTTGTTGGTTAATACCTATTATGCGCCAACCAATAAAACAGAGGGATTAATTGCTGATATCTGGAAAGACCTGCTCGACGTGGCACGGGTGGGCACCGCTGATAATTTTTTTGAATTGGGTGGCAATTCACTGCTGGGACTAAAATTTATATCGCTGTTAAAAACAAGCCACGCTTTTAATTTACCTGTTGCAAAACTATACCAATACCCCACTATAAAAAACATAGTAGCATTTTTAGAGGGTGGAAAAGCAACGCGGCAAATAAGAAAAACCCCCAAACCTGCAAATGCCGATGTGGCTATTATTGGCATGTCGGGCAGGTTTCCCGGAGCTAACTCCATCAATCAATTTTGGGATAATTTAAAAACCGGTAAAGAAAGCACCAGTTTTTTTGATGACAACGAGTTATACGCAGGCATAAGTGATTCGTTAAAGAACAACCCTGATTACGTAAAAGCTCGTGGTGTATTAAGTGATGTAAAGGGATTTGATGCCGCTTTTTTTGGAATCCCCCCTAATTGGGCCGAGTTAATGGACCCTCAGCAACGCATATTTTTAGAGATTGCCTGGGAGGCTTTAGAAGGGGCCGGTTATGCTGATAAAAAACACCAAAGTGTTACCGGGGTATTTGCAGGCGTGCGGTTTAATACCTACTACGCCAATAATGTTGCTTCAAATACCGATTTGATAGAAAAGGTAGGCGCGTTTCAGTTAATAACCCTGAACGATAAAGATTATGTAGCTACCCGTACCGCCTACGCGCTTGATTTAACGGGACCGGCAATAAATGTGCAGTCGGCTTGTTCAACTTCGTTACTTGCGGTGGCGCAAGCGGTGCAAAGCATTCGTAACGGGCAATGCCAGCTGGCATTGGCGGGTGGTGCAACCATAAATGCCCCGGTAAATATAGGCCACCTTTACGAAGAAGGAGCGATGTTGAGCAACGACGGCCATTGCCGCCCATTTGATGCTGATGCAAAAGGAACCGTGTTTAGCGACGGTGCGGGAGTCGTTTTGCTAAAAAATAAAGAGCAGGCTTTAAAGGATGGCGATAAAATTATAGCGGTTATCAAAGGCATCGGCTTAAGTAACGACGGGGCTATAAAAGGCAGCTTTACCGCGCCGAGTGCGGAAGGCCAGGCAGCAGCAATAGGCATGGCCATTGACGATGCAGGTGTTGATGCTGCAGACATCGGCTATATTGAAGCTCATGGCACCGCCACACCCTTAGGCGACCCAATAGAAATTGAAGGCTTAAACATTGCCTTTGGCGATCAGGAAAAAAAACAATATTGCGCCATAGGCTCTGTTAAAAGCAATTTTGGGCATTTAACGGCAGCATCGGGCGTTGTTGGGTTAATAAAAACCTGCTTAGCCTTACAATACAAGCAAATACCGCCATCCATAAATTATAAAAAGGCTAATCCGCATATCGATTTCGAGAGTAGCCCGTTTTATGTGAATACTACATTAACCGGTTGGCAGTCAAATCAGACTGCCGGGGTAAGTTCATTTGGTGTTGGTGGTACAAATGTGCATGTTGTTTTGGCAGCATCAGAGGATCATGTACCGGTAACCACCACCCCATCGCGCCCGCAGCAGTTGATATGCTGGAGTGCCAAATCTGCCCAAAGCTTGGATAGTTATGGCAGCAAACTTGCCCAATATTTAACAGAAGAAACCGATGCAGATATTGCTGATGTTGCGTATACGCTTCAAACAACGCGCAGGTATTTTAATCACCGTCGCTTTATAGTTGCTGCTAATGCTGCCGAATTTTTAGCTAAGCAGGCACAGGGTGATTGGTTGCAAAACAGCAGCGCGGTAAAAAACAGCCCGGGTAATATTGTATTTATGTTTCCGGGGCAAGGAGCACAGTTTGTAAATATGGGTAAGGGCCTTTACCATACTGAGCCCGTGTTTAGGCTGGCTATGGACGAATGCGCTCACCTGTTAAAGCCTTATCTAAATGCCAATATCCTGGATATTATTTATCCTGATACCGAAGATGAAGCTGCGCAGGAAAAGTTGAAAAATACCGCTTACAGCCAACCGGCTTTATTTTCCATCGCTTATGCTATGGGCAAACTGTATATGAGCTGGGGCATTTATCCTGCGGCATTTATTGGCCACAGCGTAGGCGAATTTGTATCTGCTTGTTTTGCGGGGGTATTTACACTTGCTGATGGCCTTAAATTAATTGCCACGCGTGGTAAAATGATGCGTGATATGGACCATGGGGCGATGTTATCAGTACGTGCAACCGTTGAAGATATTCAACCTTTTCTGTCAGAAGAAATTGCCCTGGCTGCGGTAAACAGTCCGAAATTGTGTGTCCTGGCGGGAGCAATAGACGCGATAGACAACCTGAGCCAGCTGCTCATTGAAAAAAATATACCCAACCGCCTGCTTCCAACCAGCCATGCCTTCCACTCGCATATGATGGATTCTGTGGTGCAGCCTTTTGAAGATATTGTAAAAACCATCCAACTTAATCCACCGCTTGTACCCATAGTGTCTACCTGTACCGGCGAATGGCTCAGTTCCGAAGAAGCTACATCATCTGTTTACTGGGCAAATCATCTGCGTTCAACAGTGGTATTTGGCAAGGCTGTTCAAAAGCTATTGGATGAGCAAAACAGTTTGTTCCTGGAACTTGGCCCGGGCAATTCAGCCTCAACTTTTACGCGCCAGCAGGCGGGCAGCAACCCGGTAGTTGTTATTCCAACGCTCCAGAAAGGAGAAAACGAGCAATCAAACCAATCGGCACTAAAAGCATTGGGCCAGCTTTGGCTGCATGGTATTGAACCCGATTGGGTTGCCTTTTATAAAAATGAAACCCGTGGTAAACTTGTGGATCTGCCCACCTATGCCTTTAATAAACAAGATTATTGGGTTGAACCGGTAAGGCAACAACAGGCAATACCTTTGGCTAATAATTCAGTTATAGCGCCATACATTTCAGACAATCAAAAAACAGCAGTACCGTTAATGAGAAAGGATGATTTAATAGGAAAACTTAAACAAATATTGGAGGATGCGTCTGGTATTGAAATGGACGCTGCTTCGCCCGGTATGAGTTTTATTGAACTGGGACTTGATTCGTTAATACTTACGCAGATCGCGTTAATGCTGAAAAAGCAATTTATGCTTCCTATTACTTTCAGGCAGTTAAATGAAGAGCTAAGTACTTTAAATTTGCTTGCAGCGTACCTGGATGATAGGCTACCCCCCGAAACAGAGCAGCCATCAATTCAGCAAAACACCATGCTTTCGTTTACGAACGGCACACCTGCAAATGGCAATATGTTGGCTATGGTTAGCCAGCAATTACAGCAATTAGCATTGCAGGTTGCACAACTGCAGGGTAATCCTGCCGGCGGAAACACGAATACCACGTTAAAGTCAACTATCTACGCCCCTGCTGCAACGCCGGAATTGACATCAGAGGAAGCCATCGAAATAAAGAAACCGTTTGGTGCTATAGCACGCATAGAAAAGCAGTCTGCTGCTTTAGATGACAAGCAACAACAATATTTAGCTGATCTGACTGCTCGTTATAACGAAAAAACCAGATCAAGCAAAGCATACACGCAGAAACACCGTGCCCACATGGCCGACCCAAGGGTAGTTTCGGGTTTTAAACCGGCTACCAAGGAACTGGCTTACTCAATTGTGATAAAAAAATCAAAAGGTAGCCGGCTATGGGACCTTGACGATAACGAATATATTGACTCATTAAACGGCTTTGGCTCTAACATGTTAGGCTATCAACCCGACGTGATCAAAAACGCGTTGATAGAGCAGGTTGAAAAAGGCTATGAAATTGGCCCGCAGCATGAACTGGCCGGCGAAGTATGCGAATTGATATGCGAGTTTACAGGTTTTGACAGGTCTGCACTGTGTAACACCGGCTCTGAAGCCGTAATTGGCGCTATGCGGATTGCACGCACCGTTACCGGGCGTTCTATAATAGTTGCATTTGCAGGTTCATATCATGGTATTACTGATGAGGTTATTGTACGCGGCAGTAAAAAACTGAAGTCGTATCCTGCCGCGCCGGGGATAATGCCCGAAGCTGTACAGAACATGCTGATATTGGATTATGGTACGGATGAATCTTTAAAAATAATTGAAAGCC
This sequence comes from Mucilaginibacter calamicampi, assembly GCF_042676765.1. NCBI lineage: Bacteria > Pseudomonadati > Bacteroidota > Sphingobacteriia > Sphingobacteriales > Sphingobacteriaceae > Mucilaginibacter > Mucilaginibacter calamicampi. Next base: position 73,518 of record NZ_JBHTHU010000010.1, read on the forward strand.
GCGCGCACGAAATTGCTGCGGTACTGGTTGAACCGGTGCAAAGCCGTCGGGCAGATTTTCAACCTGTTGAATTTCTGAAGAAACTTAGAAAGCTTACAAGTGATACCGAAACTGTATTAATTTTTGATGAAGTTATCTCTGGTTTTAGGTTTCATCCGGCTGGTGTACAAGGAATGTTTGGCATTAAGGCAGATCTAGGCACGTACGGAAAGGTAGCCGGCGGAGGGCTTTCTGTAGGAATAATAGCCGGCCATAAACATTACATGGATGCGCTGGATGGCGGCTTTTGGCAATATGGCGATGATTCTATCCCCGAGGTGGGGGTTACTTATTTTGCCGGTACATTTGTAAGGCACCCATTGGTATTGGCTACTACAAAGGCCTCTCTTACCTATTTGAAAGAGATGGGCCCGCAATTGCAGGAGAGCTTAAATGCCAAAGCGCTCTACATTGCCAATACTATTAACGCGTTAAGCCGCAAGTTAAATGTCCCGGTATATATTGCTCAATTTGGTTCGTTGTGGCGTATTAAGTTTTTAATAGATTATCCGTATCAGGACCTTTTTTTTGTGCTGATGCGCTATAAAGGCATCCATATACTCGAAGGCTTTCCATGTTTTTTAACGACTGCGCACAGCGATGCAGATATTGAGAAAATACTTTCCTCTTTTAAAGAAAGTTTAATTGAGCTGCAAGGCTATGGGTTAATACCTCACTATGAACATGTGGCAGAAGACGAAAACAAAAAGATTAACCAGCCGCCTGTGCCCAATGCAAAACTTGGAAAAGATAAAGACGGTAACCCGGCGTGGTTTATAATGGATGAAGCAAATCCCGGTAAATATTTAATGGTAACATATTAATCCTTTATTTTAACGTATGCCCATTTTTACTCCTGTTGATTTTAACCCCTTTGCAGAGGCGCAGGAAATTGAAAAAATAATTTATACAAACGAAGCGCAGAAGGAGATCTGGCTTGCATGTATTGTTGGAGGCGAAGAGGCCAATTTGTCGTACAACGAATCGGCTTCGTTAGAAATAAAAGGCGATCTGAATTTTGCAGCTTTTACACGGGCGGTTGAGGATCTGGTGCTGCGACACGAAGCCTTGCGCGCAACCATTAGCCCTAATGGCGAAATGCTTGTTTTGTACAAAAATTTCCCCATAGATCTAAAACTGACCGATATTTCGGACTTAGCAGAGGCAGAAATGCAAACGGAGCTGCATACTTTTTTGCGCCGCGAAATTGATACGCAGATAGATATATATAACGGGCCGCTCTTTAAGGTATTTATGCATAAAACCGGTACGGATGCCTGGTTTTTCACTATCATAAAACACCATATTATTGGCGATGGCTGGTCTACTGGCATAATATTGGAAGACCTGGGTAAGATGTACAGTGCCAATAAACACGGAATTACCAGCTCTTTAGATGCGCCATCACAAATAAGTGATTATGCCTCATGGCAGGCTAATTTTAAATTAACCGACGAATGTAAAAAGGCCAAAGCTTATTGGCTGGAACTCTATAAGAACAATATCCCTCTGTTAGACTTGCCTACCGACAGAGCCCGCCGGTCACCAAGGAGCTTTAAAGGGCGTAGGATTGACCAGCCAATGTCCGCCACATTAGCTTCGCAAATAAAAGCTGCGGGTGCCAAAGCGGGCACAAGTTTAGTAACCACGTTACTGGCCGCGTTCGAGGTTTTTTTATACAAAAAAACACAACAAACCGATATTGTAGTAGGGTTGCCCGCATCGGGTCAGGCAGCCTCCGGCCTTACAAGTGTTGTTGGCAACTGCGTAAATTTACTGCCCCTCCGGAGCCATATCTCTCCCGATCTGCCTTTTTCTGAATATTTAAAGAAACGGAAAAAAGAGGTGCTGGATGCGTACGATCATCAGAACCTGACATTTGGCGAACTGATCCGAAAGCTTTACATCCCGCGCGATGCTTCGCGCATACCCCTTGTTCCGGTGATATTCAATATTGATATGGGAATGGATAATGCCGTAGCATTTGATGGCCTTGATATTAAATTGATCAGCAATCCGCGAGCTTACGAAAATTTTGAAATATTCCTTAACGCAACGCGGTCAAAAGACGACATGGTTTTAGAATGGTCGTATAACACCGATTTGTTTAATGCAGCTACTATAGAGGATTATAATAACGACTACATTTCCTTACTCGAAAATATAGTTGCTTCGCCAGATACAAGCATAGCCTCGTTAACAGGGGTGCAACAAAGCTCAGCTAATACCAACTTTGCCGGGGAAATATTAATTCCTGATGGCAAGAACCTTATCTCGCTGTTTGAAGCGGCAGCAATTAACTATGCGGATAAAACCGCTGTAAGTTATCAGCAATCATCCATTACTTATGGGCAGCTAAACCAAAAGGCCAATCAACTTTGTTCATTCCTGATAGAAAAAGGCATTGGCAGGCAGGACATTGTGGGCCTGTTGGCAGACAGGTCCATCGAGATGGTAATTTCTTTGCTTGCGATTTTAAAGGCCGGTGCGGCCTACTTACCATTAGATCCTATATATCCGGCTGAAAGAATCGCCTATATGCTGGAGGACTCATCGGCTAAAATGGTATTGGTATCGCAGCCTTATAAAGGCAAGTATAAAACAGGGGCAACGGAAATTGTTATAGACGACCAATTGCCCAACTTAACCGCCTATAACGATAAAAATCCAAAGGAGAATATTGAAAGCAACGGTATTGCCTATGTTATTTATACTTCCGGATCAACCGGAAAACCTAAGGGCGTAAAAATTACTCACCTTAACCTGGTAAACTTTTTGCTTAGCATGCAAAAAGTGCCGGGGATTAGCGCGAGTGACCGTTTATTGGCTCTAACTACTGTGTCATTTGATATCGCAGGTCTTGAACTTTACCTTCCCCTAATTTCGGGTGCCGAGGTTATAATTGCCGGTGCCGAGGCAGTACGGGATGGGCGCCAGCTTGTGAGTTTAATAGTTGAAAAGGATATCAGTATAGTACAAGCCACACCATCATCATGGCAAATGCTGGTAGACTCGGGTTTGCAACAGCGTGATAATTTAAAAGCTTTATCGGGTGGCGAGCCCTTGCCTAAAGAGCTTGCCGGGAAATTGCTTACGCTCACTGCAAGCTTATGGAACGTGTATGGCCCTACCGAAACCACTATATGGTCTACCATTAAACAAATTTTGCCCGGCGAAGAACAAATTACAATAGGGTTGCCAATTGATAATACCCAGATCTATATAATTGATGAACACGGTAAACCCTTACCCACAGGTGATGTTGGCGAGATTTACATTGGGGGATATGGTGTAGCGCAAGGCTATTTAAACAGACCCGAATTAACGGCAGAAAAATTTGTTGCCAACGCATTGTCAAATTCACCGGATGCGAAATTATACCGCACAGGCGATTTGGGTAAAATATTAGCCAACGGCGAAATACAATGTTTGGGCCGGATAGATAATCAGGTAAAGATCCGTGGTTACCGCATTGAGCTGGGCGAGATAGAGAGCTCGCTATCTGCTCAAAAAGGTGTTAAGCAAAGTGTGGTTGTTGCTTTTGACGATGCGTTATTAAATAAATACCTGGTTGCCTTTGTTATAACAGATAGTGGCGACGTCAGCAAGTTAGAGGAGCAATTACAGACCGAATGGAGAAATAAGCTTGCTGAAAAACTACCGGATTATATGGTACCGGAAGAATTTGTTAGTATTGACAAATTCCCATTAACGCCCAATGGCAAAATAGACCGGAAAGCTTTTGTTAAGCCGGCCCGCAAGCACAGCAGCACCACAAGTAATGGCGATTTGCCTGTAAGTGCTAATGAGAAATTAATAGCACGCATATTTTCAGAAAATCTGGGACTAACCGATATTAAGCTTAGCGATGATTTCTTTAAAATGGGCGGCCACTCGTTATTGGCGGTAAAGGTTATGGTAGCCATTGAAAGAGAAACCGGAGAAAGGCTTCCTTTAGCTACTTTTTTTGATAATTCAACAGTTAAAAAACTGGCTGCCCGGTTGGCAGACAACAACCCCGAGGGGGCCTGGGATACCATTGTACCTATTAAAACAAGTGGCCAAAAGCCCCCGCTGTTTTTAGTACATGGTAGTGGGTTAAATGTTCTAAATTTTAAGACGGTAAGTGAAAATTTTGATGATACCCAGCCATTTTACGGCGTACAGGCTATAGGCCTTTCTAAACCGGCGGAAATGCCCGACACGGTTGAAGCTATAGCGACCTATCATCTGTCAGAAATTTTAAAAGTTGATCCGGAGGGACCCTATACCATTGCAGGGTACTCTTATGGCGGTTTTATAGCTTACGAAATTGTAAAACAACTAATACAAAGCGGAAAACGGGTTAATTTTTTTGGCGTTATTGATACAAATGCCCGTGCGGCCATGCAACCTCAATCCAAAACAACACGACTGATTGAAAAAGTGATAAGGCAATTTCATAAACTCCCCTTCTTTATCGGGTCGTTTATAAAACACCCAAAGGAAGCTTTTGAATATCAGAAATATATTTTTGGCAGAAAACTATCAAAGCACAATCCCGACGAGACAAATAAGGATATTGAGAAATATACCGAATACGAAAACCAGATACGCGATAAATACAACACCGTTATGGACAGGTATATCATCAGACCTTTTGATATTAAGGTATCGCTTTTCAGGGTACAAAAAAGGCTTTATTTTTTAGATGACCCTAAGTATTTAGGCTGGAAAAAGCTGGCGCTTAAGGGTGTTAAAATATATGACGTACCCGGCGATCATAAAACTTTTCTGGAGCCACCTAATGACAAATCATTTGCCCGCATTATACAACAGGCGCTGGATAGCGAGCTATAAATGCCTGTAAAATATTTACAATGCCTTGCGCAGGTTTTTTATTTCGGCGAAGGAGAGCTTGTATTTTAGGGTTAAACCGGCATACACCAACCCGCCTAATGCAATTTGAACTACGGTATTAATTATCCCTGCGTTGCCGATAAAATACTTGTAAAGTAGTATTACAACAACCATAGCTACGCTAAAAAGTGCAGGTTTTATTAAATCTTTAATAAGTGATGCAAAAAAACTGCCCAACATTTTTTGTACCAGCACAAAGTTTAATACTAACGAAACAACCGAGGTTGCCAAAAACGCAAGTGCTATGCCGGTAAGCCCATAAGTACGGGCGGCAAAATAAATAACAGGTATTTTTATTGCTAACACTACTAGGTTTCTGTACAATAAATAATTGGGCTTGCCTGTTAAATAAGCTACAGGCGAGGTAGTGTACATAAAACAGAATAAGATCCCCATAACTGAGAAAATTTTAACCAACGGTACGGTATCGCCCCAGCCCTCGCCATACAGAATTGGTATAACGTTAGATGCCATTAAAAACAAACCTGTAAGCAGTGGAATAATGCAGTAAGCTATAAAAACGGTTATTTTTAAATACGCCTGTTTCAAGCTCTCCAGGCTATCTTTCATTTTTGCAATTATGGGATACGATATTTGTATAATCACGGGGCAAAGCCTGGTAGTTGGGAAAACCGCAATTTGCCACGCTATAGTGTAATATCCCAGTTGCTTAACCCCCAAAAAGCCCCCAATCAATATGTTATCAATATTATCGTTAACAAAGCCTACCAGGTTCTCGCCCATGTTATACATGCCAAAAACCAGGTGGTCTTTAATTTCGTCCAATTTGAAATATATTATAGGCGTAAAATATTGCCGGCCTAAAACATTGTGAATAATCATTTTTAAAAATTGTGCTGATAGCAGGCCCCCTACCAGCGACTTAGCCTGGTAGCCGTTAAAAGCCATAATGATTGTAACCAGCGAACCTGTTATTGAGCAAAAAATATCCGTTAGGGCTAACCACTTAAACTTAAGTTCTTTTTCCAGCAAGATATTATAGATCTGCCCTAAAAAAACAATCGGGAAACTGAAGGCAGCCATTTTTAAAACCCCGTCTAACAAAGGCTCTTTGTAATATAATACAAGTAAAGGCGCGCTTAAGTACATCAGCGCAAACATTACTACCCCAATAAGCAGGTTGAGATAATAGATAGTAGATAGTATTTTTTGATTGGTAACCTGCTTGGATATAATAGAGTTAGAAAAGCCGAAATGCGCAAATATGCTTAAAAAGTTAATTATCAGCGTGCTTATACTCACTATACCAAAAGCAGATGGTAGTAGTAAACGTGCCAACAATGCTACCTGGCCAAACTGCAGAACCGCGCTAAATATGGTTGATACAGTAGTCCATTTTGCACCGTTTATTGCCTTTATTTTGTTGCTCATTTATTAAGGTACCTGAAGCCTGGTGATCTTAGTCAATATTACAGATTTTTATCTAAATCAACGGGAATACAAGGATTAAGGTTCCTGAATCTACATTTGATTATAAGTCCTCCAAAAAGTTCGATACTTCGCGCCTTCTACTAAAACAGCTAACTATTCCATAACGATAAAAAACCCTTCCAAAATGGAAGGGTTTTTTTGTTCCTGCCGTCGCTCATAAAAAACAATTTATTGTCTGTCAAACACTTACAAAGTTAAGTTCTTACTGGCATCAGCTTTGGCAATACGCTTTCAAAAAATATAGAAACTATGATTGCACTATTGCTCTCCGCCATATTGATCTGCATGTGGCTCATCTACAAATCTGTTGACTGGTTCGAAAAAATCTGAATGTTATGATCGCATTATTCATTATCTCCGTCGCAGTATTCGCCTACATGGTGTACGTGCTGCTTAAACCCGAAAATTTTTAAAACAATGAACGCTGAATTTTTAGGCATACTTGCCTCGTTCCTCATTACGCTGCTCATCGCCATTCCGCTGGGCAGGTACCTGGCCAAAATGTTTGCCGGTGAGCGTGTATGGACAGACTTTATGAAACCGCTGGAAAACCTTTTGTTTAAACTGGCGGGTATACGCCCCGGTGAGAAAATGGACTGGAAGCAGTTTCTGAAAGCCATGTTAACCATAAACCTGCTTTGGCTGATGTATGGCTTCTTTATCTTAATATTTCAAGACAAGCTACCGCTGAACCCTGATGGTAATCCCGGCATGACCCCCGATCTGGCCTTTAACACCATCATTAGTTTTGTGGTTAACTGCGATCTGCAGCATTATAGCGGCGAGAGTGGTGTAACCTATTTAACGCAGCATATTATTATGATGTTCCTGATGTTTACCAGTGCTGCAACAGGTATAGCCGCTGCTGTAGGATTGTTCAAAGCCTTTCGCGACAAAACCGTGGATAACATTGGTAACTTTTGGGAGTTCTTCGTTAAGTCGTTAACGCGCTTATTGTTGCCATTAGCTATTGTGGTTGCCACAATCCTTACGTTTAATGGTACGCCATCCAGCTATGCCGGCAAAGGTCAGTTCATTTCCATGCAGGGCGACACGGTGAATGTATCACGCGGCCCAGCCGCGCAGATGATTGCCATTAAACACCTGGGTACCAACGGCGGCGGCTGGTTCGGCGTTAACTCTGCGCACCCGCTTGAAAACCCTAATTATACTACCAACATTACCGAGATCGTATCGCAAATGATCATCCCAATGGCCATGATCATTGCCTTCGGTTACTTTATCCGCCGCCGCAAACTGGGTTGGGTAATATTTGGTGTAATGACGCTGGGCATGTTTATGCTGATGATACCTACCATCAGCAGCGAATTAGGTGGCAACCCCAACCTAACCAAACTGGGCATACAACAGGCCACCGGCGCAATGGAAGGCAAGGAAGTGCGCATAGGCCCGATGGCTACCGGCTATTGGAGCACATTAACCACCATCGTGTCAACCGGTTCTGTAAATGGCATGCATGATAGTACCATGCCACTTACCGGAGCATGGCAACTATTGGGCATGATGATAAATGGCTTTTTTGGAGGCTGCGGTGTAGGGATACTCAACTACTTTATCTACCTTATTATAGCGGTGTTTATTTCGGGGCTGATGGTTGGCCGCACACCTGAGTTTTTGGGCCACAAGGTGGAGGCCCGCGAGATAAAGATAGCTGCGCTTGTAACGTTGATCAGTCCGTTTTTGATTATGGCGGGTACGGCAATAGCCGCTTTTACCTTTACTAATTATGGCGATGCAAATTGGGCCGTAAAACCGGCTAACTGGTTAAATAACCCCGGTTTCCATGGTTTTTCTGAAATGTTATATGAGATGACCTCGGCCAACGCCAATAACGGATCGGGCTTTGAAGGTCTGGGCGATAACAATATCTTCTGGAACGTAAGCACTGGTTTCGTATTGATATTGGGTAGATTCCTGCCTATCATCGGCCCGGTAGCAATAGCTGGTTTGCTTGCCAAAAAGAAATTTATACCAGAGTCGGCCGGGACGCTGCGCGTAGATACGGTGACTTTTGGCATGATGACCTTTGCGGTAATTATGGTGCTCAACGCGCTTTCTTATTTCCCTGCCCTCGCGCTTGGCCCCTTAGCCGAATACTTCTCTATGCTTAAGTAAATAAATGAAATGAAAAATCAATCTAATAAATTATTTGAACCGGCCTTGGTGCAAACCGCGCTTAAAGAGTCGTTCATCAAGCTGAACCCGCGCGTAATGTTGCGCAACCCGGTAATGTTTACTGTAGAGATAGGCACGGTCATTATGGCTTACGTCAGCTTCTACAGCCTTACCCATAAAGACCAGGGCTCCTTCATCTATAACTTTCTGATATTTCTTATCCTATTGCTAACCGTGCTGTTTGCCAACTTTGCAGAAGCAATTGCCGAAGCACGAGGAAAAGCACAGGCCGATAGCCTGCGCAAAACCCGCGAAGAAACACCGGCAAAGGTGATGGCAGCTAATGGCGCGGTGATCACAAAATCATCTAACGAGCTACGTAAAGGCGACGTGTTTGTGTGCGAGCCCGGTGATACCATCCCGACAGATGGTGAGATAATTGAAGGTTTGGCCACCATTGATGAATCAGCTATCACAGGAGAATCAGCACCGGTGATCCGCGAGGCGGGTGGTGATAAATCATCGGTAACGGGCGGCACCAAAGTACTGTCTGATAAGATCAAAGTACAGGTAACCACTGAGCCGGGCGAAAGCTTCCTTGATAAAATGATCGCTTTGGTAGAAGGCGCATCCCGTCAAAAAACACCTAACGAGATAGCGTTGACCATCTTGCTGGCAAGTTTTACGCTCATCTTTATTATAGTTTGCGTAACACTGAAACCATTTGCTGATTATGCCAACACGCCCATCACTATAGCGGCATTGATATCATTATTTGTTTGCTTGATACCTACTACCATTGGTGGCTTACTCTCTGCCATTGGTATAGCAGGTATGGACAGGGCGCTGCGTGCCAATGTCATCACCAAATCCGGCAAAGCGGTAGAAACAGCCGGCGATATTGATGTTTTACTGCTTGACAAAACCGGCACCATCACCATCGGTAATCGTAAAGCCACTCATTTTTGGCCCACAACCGGTGTTTCTGTTGATGAATTAGTAGTGGCGGCAGTATTATCATCACTTGCCGATGAAACACCCGAGGGTAAATCCATTCTTGAGCTGGCAGCTGCGCAGATCAAGCTTCCTAAAACACCGCTTGGTGCGCAGTTTGTAAAATTCACTGCCGAAACCCGCTCAAGCGGTATTGATACACCGGATGGACAGGCCATACGTAAAGGCGCTTTTGATTCTATACGCAATATGGCCCAACGCGCCGGTAAACAAGTGCCGCATGATGTTGAGGAGCGCGTAAAGGCCATTGCATCAAACGGCGGCACTCCGCTGGTGGTAGCCAAAAACAATGAGATAATGGGCGTAATAGAACTGCAGGACATTATAAAACCCGGCATAGCAGAGCGTTTTGAGCGCCTGCGTAAAATGGGCGTAAAAACGGTTATGGTTACAGGCGATAACCCGCTTACTGCAAAATACATTGCCGAAAAAGCAGGTGTGGATGATTTTATAGCGGAGGCAAAGCCCGAGGATAAAATGAACTACATTAAACTGGAGCAAAACAGCGGTAAACTGGTAGCAATGATGGGCGACGGCACAAACGACGCCCCGGCATTGGCCCAGGCAGACGTGGGTGTGGCCATGAACAGCGGCACCCAGGCAGCAAAAGAGGCCGGCAACATGGTTGATCTGGATAACGACCCCACCAAGCTGATAGAAATAGTTGAGATCGGTAAGCAATTGCTCATCACCCGTGGCACGCTTACAACGTTCTCTATTGCTAACGATGTGGCTAAATACTTTGCCATTGTTCCGGCTTTGTTCATAGCCTCAATTCCTGCCTTGCAGCACCTTAATATAATGGGCTTGTACAGCCCGGAGAGCGCCATCCTGTCGGCCGTGATCTTCAATGCCATTATTATACCGCTGCTTATACCACTGGCCCTTAAAGGTGTAGAATATAAGCCTATCGGCGCAAGCGCTTTGCTGCGCCGTAACCTGTTGATTTATGGTTTGGGTGGTGTGATCGCGCCATTCATCGGCATCAAATTGATCGATGTTTTAGTTGGACTATTTATCTAATATCAAAATGAAAAAGTACTTATTACCCGCAATACGCTTAACCGTTGTGCTAACCGTGTTGCTGTGTGTTATCTATCCGCTGTTGATCTCGGCAGTAGGCAAATTAGCCAAAGGAAAAGGCGATGGCGAAACCGTCAGTGTAAACGGCAAGGTGGTTGGCTATGCCGCACTTGGCCAAAAATTCGATAAACCCAGCTATTTCTGGGGCCGCCCATCGGCAGTAGATTATAATGCGGCCGGTTCGGCAGGCTCCAATAAAGGCCCCACTAACCCAGATTATCTGAAACAGGTAAGTGACCGCGTGGATACCTTATTAAAATATCATCCTTATTTAAAACGGACAGATATCCCTGCCGATATGGTAACCGCTTCGGGCAGTGGCCTTGATCCGGATATATCAGTAGAGGGCGCAAAAATACAGGTTAAACGCGTGGCGGCAGATAACCACCTTGATGAAGAAAAGGTGGCTGCATTGGTGGCAAGCCATACTGACAAGCCAGTTTTAGGCCCTGCGCACGTAAATGTGCTGAAACTAAATATTGCGCTGAACGAACTAAAAAAATAACGACCGGACACCACACCTAAATCACAGCAGCGACGCTGCTGTGATTACTAAAATTTATTCAAAATGAAAAAAATACTATTAAACGCCGCCATTATTGGTTGTGCGATTGCTGCCCGCGCGCAGGATACCGTTAAATCCGAAACGAGTCCCTTATTAATCTCAGGTTCTGTGGATGCCTACTATAAATATGATTTTTCCGGATTTAGAAATGCGGCTGGTAGTTCAAATATACCCACCAGCTTTGCAAGCGATCAAAATTCGTTTTCCATTGGCATGGTGGATCTTGCCTTAAAAAAGAAAGTGAATAAAGCGTCCTTTGTGGGCGAGCTTTCTTTCGGTCCGCGCGGGCAGGTACAGTCAATACCCAATAATAGCGGAGGCCAATCTTATCATATACAGAACCTCTATGTAAGCTATGATCTTACGGAAAAACTGAATGTTACAGGTGGTTACATGGCTACATTTCTGGGCTATGAAGTGATCTCTCCTGCAGGGAACTTCAATTACTCTACATCGCATCTCTTTACCAACGGCCCGTTTCAAAACGCGGGTGTTAAGGCCACTTACTCTTTCAGCAACAAGGTTAGCTTAATGGCAGGCATTTTTAATGATACCTGGAATTACTATCAATCAAGCGGCCGCATCAATACTTTTGGCGCGCAACTAATGGTAAGCCCCGTGGATGGATGGAGCGCCTATGTGAACCTGCTTACGGGTCCGCTGTCAGGCACTATAGTAGATCTGACTACCAACTACCAGGTAACAAACGCGTTTAAGCTGGGGCTGAATGCTGCCACCTTCTCTGCATCGCATGAGTTGGGCGGCGGAGGTTTTGATGGCGCGGCACTTTATCCTCAAATAGCTGTTTCAAAAGCGGTAGCGCTGGGTTTGCGGGCAGAATACTTCCGCACTAAAAAAGGCGCGTTCCAACCTGCGGGGCCCATTGCCGGTGAATCTGTAACATCATTTACGCTAACCGCTAATATTAAGTCGGGCCCATTAACACTTATGCCCGAAGTGCGGCTGGATAATGGCTCAACAAGTCAGTTCATAAAAAATAACGGAGGAAATACAAGATCAGCGGCGCAGGCATTATTAGCCGCAGTGTACGCGTTTTAGGTAAATTAGTTAATGCTTATATCTGTCACAGGCCGTCTGTACTGTAGGGCCTGTGACTAATTGTTTAATATGTCGGTAAAACAAGAACATAAAGACGAGTCGGTAAAAGACTTTATTGAGCTGGTAAAACGCTCCCGGCGCGGCAAGCTTAAGGTATACATTGGCATGAGTGCCGGTGTGGGTAAAAGCTACCGTATGCTGCAGGAGGCGCACGCCCTTTTAAGGAACGGCATTGATATACAGATAGGCTATATTGAAACGCACATGCGTGCAGAAACACATGCCTTGCTGGGTGGGCTGCCTTTAATACCGCGGAGAAAGATATTTTACAAAGGCAAAGAACTGGATGAAATGGATGTGCAGGCTGTGTTGAGCCGCCACCCGGAAGTGGTGGTAGTTGATGAACTGGCCCATACCAATATTGAAGGCAGCAAAAACATCAAACGCTGGCAGGATGTAGTAGATATACTGGATGCCGGTATCAGCGTAATAACTGCTGTAAATATTCAACACCTGGAGAGTCTGAATGAAGAAGTAGAAGGCATTACCGGCACACCAATTACCGAGCGTATACCCGACAAAATACTGGAACTGGCTGATGAAATAGTAAATATTGACCTTACCGCCGATGAACTGATCGCACGCCTGCGCGATGGCAAGATCTATGATAAAAGCAAGGTAGAACTTGCCCTGCGCAATTTCTTTCGCAGTGAAAAGATATTACAACTGCGGGAGCTGGCGCTTAAGGAAGTGGCGCACCATTTGGAACGGAAGATAGAAATTGAAGTACCCAAACAGATCAAACTGCGGCCCGAACGCTTCCTGGCCTGCATATCATCTAACCATGACACGGCAAAGGTGGTAATACGTAAAACTGCCCGTCTGGCCTCTTATTACCGATCGCCATGGATAGTTTTGTATGTGCAAAGCAGCCATGAAAGTTTGGACAAGATCAAATTAGATAAACAACGGCATCTTATCAATAACTTTAAGCTGGCAACTGAACTGGGTGCCGAAGTATTGAAAATAAAAAGCGACATGATAACCCAAACCATAATGCGTATAGCCGAAGAACGGGAGATAACCACGATATGCATTGGCAAGCCGCATGTAAACCTTTTTCAACTTATACTACGTACCACCATTTTTAACCAGTTACTAACCAAAATTGCTACTACCGAAACTGATTTAGTTATACTATCATGAAAATAAAAACCAAACTCCGGCTGGGCTTCGGCTTTCTGTTTGCAGTTGTGCTTTTTTTTGGTGCGCTCTCTATGTTTTATATCAACGAGATATCTAAAAGTGCAGAGGTTGTGCTGAAAGACAACTATGAAAGCTTGCGCTATACCCGCGATATGCGAAAAATTTTAGACGGGCACAGTTTGCCCTTAGATAAAAAAGCTTTAACTGCTTTTGATGTTCAGCTTAAAAAAGAAGAAAACAACATTACAGAAAAGGGCGAACAAGCAGAGCTGACAGCGTTAAAGCAATCTTTCTTATCGCTAATTCAGTCTTCTGCTATCGCTCCCACCCGCCCGGCTGCAGAACGTGGCGTGCGCGCTCATCTGCAAAACATTGACGATATTAACATGCAGGCCATTGTGCGTAAGAACGACGCGGCACAAAACTCTGTAAAAAACGCGGCCCTGCTGCTTGGGCTTACCGGTGGCATGACCTTCCTCATCTTGTTTTCGTTCAGCGTAAACTTTCCGGGCTTTGTGGCCAACCCACTGCGGCAGCTATCGCAAGGTATACGCGAGATCAGCCAAAAAAACTATAAGCAACGGCTTGAATTTAAAAGCAACGATGAGTTTGCCGAACTGGCAGATGCCTTTAATGAGATGGTGCGAAGACTGAATGATTGGGAAAATAGCAACCTGGCTACACTAAAATCTGAAAAACTACGCATTGAAGCCATTATTGGGCAGATGCAGGATGCCATTATCGGCTTAAACGAAAAGCAACAAATACTTTTCTTAAACGCTTCGGCAGAACATATACTCAACATCAGCGGGCAGCAATACGTTGGGCGCAGCGCGCTTGATCTGGCTAAAACCAATGATCTGTTGCGTAATATAATGGATAACGGAAGCAACAATAAACAGCTTAAGATCTATGCCGACGGTAAGGATTCCTACTTCCAGCTGGATAGCCGTGAAATTTTGGTACCACAAATACAAAGTAACGAAGAAACAGCAGTTACCCACTCTGCCAGCCCGGCAGGTAAGGTATTTATTTTGCGCAACATTACGCAGTTTAAAGAGTTGGATACGGCTAAAACCAACTTCATTGCTACGGTATCGCACGAGTTGAAAACTCCCATATCGTCTATTAAAATGAGCCTTAAATTGCTGAGCGATGAGCGCGTGGGGGTAATGAATGCCGAACAATCCTCGCTTATACACCATATAAAAGAAGATAGCGACCGCCTGCTTAAAATAACCAGCGAATTACTTGACCTGTCTAGCGTGGAAACCGGCAATCTTAAATTACAGTTTAACGCTGCGCAGCCCGAAGTGATAGTTAATTACGCGCTGGATGCGGTGCGTTTTCAGGCAGAACAAAAGGAGGTGAGACTTGAGTTGCTCAGCGCAAATAAATTGCCTAAAGTAATGGCAGATACAGAAAAAACGGCCTGGGTGCTCATCAACTTTTTATCCAATGCGCTTAGATACAGTCCGGCTAAATCCCGCATTGTTATACAAGTTATGGAGAACAATGGCGCGGTTGAGTTTTCGGTAAAAGACTTTGGTAACGGCATTGATAAACAGTATCAGCAGCGGCTTTTTGATCGCTATTTCCAGGTACCTACTGATGGCACAAAAAAATCAGGATCGGGTTTGGGGCTGGCTATCTCTAAAGATTTTATAGAAGCACACAGCGGCCGCATATGGGTAGAGAGCGAAATTGGAGAGGGCAGCAAATTCAGTTTCTCCCTGCCTGTCGCGTCCGAATAAAATAAACAGCTAAGAGATTGCTATTTATTTACAACGTTAACCGGTTCGCCTTTAATAAAAGCGGCCACGTTATATACTACCATATCCATCAGGCGCAGCCGGGCCTCTTTGGTTGCCCAGGCAATATGTGGCGTTATAATGCAGTTTTTGGCTTTAAATAAAGGATTGTCTGCCCGCGGTGGCTCGGCAGATAGTACATCAATACCGGCCCCCGCAATGGTTCCGTTATTAAGGGCATCAGCCAGATCCTGATCATTAACAATGGGTCCCCGGGAAGTATTGATCAGGTAGGCCGAGCTTTTCATCCTTGCTAAATTTTCGGCATTGATTAGCCCCTGCGTTTCCGGGAATAAAGGGCAATGGATGCTTACCATATCGGCCTGCTCCAGCAGTTCGGGGATATCCGCCCAGCGGAAGTTTGCACGCGCGTTTTGATCTGTTCGCGTGCGGCTGTTGCCAATAATGTTCATACCGAAAGCCACGGCTACATCGCCCACCTTTTGGCCAATATGCCCGAACCCGATAATGCCCATTGTTTTACCGGCCAGCTCTACCAACGGGTAGTTCCAATAACAAAAATCTGCCGACCGTGCCCAATCGCCTGCCATAACAGAATCGCTATGCCGCTGCGTGCGTTGGGTAAGCTCCAGCAGTAAGGCAAACGTTTGCTGCACTACCGATGCCGTGCCATAGCCCGGCGCGTTAGCAACAACAATGCCCTGTCTTTTTGCCGCGTCTACGTCAATAACATTATAGCCGGTGGCCAGTAAGCCAATGTATTTTAACTGGGGTAATTGCTCAATAACCGCCGCGGTTACGGGGGTTTTGTTAGATAACAGCACCTCGGCACCTTGCGAACGCGCTAACACCTCGTGCGGTGGCGTTCTGTCGTATATCACAACATCGCCTAATTGTTTTAGGCCATCCCAGCTAATATCGCCGGGGTTTAGGGTGTGGCCATCCAATACTACTATCCTCATGGTAATGCCTGGCAGGGTATTAATTACCGGCGCTTACCGGCGTGGCACTAAAATTCATCACCATTAACAGGTTGGCATCAGCAGTAACCGCGCTGCGCAGGGTGTAGATCATTTTTATCTTTATATCCGGCTGGCGTATAAAACGATCTAAAAAGCTGGAATTATTCAGATCAAGCTTGATGGTTCCGCCCGCGTCGGCAGTAATTTTTTCCTTTGATGCTACCAGCACCGCGTCGCTCTCATCAGCGGTAACCATGTATATTTTTATTGAGCTTAGTTGCCCCAATTCAAAATCGGCAGGCAGAACGGTCTTCAGCTCGGCCGAAATTACTTTTACCGCGTTGATGCGGTTAACGTTCTCGCCATTTTTAAAAATAACCTTATCAAAGCTGCTGGCGGTGCCAATGCTGGTAAGCGTTTGCCCCGTTTTTGCCGATGCCGCAACCGCTAATGGCGTGGTATAAGGTATGGTTGACAGTACAATGCTTTGCATGGTGCCGCATGCTGCCAACAGGCACGCCACCATAACTACTAAAAGCCGGTAATTATTCTTCATGGTACTTTAGGGGTTGATGTTGTATATAAATATCGTATATATATCTGAAATGTTTGCTGGGGGGAGGAATTTTTATTTGAGGATGGCCTGGTACATGAGGGCGTTCAAAACAGGTTATCCTTAAAACCATTGGTTTTGGCTATTTACAATTAAACTAATAAGCGGTACATTAGGCTTATTGTAACGCCTTTACAAGCTAATTTTTCAACCGCTTATTTTAAATGAGAAAAATAGTTTTCATCCTATTATTTGTCGCGTTGGCAATAGGTGCCCACGCCCAGAATCATATTGATAAGCTAAGCACGGCGTTAAAAAAATATCCCGATAGCCTTGAACTAAAACTACAACTGGCTAAGGCGCACGCGCAGGCATCAAATATTGACACCGCTACCACTTTATTTACTGAAGTTATAAATACGGCCGGGCAAAAGGGTAACAATAAGGCTTATATCCAATCGCAGATAAGTTTGGGGCGTTTATATGCCGATAAGGGCGCGAATGTGGCGGCCCTTAATCATTACCACCTGGCACAAACCATGGCCGAAAAAATTGGCGACAAAACATTACTGGCCCACGTGTTTAAAAACATTGGCGCGCTGTATGTTGGATGGAAAAAGTTTGACGAGGCCTTAAGTAATTATGACAGTGCTGAAAAACTGGCTGCATTGGTTAATGAAGCTGAACTACTGGCCGATTGCCAGAACAATAAGGGAATAGTGTACGAGCAACGCCTGCAATATGATAAGGCATTAGTTGCCTATAAAAATGCGCTCGCAGTGTACACGCAAAAGAACATCGCCTCAAAAATATCAATGGTATTAAGCAACCTGGCCATTATCTATAAATTCAAAAAGGATTATAAGGCCTCAATGGATTATAATTTAAAGGCATTGGCGCTATCTGTAAAACTAAACGATAAATGGATAATGGCGGCAACCTACAATAATATAGGGGCCTTATACAGCGAAATGGACGATTACAAAAACGCCATTGCCTGGTGCCAAAAAAGTATAGACCTGGCTAAAGAAATAAACGCCCTTGAAATTGTTGAAACCGCTTATGATAGCATGGCCGTTGCCGCCGCCAAGGCGGGCGATTATAAGAATGCCTACAAATATCAGCAGCAGTTTGCCGAGCATAAAGACAAATTTATTAACCTGGAAAGCACAAAACAGCTCTCTGAACTGAGCGTTAAATACGAAACAGAGAAAAAGCAAAAACTGATACAACAGCAGCAGTTTGAACTGCAACGCCGCAATATGACGATAATGGTGATAGCCATAGTTTTTGTAGCGATGCTGGCTATTGGCTTTCAGTTTTATACGCGCAACAAGTTAAAACAAAGGGCGGCACTGCAACAAGCCGAAATAGAACACCAGGCACGTGCTACAAAAGGTATAATAGAAGCCGAAGAAAAGGAGCGCAAACGAATTGCATCTGAACTGCACGATGGCGTTGGACAACTTTTTAGCGCTGTAAAATTAAACCTGAGCGGGTTATTAGACAGGGCACAGTTAACCGATGAGGGAATGATAACGCTGGGCAACAAAACGCTTGATATGGTGGATGAAAGCTGCCGCGAAGTACGCCTGATAGCCCACCAGATGATGCCCGGCAGCGTATTAAAATTCGGCCTGTACACCGCCATAAACGACTTTATAGATAAAATAGACTCGCATAATTTAAAAATAAACCTACAGGGGGTTAATATGGAAACCCGCTTAAACAACGATGTAGAAACCGTGCTTTACCGTATTGTGCAGGAGTGCGTAAACAATGTGATAAAACACGCGCGGGCGTCAAAGCTGGATATAATATTGACTCGGCAGGGCAACCAGCTACGGGTTACCATTGAAGATAACGGCCGCGGATTCAACACTACCGATAAAAGCCACTTTGAAGGCATGGGCTTAAAGAACATACAGTCGCGCGTGGCGTATTTGCATGGCAGGGTTGATATTGCCTCGGCAGAGGGAAAGGGGACGATGATTGGGATTGAGGTGCCTATAGGGTAATTCCGTAACCTGCTTGTACTCACCAACACGTCTTTGCGAGGAACGAAGCAATCCCGAACTTGATTGGAATTGGAAGTTGTTTGTCAGGAGTATAGATCTATCTAACTTGCCCACGCTCCCGCAAGCGTCCCGCAACTGGAAAATAGTATCTCCGCACCAATAACTACCTGCGATATAAATTTATTTTGAATTATGCCGCTATTGCCTTTATATTAGGTTAACAAATGCTGCTTTTAATGCATTATAAGTTGCCTGCCTTAGGTAAAACAGGATAGGGAAAAGCCAAACCCAATAATAGCGGCAAAATTGAACCTTATAACAGATGAAAAAATTAAAATCACAGCCCAACACTAATTGTACTTATTTTGATATCTATGCTTTAATAGAGAGCATGGTTAAAGCTATAGATGGAAATCCTTATGGCTGAGAAGCTGTTTATGGCGGGTATATAAGGCCCGCCATATATTATCCCTTCCTTCACCATTAAACAGCCGGCCAAAGCGTGTCTTCGCCGTGCTTTTATCACCACCATCCTGCTCAATATTTTTGTCCCACTTTGGGACAAGATTTTGCAATTTGGGAGCAGTACTGATAATTAGGCTATTAACCAATTTCCACAGCTAATTTTCCTGACTTATAAGTAGTCTCACTTTGTCCCAGGCGGGAGGGGAGTTTTATTGCAAACCACTTATTATGAGCTGTTTATTAAAATGGCTTGTCCCGCTGTGTCTCACCTTGTCCCACACGCAG
>NZ_JBHTHU010000011.1:0-772 GCF_042676765.1 Mucilaginibacter calamicampi
TTCCGCTTATTCTGGCTGATAGCAGGCCCAAATTCAGGGCCGTTATCTGCTATGATCTCTTCAAACTGGATACCAAACTTCTCTTTGATCATGCGCATACAACGTAAGGCAGCAAACATGGTGGTCAAAGCGGTAATATCTTCCATTACCTCTGCCCAGGCTATCCGTGAATAGTCATCAATAACGCAAAGCAGGTAAAGTTTGCGATGCTGCCCACGAATGATGGTTTTACTTAAGTGATGGCAATCGATATGGCCCAATTGTCCCATTCGTTCTTTAATGATCTTACGTTTAACTTCTTTATCTGCCGGTTTTAAACGGTTTTTATCATAACGTTTCAGGATGTTGTAAACTCCCGATGGTGATGGATTAAAGTTATTTGATTTCTGCTTAAGCTGATGGGATATTTCAAACTTATTGTTGCCGAGTGCACGTAGATCAAGCACTAAAGCCTCATCCTGAACTGATGGCCTGCGTGTCCGGTACTTTGGACCTCGTTTTGAAGGGAGCAGATCTTCTTCATTGCCGGATTGCTTGTAGCGGTTATAATACTTCAGGAAGCTACGCCGGTCGGTGTGATGGGCTTCATAAAATTCTTTAGCCAGCTTAAAGGTGGGGTGAACGCCTTGTTTTACCAGTTCATAATCCTTGATCAGTAAACGGTACGTCTGTAAATAATTGCGTTTCAGCGTTAGATCATTCGTGTTAATGCGCATAACTCTTAGCTTTGGTTTGTAAAGCTAATCTGTTACCGAATTATCTGACCTTTACA
>NZ_JBHTHU010000012.1:0-1061 GCF_042676765.1 Mucilaginibacter calamicampi
TCCCGTTAACCCTTTCTGCTAGGGCGTTTTCATAGCAATGATTTTCTTCTGTCATACTAATGTCTATCTTTTTCCTTTTAAGGATTTGAGTGTATACATTGCTGCAATATTGTATGCCTCTATCGGAATGATGTATGAGTCCATTAGTGCTTTTAGCTTGATAAATAGCTTTATTAAGCGCTCTTACGCATCCGTTTAGTTCTAAGCTATCACTCAAGTCATAACCAACAATCTTTCTGGAATGCATGTCTGTAATGAGTGCTAGATAACAAAATCCCTTAATGGTTCTAATATATGTAATATCAGATACCCAAACTTGGTTAGGCCTTGTAACTTGAACATCTTTAATGATGTTTTTATACTTGTAGAACCTGTGTAAAGAGTTGGTAGTTCTAGAACTATATTTCTTTCTAAGTGTAAGCATTTGATATTTTCTAAGGACGTTAAACAGTGTATCTCTACCGACTTTAAGGTTGGCTTTGGCAAACTCAGCATCTAATGATTTTACGAGTTTGCGCACGCCTTCTCTAGGTAGGGATTTGCGTCTTTTCTTTATTATCTCAATAATCTGCTGTTCTATTTTTAAACGCTTATCAGCTCTGTTTTTGTACTTATAGTAAGCATTGCGTTTATGTCCAAAACAATGGGTTATTGTAGTTAAAGAAGCAAATCCCTTAGCTTTTTCCTTGGCTTTGATTAGGGCTTTATACTTAACTTTTTTTTTAGTTCAGCCACAGATTTATAGCCTAGATCTTCAGCTGCTACTTCCAGGTATGAATCCAATACCAAGGCATCCAAATCCTTTTTTAAGAGTAACTTTTTAAGCTGTTCAATCTCTTTTTGCAGTTCTTTAACTCGAGTTATTTCGTCTTTTGTTTCCACTTTTACTCTGGTGTTCATTAGGTCTTTACGGTTGTATTTTCTAATCCATTCATTAATGGTGGTAGGAGCAATACCATAGAGTTTGCCTAGCTGGTTCTTGTTTAGTTTTCCGGTTGTGATTTCGTCCAGAATTTTCAGTTTGAAAGGTTCTGAATACCGTCTGATTACTTTGTCATTTC
>NZ_JBHTHU010000013.1:0-1222 GCF_042676765.1 Mucilaginibacter calamicampi
CTGGTAAATGCCCACCATATTGCCAGCGACGGCTGGTCGATGGATATCTTTCAGCGGGAGTTACTTGGTTATTACGAAGCCTGGATCAAAAAAGACATAACATTCGACTTTGCTCCGCTGAGCATCCAGTATAAAGACTACGCGGTATGGCAAAAAAGCTACCTGCAGGGCGAAGTGATGCAGCAGCAGGCAACTTACTGGAAAGAAAAGCTAAGCGGTTTTGAAACGCTGGAACTACCTGCCGACTACCCCCGCCCCGAGAAGATAGACTACCGGGGCTCAGGCCGGAACTTTTATATCAGCGAAACACTGAGCAAGCAACTCATTGCGCTGGCCAGGGAAAACGGAGTATCGCTTTACAGCCTGCTGTTAAGCGCATTCCATATACTGCTGGGCAGGTATACCGGACGGGAAGATATTATAACAGGCAGCCCTATTGCCAACCGGCACCATGCACAAACCGAAGGACTGATCGGCTTTTTTGTCAATACGATGGTGAACCGAACACAGCTAAGCGGCACCCAAAGCTTTAAAGCGCTGATGCAGCAGGTTCACCGCGAACAGGTACAGGCGCAGCAGCACCAGGACCTGCCGTTTGAAAAGCTGGTAGAAGAGTTGGGTGTGGAGAGAGACCTGTCGCGCCATCCTGTTTTCCAGGTGATGTTCGGCGTGCAAAGTTTCGGGAACGAAAAGAAGGCGCTGAGCCGCCAGAACCAGTACCTTAAACCATTCGCGCTAACGGAAGCCTACCCCGTAGAACGTTTTGACTTGTCGTTATTTGTAGATGACAGCGAAGCTGAACTAAAGGTGCAGGCCAGCTATGCAGTATCGTTGTTTAAAGAAGAGATGATCACCCAACTGGCAGGGCACTATATCCATTTATTAAGCCAACTGGCCGCAGCGCCGGATGCGCTTTACAGCAGGATCAATTTACTCAGCGCCGCCGAGCAATCCTTACAGTTATCATCCTGGAACAATACAGAAAAGCCTTATCCGGATACGGAAACGATCCACGGAATGTTCGAGGATCAGGCGGCGAAACACCCGGGCAGCACAGCGCTGGTATACGAAGGACAGACACTGAGCTACGGTGAGCTGAACGAACGGAGCAATGCCTTGGCAAGACATATCAGAAAAAGCTACCAAACCAGAACAGGATCAGCGATGCCACCGGACACGCTGATCGCGTTGCTGCTGGAGCGGAGCCTGGAAATGGTGGTAG
>NZ_JBHTHU010000014.1:0-1276 GCF_042676765.1 Mucilaginibacter calamicampi
CCTACCCGTTCCAGGCCCAGTACTTCCTGCCAGATTACGCACAAGACCGCCTCTGCTTCTGTCTGCGGGGCCGTGTAGCTTTCTTCGCCCGGTGCCTGATCCGGCTCCGGCAGCGATCGCTTGTCCAGCTTCCCGTTTACGGTCAGTGGGAAACGATCCAGCCAGACATAGCTCGCCGGTACCATGTATTCCGGCAATTGGGCCGACAGTGCTGCTATCAGCTCTTCCTGCGGCTTGCTTTCTCCTGTGTAGTACGCTGCCAGGTATTTGTGAGTTCCTTTTTGCTTTAACTGTACGCTGCTTTGCCTGATACCGCTTAGCCGCTGCAGCGCGTTCTCTATCTCTCCCAGTTCTATCCGGTAACCTCGCAGCTTTACCTGCTCGTCGTTCCTACCCAGGTACTCCAGTTCCCCTCCCTTCGTCCAGCGGACTACGTCGCCCGTCTTGTACATCCGCTCGTAGCCTGTTTCGGCAAAGGGGTTCGGTAGGAACCTGGCATCTGTTAGTTCCGGCTGGTTCAGATAGCCCCGCGCCAATCCTGCACCCGAAATGTATAACTCACCGGGAACGCCGATGGGTACGGGCTGATGGTACTTGTCCAGCACATACACACGCGTGTTCCAGATCGGTTGGCCGATGTATACTTTGTTTGCCGGCCTTGTTTCATAATACGTTACGTCTACTGAGGCCTCGGTAGGTCCGTAAAGGTTATGCAAACGGAAGCCTGGGGTAGCTGACAGCTGATACGTTCGGTCTACCACTGCCTGGCTCAGTGCTTCGCCGCTGCAGAACAGCTGCCGGATGCTGCCGTTCAGCTTTTTGCTGCTTTCTTCCAGGTAGCCTGCATAGGCCGAAAGCATACCCGGTACAAAGTGTAAGGTGGTTACTCCTTCGCTGCTTATCAGCTCATCCAGGTAGCTGCTGTCTTTATGCCCTTCCGGACGGGCCAGAACAATGCGTGCGCCGTACCAGTTGGCCCATAACAGTTCCCATACCGATACATCGAATACATAGGGCGTCTTCTGTAATACTACATCTGATCCGTTCAGCGGGTACATGGCCTGCATCCACGCTATCCGGTTGACGATCCCTCCATGTTCTACCATTACTCCTTTGGGCTTGCCTGTGGTGCCTGAGGTATAGATCACATAGGCCAGGTTGGCTGCATTGCTGTACCTGGGCAGGTTCGTCGCTTCTTCTGTCCGGTAGAACGATTCGCTCAGATCGGTACAGATCAGCTTGGCTGCCGGAAGTTCCGGGTTGAGGTGCCTTTGCG
>NZ_JBHTHU010000015.1:0-1698 GCF_042676765.1 Mucilaginibacter calamicampi
CCTATCGATATGGTAACCCTAAACAACCAAAAATAAACCGCTATTCTGTCATCGAATTACTAAACCCTTACAGCAATGACAAAGTGGGCGTTACTCCTCTTTAACTTTCGTCATCGTACGCAGTTCGTTAAACTCTTTGTTCCACTCGCGGGTTATGGGTTTGGTGGTGGGCACTATGGTTATTTCAAGTATCAATGATACCACGGCCTCTTTAACATGGCCGCCACGCACCACATAATTAGAGTCGGCAAGGGCAACATGCGCGTGTACAATGGGCAAGCCTTCAAAAGTACCCAGGTTGCCGTTAAGCGAAAGCACCTCCATTGAAGGGACAAACTTTT
The DNA here is from genome assembly GCF_042676765.1 of Mucilaginibacter calamicampi. NCBI lineage: Bacteria > Pseudomonadati > Bacteroidota > Sphingobacteriia > Sphingobacteriales > Sphingobacteriaceae > Mucilaginibacter > Mucilaginibacter calamicampi. The sequence goes on from NZ_JBHTHU010000015.1 coordinate 342, forward strand.
GATATTTATATTTCTTTTTGGCAAGGTCATAATACGCTATCTCTGCATTTTCTACAGCGCCCAGGCCGGTTATGCTTGCTCCCGGCAATTTTTCTTTAGCTATGAAGGCATTAAGACTGGCAATAAGGGGCTGGCCCCGTTTTAATACCAGCAGATAGCTGCCATTGCCGTCTTTACGGTAATCCAGATCGGCGGCGGTAATGGGTTTAACCTGCGCCACAGAGGTCAATGTTGCGCAAACAAGTAAAAGAGAAAACAACTTTTTCATTTTGATAGTGCGTTAGCGTGTATGCCAAATGTAGATATATCTGAATTATAAAATACAAATTTTAACTTCGAAACAGATTCAATTACTACTAACCATTAGATGAGATATATAACGCTATTTTTTCTGACAGTGCTTTGCTTAAGCGCATCAGCCCAAAACATTGCACTTAAATACGTTGCTTTTAACGTGCCTAATGTAAAGGCAGCCGCCCAATGGTACCATAATACGCTTGGTTTTTTAGTGGCGATGGATGGTGGCGATGCTTATGTAAGCGATGCCGGTAAGAACTTCCGCATCAAATTTTTTGCAGAACCGGCGCAGAAAAATAATTACAGCGATATATCCTTCAATGCCTGCCATATCGCCATTGAAACAGACGATATACACAAATGGGAAAACAACATTTTAAAGGCAGGCGGCAAATATAATACTGACTCCCGCCTAAATGCCATTGGCGATGCAGTAATAGATATGCGCGATCCGAACGGATTAATGATCCAGCTGATTAGCCGCGTGCGGCCATACTATAAACGCACACCCGGATGGCCACGCTTTGAACATTTGGCGCTAAATATGAGTAACAATAAAGAGGCCGCTTTATGGTACGTTGAGTTTATGGGGCTCACCATCCCATGGTCTAAAGACCCTGCTGATTCTGTGCGTCCGGTAAGCAATTACCGCATACCCTATGTTGGCGATCCCGGCCGTAACATGGCTATGGAGTTTTTAACTACCGGAGATTTGCGCGACTACACTAAACTGGGCTTCGGTGTAAGCTATGTTGCTTTTGAAGTAAAAGACGCTACTACTTTTGTTAAAAACATAGTACGCGGCGGTGCCAAACAAGAGGGTGAAGCGCGAAAAACAAATGGCAGGCTGATTATCAGGGTGCGCTGCCCCTGGGGCAATATGCTGCAGGTGGAGCAGCGGGTGGGTAAATAACGGTATTTACTAATCACAGCCTAAATAGAAGTTGTCATTGCTGTAAAGGTCAGATAATTCGGTAACAGAATAGCGGTTTATTTTTGGTTGTTTAGGGTTACCATATCGATAGGTTTTTTACCATTGATTCCTTGATGGGGTCTTTCC
>NZ_JBHTHU010000016.1:0-1885 GCF_042676765.1 Mucilaginibacter calamicampi
CTACCACCATTTCCAGGCTCCGCTCCAGCAGCAACGCGATCAGCGTGTCCGGTGGCATCGCTGATCCTGTTCTGGTTTGGTAGGTTTTTCTGATATGTCGTGCCAGCGCATTGCTCCGCTCGTTCAGCTCGCCGTAGCTCAGTGTCTGTCCTTCGTATACCAGCGCTGTTTTGCCCGGATGTTTCGCCGCCTGCTGCTCGAACATTCCGTGGATCGTTTCCGTATCCGGGTAAGCTTTTTCTGTATTGTTCCAGGATTCTAACTGTAGTGATTGTTCGGCGGCACTGAGGCCGTGCTGTTGATTGACCTTACGCTCCGGGTGGTTGATTACTCTTTCTAAAAGCAGCACGGTATAGTTCAGCAGCTTTTCTGCTGTCGCTTCGTCTATAAACCCGGGCGATCCGTCAAAACTTAAGTGGAACTTATCCTGGTAGCGTTGTACGTTCAGCGTTAGCGGGATATTCGTCTTTTCATACGAGTAGGCTAAAGCAAACGCCTGTTTGGCATAATTCTCTTCACCTACATGGAAGTGAACATAGTTAAACGCGCAACGGTAAATATCTTCTGCAAGACCCTGGTCGGATTTGATCTTTCCATACGGATATAGTTTGTAATCGTTTACTTCTGACCGGTTTTTGAACACCCATGAAAAGTATTCCTTTCCGCTGGCGTCGGGTATCGCCTTCCTGTCAAACCGTAGCGGGATCGTGTTCAGATGCAGGCCGAATACCCGGTCGCCGCCTTCTTCTTCCAGCCGGTTGTTGGCTACGGTGCCGATCACCACGTCATCCGTATTGTAATACGTGCCCAGCACCAGGTTGTAAATGCCCATAAACATGCTGTCGGGCGTTACTTTCAGCTGCTGCGCTAAGGATAGTATTTTATTGTTGATATCCTGGGAAAGACTCGTTCTGGCAAACACTTGTCCCTGTTCGTCCGCTGGTGGGTCTTCCCTGAAAACCCTTTGTTTCAACTCGTAATCCTCCAGGTAAGCTTGCCAGAACTGTTTATACTTTGCATCGCTCAGCACTTTTTGTTCGTTGCTGACAAACTGTGCATATTGTGGCTTTTTTTCTTTGCGGATCGCTTTTCTCAACACATAGGCATCTACAAACTCGTTGATCAGCGACGCTACGCTCCAGCCATCGGTTATGGCATGATGAAAGGAGAAGATCAGTGTAAATTCTTTTCGGAGATCATCCGGCATGATCAGCAGCCTGAACAGTCCGGGAACTGTAAAGTCGAATCCATTGTACTTTTCTGTATCGACGATCTCCCGGATGTCTGTGTCATCATCCCCTAGCACTATCTTGCTGCTGATCGCTATCTTATTATAGATCACATTCAGGTAGCCCTGTTCGCTTTCGATAAAGGCGGTACGCAGCTGCTCGTTCTTTTCAGCCAGTTGCTGCCATGCCTTTTCGAATTTTCCGGGTTCATACACCGTCATGATGCGGTAGGAAAAAACATCATGGTATACTGAAGGATCGGCTTTGGCTGTCGATTCGATCAGCATACCTGATTGCAGGTAACCGGCCGGATAGATGTCTGCTGTATTTTCTGTTTCCAGATCGTTGGTGCGGATGATTTCTTCCTTGAACGTTTCGCTGATCAGTGAAAAAGGTATATAGGTACTACTTTGTGTACCGCCAGATGTTTGGCTGTGCTTTAGTATTTCCCGAATGGTGCGGTAGCGCAGAATATCGGCGACACGGGCATTGGGGTTTATCTTTTTTTCCTTTGCTACAATACGGATGCTCAATATCGAGTCGCCTCCGATACGGAAGAAGTCGTCTGTTACTCCTACCCGTTCCAGGCCCAGTACTTCCTGCCAGATTACGCACAAGACCGCCTCTGCTTCTGTCTGCGGGGCCGTGTAGCTTTC
>NZ_JBHTHU010000017.1:0-6040 GCF_042676765.1 Mucilaginibacter calamicampi
AAAGTTCTTTTAAAAGATGCAATCATGTAACGAGCGGTAGGACGCGGTTAACCAATCAGAGAAGCAATTCGAAGAGTGGAATATCAAAGTCAAACTGTTTAGTTAGAAAAGAAGAAGGAATAGGATTGAAAGGGGGAAGGGTATTGTATAAAGATATATAATACAAATAACTAGAGATTCTATTTATTAGACAATTCCAAAGAATAAAAAGATAAGTAGAGTCAGGAAGTTATCAAACAGAACATTTTACAATGGAGAGTTTGATCCTGGCTCAGGATGAACGCTAGCGGCAGGCCTAATACATGCAAGTCGGACGGGATAGGAGAGCTTGCTTTCCTTGAGAGTGGCGCACGGGTGCGTAACACGTATGTAACCTACCTTGATCAGGGGGATAGCCTCTCGAAAGAGAGATTAAGACCGCATAACATTGCAATATGGCATCATAAAGCAATCAAATATTTATAGGATCAAGATGGGCATGCGGAACATTAGCTAGTTGGTGTGGTAACGGCATACCAAGGCTACGATGTTTAGGGGATCTGAGAGGATGACCCCCCACACTGGTACTGAGACACGGACCAGACTCCTACGGGAGGCAGCAGTAAGGAATATTGGTCAATGGGCGGAAGCCTGAACCAGCCATGCCGCGTGCAGGAAGACGGCCCTACGGGTTGTAAACTGCTTTTGCAGGGGAATAAACCTCGATACGTGTATCGAGCTGAATGTACTCTGAGAATAAGGATCGGCTAACTCCGTGCCAGCAGCCGCGGTAATACGGAGGATCCAAGCGTTATCCGGATTTATTGGGTTTAAAGGGTGCGTAGGTGGTTTTTTAAGTCAGGGGTGAAAGACGGCAGCTTAACTGTCGCAGTGCCTTTGATACTGAAGAACTTGAATTAACTAGAGGTAGGCGGAATGTGACAAGTAGCGGTGAAATGCATAGATATGTCACAGAACACCAATTGCGAAGGCAGCTTACTATGGTTATATTGACACTGAGGCACGAAAGCGTGGGGATCAAACAGGATTAGATACCCTGGTAGTCCACGCCCTAAACGATGAATACTCGATGTTGGCGATATACGGTCAGCGTCTAAGCGAAAGCGTTAAGTATTCCACCTGGGGAGTACGCCCGCAAGGGTGAAACTCAAAGGAATTGACGGGGGCCCGCACAAGCGGAGGAGCATGTGGTTTAATTCGATGATACGCGAGGAACCTTACCCGGGCTTGAAAGTTAGTGAATAGAGCAGAGACGCTCTAGTCCTTCGGGACACGAAACTAGGTGCTGCATGGCTGTCGTCAGCTCGTGCCGTGAGGTGTTGGGTTAAGTCCCGCAACGAGCGCAACCCCTATGTTTAGTTGCCAGCACGTTAAGGTGGGGACTCTAAACAGACTGCCTATGCAAATAGAGAGGAAGGAGGGGACGACGTCAAGTCATCATGGCCCTTACGTCCGGGGCTACACACGTGCTACAATGGTCAGTACAGAGGGCAGCTACCTGGCAACAGGATGCCAATCTCACAAAGCTGATCACAGTTCGGATCGGGGTCTGCAACTCGACCCCGTGAAGTTGGATTCGCTAGTAATCGCGTATCAGCAATGACGCGGTGAATACGTTCCCGGGCCTTGTACACACCGCCCGTCAAGCCATGGAAGCTGGAAGTGCCTGAAGTGCGTAACCGCAAGGAGCGTCCTAGGGTAAAGTCGGTAACTGGGGCTAAGTCGTAACAAGGTAGCCGTACCGGAAGGTGTGGCTGGAATACCTCCTTTCTGGAGCAATACCCACCCTGATCTGTTCCTTCAGACAGACAATGAGCAGTACAGCTCGCTACATGATTATCTTTTAAATTAGATGGAGAAGATTAGAGAATGAAGATTAAAGATTAGTTGAATAAATGTCAACAATCACTAAATCACTCATTCACTAACTCACTCACTAATTAAACACACAAAAGGAAAACCCAAAAGATGAAGCCATCAGTGGGGCCGGCCAACAGGCTAGGACACAGTTGGCAGTTCACAGTGGGCAGTTAAGAGGCAGTTAGCAGTTGGCAACAAGAGCTAACTACTGCAAACTGCAAACTAAAAACTGCAAACTAAATAAGAAGTCCTGTAGCTCAGCTTGGTTAGAGCACTACACTGATAATGTAGGGGTCAGCAGTTCAAATCTGCTCGGGACTACGGCAATGGGTGAATGAAAGAATGAGCGAATGAGTGAGTAATCACTAATTCACACAATCACTAACTCACACATTCATTAATTGGGGGATTAGCTCAGCTGGCTAGAGCACCTGCCTTGCACGCAGGGGGTCAACGGTTCGAATCCGTTATTCTCCACGCTTTGAGGAAAAGTTGAAAGTTATAAGTTGAAAGTTGTAGGAAACTACACATACAACATGTAACCTACAACCTACAACTCAAATAACGTTCTTTGACATATTGGAAGAAGTAATTGAAAAACGAGAAAACAACAGTAGGGACGTTGTTAGGAAGTTAGTCAATAGTCATCAGTCATTAGTAATAATGACCAGTGACGAATGACGAATGACTTGGCAACTGACTGAAATAATAAAAAGCATACTATACGGCGCAAAAGGCGTATAAGTAGAAGAAAGTAAGAAAGGGTATACGGGGGATGCCTTGGCTCTCAGAGGCGATGAAAGACGTGATAAGCTGCGATAAGTTCCGGGGATTTGCAAATAAGATTTGATCCGGAAATTTCTGAATGGGGAAACCTAACTAGTTGAAGACTAGTTGCAATAGCGCAAACCTGCTGAACTGAAACATCTAAGTAAGCAGAGGAAGAGAAAATAATAATGATTTCCTGAGTAGTGGCGAGCGAAAGGGAAGAAGCCCAAACCAGCTATGTTACGGCATAACTGGGGTTGTAGGACCACAATATGACTATCAAAAAGAACCGGAACGGGGTGGGAAACCCGGCCATAGAGCATGAGAGCTGCGTACGGGTAATTAATGATAAGATAGTGGTATCCTGAGTACCGCGAGGTCGGAGACGCCTTGTGGGAATCTGCCGGCACCATCCGGTAAGGCTAAATACTCCTGAGAGACCGATAGTGAACCAGTACCGTGAGGGAAAGGTGAAAAGAACCCCGAACAGGGGAGTGAAATAGAACCTGAAACCGTATACTTACAAGCGGTCGGAGCCCTTCTGGGGTGACGGCGTGCCTTTTGCATAATGAGCCTACGAGTTACTCTTCACTGGCAAGGTTAAGTGTTTAAGACACGGATCCGAAGCGAAAGCGAGTCTGAATAGGGCGCATAGTCAGTGGAGGTAGACGCGAAACCTTGTGATCTACCCATGAGCAGGTTGAAGGTGCCGTAACAGGTACTGGAGGACCGAACCGATAAACGTTGAAAAGTTTCCGGATGACTTGTGGGTAGGGGTGAAAGGCTAATCAAACTGGGAAATAGCTCGTACTCCCCGAAATGTTTTTAGGAACAGCGTCGTGGTTGAGTTATAAAGAGGTAGAGCTACTGATTGGGTGCGGGGGAGTCAAATCCTACCAAATCCAGACAAACTCCGAATGCTTTATAATATACACGGCAGTGAGGCTATGGGTGCTAAGGTCCATGGCCGAGAGGGAAAGAACCCAGACCATCAGCTAAGGTCCCCAAATTACCGCTAAGTTGAACTAACGAGGTCCGATTGCACAGACAGCTAGGATGTTGGCTTGGAAGCAGCCATTCATTTAAAGAGTGCGTAACAGCTCACTAGTCGAGCGATCGGGCATGGATAATAAACGGGCATTAAGCGGTATACCGAAGCTATGGATTTCAGAAATGATCTGGTAGGGGAGCATTCTATTTGCGGCGAAGCAGGAAGGTAACTGACTGTGGAGGGAATAGAAAAGCAAATGTAGGCATAAGTAACGATAAGGCAGGAGAGAAACCTGCCCACCGAAAGACTAAGGTTTCCTGATCAACGCTAATCGGATCAGGGTTAGTCGGGGCCTAAGGTGAAGCCGAAGGGCGTAGCCGATGGATAACTGGTTAATATTCCAGTACGTTTTATAACTGCGATGCAGTGACGGAGTAGTGAAACTGACGCGAACTGACGGAATAGTTCGTTAAAGGCCGTAGGTATATGGATTGTAGTTAAGTACGCAGACCATGCTGAAAGCTGATAGTACTCGGAACCTTCGGGGGATGGGATAGTTCAGGTAATCAGACTTCCAAGAAAACCTGCTAAGCTTCAGGTTATAAAACCCCGTACCGTAAACCGACACAGGTAGTCGAGGAGAGAATCCTAAGGTGCTCGAGTGAATCATGGCTAAGGAACTCGGCAAAATGGCCCTGTAACTTCGGGAGAAGGGGCGCTGACAGCAATGTCAGCCGCAGTGAAAAGGCCCAGGCGACTGTTTAACAAAAACACATGGCTATGCAAAATCGAAAGATGACGTATATGGCCTGACACCTGCCCGGTGCCGGAAGGTTAAGAGGGGATGTTAGTCGCAAGGCGAAGCATTGAATCGAAGCCCCGGTAAACGGCGGCCGTAACTATAACGGTCCTAAGGTAGCGAAATTCCTTGTCGGGTAAGTTCCGACCTGCACGAATGGTGTAACGATCTGGGCGCTGTCTCAGCCATGAGCTCGGTGAAATTGTGGTATCGGTGAAGACGCCGGTTACCCGCAACGGGACGGAAAGACCCCATGCACCTTCACTACAACTTAACATTGATATCGGATACAGGATGTGTAGGATAGGTGGGAGACTGTGATCTGGCTTCGCTAGGAGTCAGTTAGTCAACGTTGAAATACCACCCTTTCTGTATTTGGTGTCTAATCCCGCAAAGCGGGAGACATTGTTTGGCGGGTAGTTTGACTGGGGTGGTCGCCTCCAAAAAGGTAACGGAGGCTTTCAAAGGTAAGCTCAGTACGCTTGGTAACCGTACGCGGAGTGCAATAGCATAAGCTTGCTTGACAGTGAGACAGACAAGTCGAGCTGGGTCGAAAGACGGATATAGTGATCCGGTGGTTCTGCATGGAAGGGCCATCGCTCAAAGGATAAAAGGTACGCTGGGGATAACAGGCTGATCTCCCCCAAGAGCTCATATCGACGGGGAGGTTTGGCACCTCGATGTCGGCTCGTCACATCCTGGGGCTGGAGAAGGTCCCAAGGGTTGAGCTGTTCGCTCATTAAAGTGGCACGCGAGCTGGGTTCAGAACGTCGCGAGACAGTTCGGTCCCTATCTGTTGTGGGCGTTGGAAGTTTGAGTGGGGCTGACCTTAGTACGAGAGGACCGGGTTGGACTAACCTCTGGTGAATCTGTTATGCCGCCAGGTGTACTGCAGAGTAGCTACGTTGGGAATAGATAAGCGCTGAAAGCATCTAAGTGCGAAACTAGCCACGAGATGAGACTTCCATTGAGGGTCGTAGCAGACTACTACGTTGATAGGTTACAGGTCTAAAGGTGGTGACATCATAGCCGAGTAATACTAATCGCCCGAAGCTTTCTTCGGTTGGAATTGAAGGTTGTACGTAAGACGTTTTACGTAGTACGTACAACCCAACAAACTAACACAGATAGATTTAATTAATGCTGTTGTTTTCTCGAATTCATTTGCTTCTTTCAATAATATGTCATTGTTGAAGTTTGTTGCAAGTTATAAGTTGCAAGTTGTAGGTAATCTTACAACGCACAACATACACCCACAACATACACAACATTAAAAACATTCAGGTGCCTATATCGGCGGTGTCCACCTCTTCCCATTCCGAACAGAGAAGTTAAGCCCGCCAGAGCCGATGGTACTGCGGTAAAACGTGGGAGAGTAGGTCGGTGCCCAATCTTAAAGAGAGCTCCATAACGAAAGTTGTGGGGCTTTTCTTGTTTTGTATCAGTCTATAGTCCATAGTCCATGGCCGATAGACCATAGTGTTCTGCGCTACCATGGACCATGGACCATGGACCATCGACCCTCGACTCCTGTCTCACCTGCGTGTGGGACAAGGTGAGACACAGCGGGACAAGCCATTTTAATAAACAGCTCATAATAAGTGGTTTGCAATAAAACTCCC
>NZ_JBHTHU010000018.1:0-132191 GCF_042676765.1 Mucilaginibacter calamicampi
ACCTATCGATATGGTAACCCTAAACAACCAAAAATAAACCGCTATTCTGTCATCGAATTACTAAACCCTTACAGCAATGACAATCTTTTCTTATCGTGAGTTTTTAGTTCTATCCGCGTAAGCAAATACCTTTTGCATTAACGGCGTTGTACGGAAGCCTATATTCTGGCGTATTTTCAGCTCTTCCTGCGCTATTTGGTAAAAAACGCCGTCTATCGCTTTTTGGGTAACATAATCGGCAATATCCGGGTTAAGTTTGGTAACCAATGGTATTTTATTATAAGCATTCACAGCATCGCTATAGTAACGGGTAGCGCCAACTTTACTTATACTGGCCTGTATAACGGGTGCAAATTTACTCAACAGATCAGGCTTGGTTGTGCGTTTAAAATATTGTGTTGCGGCATCCTGGCTGCCTAACAAAATACCGGTAACATCCTGCAGGGTCATTTGCTTAACCGCGTTCACAAATATGGGCTTGGCTTGTTTGGCGGCATCTTCGGCAGCCCTGTTAAGCGACAGTATAACGTTGTCGGCCAATTTACCTAAACCTATACTGCGTAATGTACTTTCGGCTTTTCGCGCTTCCGGCGGAAATAATATTTTTATAGCAGCATTAGCAAAAAAACCATCAACTGCTGATAGCTGATTTGTACCGTTAGTTGAGCCCTGCTCAAGCGCTTGTTTTAAAGCCGATGTTATCTCCAGCGTAGTTGGCTGGCCCTGCGAGTTAATAACCGCACTGGCGGCCTGTTGAGCAACATCACAGCCTGAAAAAGGTAAGGAAATTAGCAATAACGAAAGCAGCAGGTACAGAGATCTTTTCATACCCTTAGAACGTTGAAATTGCAAAAGAGTTTTAAACCCCGAAAACGCGTAGCAGCATAAATACTGTGCCTGCTATTATAGCTGATATGGGAATGGTAATTACCCAGGCCCACATTAGCGGAATAGTAACGCCCCACCTTACAGCAGATATACGTTTGGTTAGGCCTACACCTATAATTGAGCCGGTAATGGTATGCGTTGTTGAAACAGGTATACCAAAATGCTCGGTTATTTTTAAGGTGATGGCAGCAGCGGTTTCGGCACTTACGCCTTCCAGCGAAGTGATCTTGGTGATCTTGCTACCCATGGTTTTAACGATCTTCCATCCTCCGGACATTGTACCTAAAGCAATTGCTGAGTAACAGGCCAATGGTATCCATTCAGGCATTACCGCATCTGGTAGTATAACTTTTTCAGCTACCATGGCTACGTATAATATCCCCATTACCTTTTGCGCGTCATTAGTACCGTGGGCAAAACTCAATAATGCAGATGTTGCCAGTTGTAGTATCTTAAACCAACGTTCGGCAACGGCGGGTCTGGAATTTTTGCATATCCACATTATAATAACTGTTATAATGTAGCCAATGGTTAAACCTATAATAGGGGCCAGTACTATGTACATTATTATGGTTGTAATATAATGCATATTAACAGCATCAAGCGGTGCAGCGCCCATAAACATTGCATTAGTTATTCCGGCGCCTGCAAAGCCACCTATAAGCGTATGCGACGAACTTGAAGGGATACCAAACCACCAGGTAATTAAGTTCCAGGTAATGGCAGCCGATAAGCCTGCAAGCAATACATGGATATTAACGTAGTCCATAATTACAATTTTGGCTACGGTATTGGCTACTTTATGGTCGGTAACAACAAAATAAGCTAAAAAGTTAAACGCTGCTGCCCAAACTACTGCCTGGAAAGGGGTTAACACTTTAGTTGAAACAACGGTGGCTATTGAGTTGGCCGCATCATGAAAACCGTTGGTGTAATCAAAAATTAGCGCAAGGGCAACTACAATAACTAAAAGGGTGGTAACCATTTAACTTATAAAGAATTAGGCGTTTTTAACTAAAATGGATTCCATAACGTCGGCAGCATCCTCGCACATATCAGTAGCTGTTTCTAACGCGGCGTATATTTCTTTGTATTTTATAAGGCGGATGGCATCTTTTTCGTACAGGAACAGATCGGCAACGGCGCGGTCAAACACATAGTCGGCCTGATTTTCTACGCTGTTTATACGGATGCATGAATCGGCAATGGCACGTACATTACGCAGGTCCTTTAATTCGCGCACGGCTTTTTCCAACTCGGTGGTACCTTGCAGGCACAGTTCGCAAAGTTTGCGTATATGTTCGTTGTAATCGTCAATGCGATATAGGTTCATGCGGTTGGCAGCACCTTGTATATAATCGGCTACGTCATCAACAGCGCTGGTAAGCGAGTGGATGTCTTCCCTGTCAAAAGGTGTGATAAAATTTTTGCCCAGCTCTAAAAAAACCTGGTGAGTTATCTCGTCGCCTTTGTTTTCAAGCTTATCAATTTGCTTAAACAGTTCTTCGCGTGTTGCCGGATTATTTGAGTTAACTGCCTCAACCAGTAAGGTTGACATTACAACTGCATTGTTTGCGGCTTGCTCAAATAGCGGAAAAAAGATCTTTTTATCCTTGGGGACAAAATACTGGAAGATACTGTTTAATGACATTTTAATATTATTTGGCTCAAAGGTACATTCGCAATGTTAAGTTAATGTTAACTTTTTAATATTGGTAACGCTACAAATGGTAACCCTTGCTTAATCTTCTGTAACGTAAAACCGAAAGTAGATCCTAATCCTTCGGTACTGCGCACATTAATAGTTTGTTGGTGCGCTTCTATTATGTGCTTAACAATGGCTAAACCAAGGCCAGATCCGCCTATTTGCCTTGAACGGCTTGCATCTGTGCGGAAAAAGCGTTCAAAAAGGCGTGGCAGGTATTTTTCTTCAATACCTATTCCATCATCCGTTACTTCTATCAACACGGTATCGTGCAGATCAAACAAGGTTACGGAAGTTGTGCCGTCTTCTTTACCATATTTAAAAGAGTTATCCAGTAAATTAACCAGCACCTGTGTAATTTTGTCTCTATCGGCAGTTACCATGGTGGGTTCATCATATTTCTGCTTAAAGCTTAACTTAATATTATGCTGCTTAGCCTTTAGCTCCAGGCCGTCCATTACTTCCTTTATCAGGTCGTTAATTTTAAATTTGGTATAATTAATAGGCAGCTCGCCCGATTCAAGCTTTGAGATCTCATCAAGATCCTTGATCAGGTAGCTAAGGCGATCCACATTTTTTGATGCCTTGTCTAAAAACTGGCGGGCCATTACTTTATCTTCCAGATCATCATCCTGCACGGCCTCTATATACCCTTGTATGGCAAACAAAGGTGTTTTAAACTCGTGCGAGATGTTGGATAAAAAATCGCGCCTGAATTTCTCCTGCGTTTTTAGCGCGTCTATTTCGGTTTTCTTTTGCCGGGCCCACTCCTTAACTTCTTTTTCAACATCATTAATAGGGTCGGCACTGGTATGCTCACCCAGTGCATCGCGCAGGTCGCGGCCCAGTTTAAGGTTGTGTATCAGCTTATAAATCAGAATTATTTTTGAGTAGATGTATTTTTCTATCAGATAATAAAAAACAATAAAGCTGGTAACTAATGTAGCCGCGAAGGTGATGGCCATATCATACATGTTGCGCTGAAAATAGTAATTAACTGCTGCCATGGTAACAGCAACCGCGCCCGCGTTGATCAAAATAAGTACCCTGAATTTCATAACAATAAAAGTATGAAATTACTAACGCAATAGTTTAACAGTATAATATGGAAAGGTTAAGTTTAAAACGGAACTAACAACCCAGTGATTTTTAGGTCCGTTGCAGTGTTGCAGCGCTTGTTGTAGGAGGATAAATTGTAAACGATTTATTTACAGCTATTTAACATCAAAAATGCGAAGATAGTATTATAAAATGTGAAGATGTTGGTGTTGCAAGTGTTGCAAGTTACAACATGTAATAATTACAAAATTTTAATAATCAAATAGTTGCAAAAAATGGTGTTGCAAGTGTTGCAAAGCGTTGTGTATATTCCTGCAACACCGTGTAATTACTTGTTCATCTCTACGGTAATGGTAGCGGTTACATCATTAGACAGCACCAGGCTTGAACTGCCTACGCCAAAATCAAGCCGGTTAAGCTTAAGTGTACCTGTAATGGCGGCGGTATTGCCGTTTTCTGTATAGGTAAAAGGTACGTCAAAAGGCTTGGTTTTATCTTTTATAGTGACGTTAAACCGGCCAACATAGTTCGCCCCGCTTTTGTGTTTAAACGATACCGACTTCATGGTGATATGCGGGTACCGCTGCACTTCAAAAAAGTCGGCGCTTTTTAAATGCGTATCGCGTTCATCGTTATCGGTATTAATGGTGGCAACATCTGCAGTAGCCTCAATGCTGCTGGTTTCCAGTTGGGCAGGGTTAAAGTGAATGGTAGCTTTTACACCGCCTATGGTTCCGCCCGTGTTTATGCCCAAATTCTTTATCTGAAATTTAATGCCTGACCTGGTGACTGTGGAACCACCCTGTGCAAAACCAAGGCCTACCGAAAAAATGATTATTAATGCAATTAGGGGTATTCTTTTCATATAGCTAAATAACGATATTTACTTAAGAGTAATAAGTATATACTACATCTTTTACATTTAATGAACATAGACGAAGAAGTTAAATATAAGTTTAAGCCTGTATGGTTAATTATTTTAGACTTATTGATTGTTTATTTAATTTATTGCTTTGTAGATGGATTTATTTCGTACTCAAAAATTGATGCCATCTCATTTTGGATGTTAAGTATGCTTGCGCTGACTTTGTGGCCGATCTTTAAAATTGTAAAAATTAGCTTTAGAATGTTGAAAGGGTGGCCCGCGCTTGTTATAAGTAAAGATGGGATTACTGATAACTTAAATGATTTTTCAATAAAATGGCGTGATGTATCTGAAATTTATATGACGGAAGAAGGAAGATTTGCAGGTAGCAACCTTGTTGTAAACCTTCGAGCCCCGGATTTATATTTTTGTAAAACACCAATACAAAAGATCTTTTACAAGGTCAGGAAATACTTCACCTCAGCAGATGTCGCAATTAAATTATCTTTTATAAATGGCAAAAAGGAAGATGTTATCGACTCAATAAATACTTATTGGCCTCAATCCGAGTGAGGGATACAGCATAGTTCACGCGTTAACTTCCTTATAAAACTGATCAAGGTAAACCAGCATAAAGTTGTGGCGTTGCTGCGCCAGCCGCATGCCTGTTTCTGTGTTCATTTTATCTTTAAGCAGCAGCAGCTTTTCGTAAAAATGGTTTATAGTAGGCGCGGTTGAGTTTTTGTAAGTTGCTTTATTGGTGTGGGTTTCAGGCTTAATAGCCGGATCATAAATAGCGCGGCCTTTGTGCCCGCCGTAATTAAACGCGCGCGCTATGCCTATAGCGCCCATAGCATCCAACCTGTCGGCATCCTGCACTATTTGCATTTCTATAGAGGTAAACGTAGGTTCGTCAAACGATGATTTGAACGACATATACCTTATGATGTTTTGAACGTGAGTTATTGTTGCCGAATCAACGCCAAGGCCGGGTAAAAAATCTGCCGCCAGCGCGGGGCCTTTTTCTTCATCGCCGTTGTTAAACTTGGGGTCGGCAATATCATGCAATAGCGCTGCCAGTTCAACTATTAATAAATCGGCATCTTCGGTTTCGGCTATATTCTTTGCATTGTTATAAACGCGCTCAATGTGGTGCCAGTCGTGTCCGCCCTCGGCATCTTTAAGCGTTTCTTTAACAAAAAGTACGGTTTTATTAATAATATCAGCATGCTCCATGGCTGCAATATTACGGCAATGGTTTTAAAGCGGGGTCAATTTTTTTAAATAGGCAGCTAATGTAAATTTATTAACGAAACAGCGTCGATCTCTAATATATCAGCTATCTGGAACAGGCGCTCCAACGTTATTTTAGTATAACCCAGCTCTATTTTGCTGTAAGCGTTTTGCGATATATTTAGTTTGTAGGCCAGGTATTCTTGTGTGTAGTTTTTCTTTTCTCTTGTAGCCCTAATGTTGGCGGCGATAGCCTTTATCTTTAAACCTATGGCGTTCGTCATAAAATTGTCGTATCAGTTTTTTTGCATCTACGAAAATTTTAGATGGTCAGATTTAAAAGTGTATTAATAACATTAATTTATTTGATAATTTATTACAACAGCAGGTAATAAAGTAACCATATCCAGCGGAATCTGGTTGGTAGCAAGCACCGGCTTACGCGCACGGTCAAAGTCATAAACAGCTTTTTGTAAAGATGCTCCTGCATTAGCCGGAGGGGAAAAATTCACACTAAAGGGAATTAAAAAATCGTGCGTTTTTTCTCTGAACGGAACTATCCATTTGCCATCTGATTTTTTTAGCGCCTCAATAATCGGGGTAACTAATGATACATCATCAGCGTAATAAATAATTATTTTTTTGATGGCACCGGTAGTATCAGACGTAAACTTAAAAACAGCTGTACCGGTTACTTTTCTTTTTACCATATCTGATGAAACATCAATATTATCCTTAAAGAACTTGTTCATTACATCCTTACCACCCTGAAACGGAAATGCCAGTTCCTGCTGCGCAAAGCAGGATGCAGTAATTAGGGTAGCTATAAAAAGTAAGGTTATCTTTTTCATGTTATTTTAATCCTCCGGGATATTGCTCGGGTTCTTCAGGTTGCCTCCTGGTGCCATCATACAATTCGTATGCAAGCAGGCGGCAATCTAATTTACCATTATAAAATTCTATTCTGCGTGCCGCACGTAAGCCTATTTTCTTGGCCAGATCAGGGTTGCCTGTAAATATGTAACCCTGGTAGCCCTTGCATTTCTGCTTCATAAAATCGCCCATGCGTTTGTAGGTAGCTTCCAGTTTGGTGTGCGTACCTAAACGCTCACCATATTCCGGGTTAAAAACTACTACACCCGGTTCTTCAGGCACTTCAGTGTCGGCAAAATCACAAACAGCAAAATCAATTAAATGTTCTACCCCTGCGGTGTTAGCATTCTTTTTTGCTACATCTACAGCATCAGCAGATATATCTGTAGCTATAATTTTAAATGCAATATCTTTTTTTGCTTTGTCTTTCAGTTTGCGGCGTTCCGTAAAAAACTCCTGCTCATCATAACCCATAATGTGCATAAACCCATAGTTCATTCTAAACAGGCCCGGGTGTTTTTCGGTAGCAAGCAGTGCCGCTTCAATAGCCAGCGTGCCCGACCCGCACATGGGATTAATAAAAGGACTGTTCCTATCCCAGTTGGTTGCCATAATTACCGAGGCTGCCAAAGCTTCCAACATGGGTGCCTTACCCGGAATTTTGCGATAGCCGTGTTTAGCCAAAGTTTCGCCTGATGTATCTATAAATATCTCTGCCTTATCATCCTGCCAGTAAAGGTGTATCACGGTTTTGTTGGCATCAGCACCAGAGTTTGGCCTTATGCCTTTAACAGATTTAATACGATCAACAATGGCATCTTTTACCTTAACGTTGGCAAAAAGTGGCGTTAGTATATGCTCATTATTAACATTTGATGTTACCGAGAAATATCCGCTAAAATCAATCAGCTGCTCCCATTCTATCTGTACCAGGTTATCATAAAGCTCCTGCGGATTAGCAGCTGTAAAGCTTTTTAACAGGTAGAGGATCTGGCTGCCGCAGCGTAAATTTAAGTTTAGCGGGATGGTATCGGTAACTGTACCTTTTAATTCAACGCCAGTTTGAAATACGCGAACGGGGGTAAAGCCCAGCTGCTCAACTTCTTGCTGTAAATAAGGCGACAGCCTTTTATTACAGGTTATAACTATCTTACTCTCGGTGTGGAAAACTTGCATAATAATTTGGCGAATTTATGAATTAATAAACCCTAATTTTACTTTACATCTATTAACTTTACATTTAAATTTTTTTATAAGAATGGATATTAAAGGCAAAGTACACGAAATTGGCGCTACCGCACAGGTTACCGATTCGCTAAAAAAGAGAGAACTAATTGTTGAATATGTTGAAAATCCTCAATATCCGGAATACTTAAAGTTTGAGGCAATACAAGATAGGTGCAACCTGTTAGATAGCGTTAAAGTGGGTGATGATGTAGAGGTTTTTTTTAACCTGCGTGGCCGCCCGTGGACTGATAAATCCGGTAAAAAGAGCTATTTTAACTCTATGCAGCTTTGGCGCATTAATGTGTTAAGCGGCGCCGGCAGCAGTGCAACGCCAGAGTACGCTCCACCGGCTGATATAAGCTCGGCAGCAGAAGACGATGATCTGCCGTTTTAATTGGAAAAAAGTATGAAATTAAAAAGCCTCGCAATTGCGGGGCTTTTTTGTTAAAAATTGTTAAATACCCGCCGGAAAGAATTATTTGAAATATTTTTGTGTGGGCAGTGGATTTATAAGAGCCTCTTACTGATTCGTCAATTTGAAAAGAAGAAACATACGCATTATTATTGGGCTGATGAGCTTTGCATTGCTTGGTGTTATTACCATGCAGTTGTATTTCCTGGTGCAAAGCTTTAATATGCAGTCTGAATTGTTTGACAGTACAGTTAACGGTGCGCTAAATAATGTTGTTGACAAATTAAGCAGGCATGATGCCGACAGGTTCCTGGCGAAAAAAGCTACCGGTAATTCAAATGCGCACTACCGCTTTAACGCAGAGGTTGACAATGCTGTAAGCCAACAATACGAGCCAAAAATCAAAATAATTTCAAACGATACCTTACAAAGCAGTGCTTCTATAGCCCGTAAAAAACGTATGGATTTGCTGACAGATAGCCTGCAGCGCTTAATTCTAAGTCAGAAATTCGACGAAGCGTTTTCCGGTAAACTGAAGATAAATTTCGATTTTGACAATTTTGGTAACATGCAGGGCCGTGTAACCGCGTTGCCCCAGCCTAGATCCGTTAAACCAAACGGAAAGATCAGTAAATACGATACTACTTTCATCTCGTATACAGACCCATTATACGGTCCACAGATAGTTGCGCAGCTACAACTTAATGAGTTTTGGGAAAAGGAGCAAATGCGTAAGAAAAAGGAACGCAGTATAAGGCAGGTTAAGCGAATGATCAGCGAGATGACAGAAGATTCTTTAAAGAAAGCGGCTGCTCTTGCAGGCAACGCAACCTCTATGGAAAACCTGTTGGCTGAATACCAGCGCTCCGGAGAGCCGTTAAAAAAGCGTCTTGACAAGCAATGGATAGACTCATTACTAAAATCAGAGCTGCAGGGCCGTGGGATTGACCTGGCTTATAATTACGATGTAACCAATGCCAACAACGATTCGCTGATATTTAGCAGTGTAGCTGACGGGAAAAAGCCTCAGTTTACAGCGGACAATACTTATAAAACGGCAATCTTTACAAAAGATGTTGTTAACGACCCCGGCATGCTGAAAGTTAGTTTCCCTGAAAAGAATTCATTTGTTCTGGGGCACTTAAAAGAGTCTATGGCTACCACAGCGGGGCTACTTTTTGTGTTGATATTCTGCTTTGCCTATACCTTGATGACTATTATCAGGCAGAAGAAGATATCAGAAATGAAGACTGATTTTATCAATAATATGACCCACGAGTTTAAAACTCCCGTGTCTACAATTATGATAGCCAGCGAATCATTACGCGACCCGGAAATAAGTGCCGACAGAAGCCGTATAACACGATTGGCCAATATTATTTACGAAGAGAATGCCCGCCTGGGCAGCCATATAGAACGTGTACTTAATGTTGCCCGTATTGATAAAAACGACTTTAAGCTGGAGAATAAACCGGTAAATATAAACGACCTTATAGCCATTGTTTTGGATAGCATGGAGCTTAAACTGCAAAAATGCGACGCCGATATTAAGTTAGAGTTAAGTGCAGAAAATCCTGTAATTATAGCCGATGAGCTGCATTTTTCTAACGTGCTTTATAATTTGGTAGACAATGCGATAAAGTACAGCGAAGGAAAACCCAGGATAACTATAAGCAGTTTTAATAAAACGGGGCAGGTGGTTATAAAAGTGGCCGACGAAGGCATTGGAATGAGCCGCGACCAGCAAACTAAAATTTTTGAACAGTTTTATCGTATACCAACCGGCAACGTACATAATGTTAAAGGTTTTGGTTTGGGTTTAAGCTATGTAAATACGATAGTGAAAAGGTTAAACGGATCCATAAGCGTGCGGTCTGAAAAGGATAAAGGATCAGAATTTGAATTAAAGTTTGCCACGGCCTAACCAACCTATAATAATAACACAAACTATACTAACCAAACCTTTCGGACTTGCCGGCTTTCCGGACTTCCGGACAAAATAAATCAGCATATGAAAAAAATATTACTGGTTGAAGACGATCCAAACCTGGGTCTGCTTACACAGGATTACCTGCAGCTGAAAGGCAAGTTCGATGTTGTTTTATGTGCCGACGGGGAGGAGGGTTTGCGCGCTTTTACCAAACAAAGCTTTGATCTGCTGATACTGGATGTAATGATGCCAAAGAAAGATGGGTTTACTTTGGGTAAGGATATCCGGAAAATAAATCAGGATGTGCCTATTATTTTCGCGACAGCAAAGGGCATGATCGAGGATAAAACCCAGGCCTATAACTTAGGGGGCGACGATTACATTACCAAACCCTTCCGTATTGAAGAGCTGCTGCTGCGTATTAATGCCTTATTAAAACGTGCAGAAAGTACCGGGCGCCGCGAAGACAAGCAGTCTGTTTTTAAAATAGGCGCTTATGATTTTGATTATTCGGCGCAGGTTATTGCGATAAATGGAACGCAACAGAAACTATCAACTAAGGAGGCAGAACTTTTGCGCCTGCTGTGCCTTAAACAAAACGAAGTGCTAACCCGCGAAGAGGCCCTGCTTAACATATGGCATGATGATAACTACTTTAACGGCCGCAGCATGGATGTTTTTTTAAGCAAGATCCGTAAGTATTTAAAAGACGATCCATCGGTGGAGATCATCAATGTGCATGGCAGGGGGTATAAGCTGTTGGTGAATTAAAAAGTTGTGTACAGCGACATTTTTAAAATCACTAAATTTGCACCACATGAGCCAAGCTGCTATTAAATCATTACCCGGTCGTTATTGTAACTCGTTAACAGAATACTCGCGTTTTGTTACCCGCGAAGTTTTTATAGGTGATGTGCCTATGGGCGGTAATAACCCCATCCGCATACAAAGTATGACGACTACTGATACCATGGACACTGTTGGTACGGTAGAGCAGTCTATCCGCATGATTGAGGCGGGCTGCGAATTAGTGCGAATCACAGCCCCAAGTATTAAAGAAGCGCAAAACCTGGCAGCCATAAAAAAAGAACTGCGCAGTCGCGGTTACACAGCACCACTGGTAGCCGACATCCATTTTACACCTAACGCGGCGGAAGTTGCGGCGCGTATAGTTGAGAAAGTGCGGGTAAACCCCGGTAACTATGCCGATAAAAAGAAATTTGACCAGATAGATTATACTGACCTTGAATATAAAGGCGAATTGGAGCGCATTTATCAAAAATTTGCACCACTGGTAAAGGTGTGCAAAGAGTATGGCACCGCCATGCGCATTGGCACCAACCACGGCTCTTTAAGTGATCGTATTATGAGCCGCTATGGCGATACGCCGCAAGGAATGGTAGAGTCGGCAATGGAGTTTATGCGGATGTGCGAAACACTGAATTACTATAACCTAGTGGTTTCCATGAAATCAAGCAATCCGCAGGTTATGGTGCAGGCGTATCGTTTATTGGTTGAAACCATGGTTGCCGAGGGTATGAACTATCCGCTGCATTTAGGCGTTACCGAAGCCGGCGACGGCGAAGATGGCCGGATCAAATCTGCAGTAGGCATTGGCACCTTATTGGAGGATGGCCTTGGCGATACCGTACGTGTATCCCTAACCGAAGAACCCGAAGCAGAGGCACCGGTGGCGATTGCTTTGGTTAATCGCTATGCGACGCGAAAAGCAGAAAGTGAAAAGCAGAAAGTAGCAAAAGACCATAGACCATGGACCATGGACCATGGACAAACAGCTCACAATCCCTACGAGTACAAAAAACGCCACACTTACGAAGCAAATGCTTTTATTGGCGGGCATATGGTGCCACGGGTAGTTGTAGACTTGTCAAGATCTAACCTGAAAGACCCGGCTGTTTTAAATGATGCGGGATATATCTATTCGCCGCTGTTGGATAAGTATAACATGGGCGAACAGTCTGTTGATTTTGTTTATCTGGCTGATGAGCTGCCATCATTTAACTTACCGGGCAACTTAAAACAATTATATAACTACAACACCTGGCGTAAGCTGGCAAATAAAACACTTTGCCATCCTGTTTTTACCCTGCAGGAATTTATTGGCGATGTTGACCGTTCATCCGCGTTAAACCTGGTTAGATTAAAGCCGGCTGATATCGATTCGGAAGAGTTTGGCGCGTTACCTTTCAGCAATACGTTGATATTTGTTTTAGAAACTGATGCCCTGCACGGCATGGCAGATCAACGCACCTTCTTCTTCAAAATGGAAGAGTTGGGACTGGAAGTTCCTGTCATTATTAAAAGGTCATATACTTTTGATAATTCCGACTTACAACTTACAACTCAGAACTTACAACTCTTTGCATCAACAGACTTAGGTGCACTATTAATAGATGGTTTTGTCGATGGAATATGGATTGATGCCCCTGAGGTGGATACTAAAACCATTACCTCTACAGCATTCGGAATTTTACAAGCCACCCGCTCACGCATATCAAAAACGGAATATATAAGTTGCCCAAGCTGCGGGCGTACGTTGTTTGATCTGATGGTTACCACCCAGATGATCCGCAGCCGCACCAGTCATTTAAAAGGCTTAAAAATTGGCATTATGGGCTGCATAGTTAATGGCCCCGGCGAAATGGCCGATGCAGATTATGGTTATGTAGGTTCGGGTACAGATAAGATCACACTTTATCGTGGTAAAGAAGCGGTGAAAAAGAACATCAACTCTGTCAACGCATTGGATGAACTGATAGGCATTATCCGCGAGGACGGTAACTGGATAGAGCCGGCTTAACAGTTTGCAGTTCACGGTTGGCAGTTAGCAGGCGCTCTTTACTGCGAACTGTAAACTGTCAACTACATAAACCTCCGCCACCATTCAGAATTAAACGCGCCGTTAACTTCAGTCGGTTTGCCGGGTTCGGGTACAAACAGCTCGATATTCTTTTCGCGGGCGTATTCTATCAGCAGTTCAATGGGCTCGTACCAATCGTGCAGGGCCAGGTTAAATGTGCCCCAATGTATTGGCATCATTAGTTTTCCTTTTAAGGCCTTGTGGGCATTACTTGCATGGTCTGGTCCCATGTGTATATCCGGCCAATATTTGCCGTAAGCACCAATCTCCAGCATAGTCAGGTCAAAGGGCCCATATGCTTCGCCTATCTCTTCAAACTGCGGGTGCCAGCCAGAATCGGCACCGAAATAAATTTTATGTTTTGGCCCTTTAATTATAAATGAGGACCACAAAGTCTCATTACGGTTTAATATCCCCCGCCCAGAAAAATGCCTTGCCGGGGCAGCTGTTATCACACAATCATGGCTTAGCATAACGCTGTCGCCCCAATCCATTTCACTAATGTAATTTTTTAATATTCCCCATTTTTCTAAATACTGGCCAACGCCTAATGAGCAATAAAAGGGTATTTTGCTGCCCGCAAAAAATTGAATAGTAGCGGTATCCAAATGGTCGTAATGATCGTGCGAGCAGATGATAGCATCTATTGGCGGCAGATCTTTTAAAGCTATTGGCGGTTGAAAAAAACGCTTCGGACCCATTAATTGGGTAAACGATACGCGGTTGCTCCAAACCGGATCAGTAAGTATAGTACAGCCATCTATCTCTATCAATAAACTGGAATGCCCCACCCAGGTTACCCGCAAGCCATTTTGAGGCGGTGTATTATAAACAGAAGTATCTGTTTTAAAAGGCCCCATAGTTTTTGTAGGAACCACCTCGGCCTTGTTGTTCATGTACTCCCGCATAATGGGAATCATTTTATCAAAACCTGCATCGTCTGTAGGCAGGGTATTCATGTATTTGCTGCCTTTTTTGACAGGCCTTTCTAAACTCATATTATATGTACGTAATTAAACAGACGACTGACAGCGAAAAATATTTTATTTTTTTAAAAAAGAAACAGATTCTTCAGCAAAGGCCTTCAAATCAGGCGGTAAAAAATCCTGCTGATAGGGGTGTTTACCGCCCAAAGTGTGGTCTCCATCTTTAACAACAATCAACACGGCATTAGTTTGCGCCTTTTTCAGATCCTTTGCATGGCTAACATTTACAGTTGGGTCGGCATCGCCATGCACAATTAGCCAGGGGCAATTTACCGCGGCTGCCTTTGCTATTATATCTAAACGATTGGTGTTTTTGTCCAGATCATCAAGCAAGGTACTTTTTATTGGCATTTGCTGCCCGGTGCGACTGTTATACATATATATTATGCCTTGCAGTCGCCATTGATCTTCGGCCTGTTTTGGCCAAAGATTGCGGAAACTTGCTACAGACCCTAAGGTTATCAGTTTTTTTACACGCTTATCTTCGGCCGCTTTTATAATACTTATGCCGCCGCCCATGCTGTGCCCCATAAGGTAAACGCCATTAGCGCGCGGCATTGACGGGCCGTTGCAAGCGAAATCAATCACAGTACCCAAATCATCCAACTCTATTGAAAAAGTGTTGTCGGCAAAAGCTATCAGGTCGGTAAAATCAACCGGATGATCCGGCGTGGTGCCGTTGTGCGAGAAGTTGAACTTTAAAAAACGGAAACCATTTTGCGCGAAATAATTTGCCAGCAGATTATGCGTACCCCAATCTTTAAACCCCTTAAAGCCATGCGCAAAAATTATAAGCGGCGCGGCCTTGTTGGCATCGTCATAAGTCAGATCGGCAAGCATACCGCGGCCCTTAGCGCCGGGCAGGGTAAAGGTTTCTTTTTTTATCATAACTAAAACTCAACTTCCTTTCCTTCAACGTCTGATGCCTTAACAACTACGGTATCTGCAAAAAGGTCGCCAAGACGTTGATGTTTTGGAGTTTTTAATATGCAGATCAAAGCGGGTAATCCATAAATAAAAATATCAATAGGGTCACACATTCGTCTTTTAAAAGCATCTGTAAACCCTGGTTTTTGACAGTTTGTTTTATAGACCTTTAGTTTACAAATATCATGGCCGGGGGTAGCTTGATTGGTAGCTTCAGTTACCACAAAATATATTGTCCAAAATATTGGTATCAACAAAGCGGGCCATCCGTAAACAACATATTTCCCATTTCCTTGATTTTCACCCATCGCATAAAGAAATACGTAATACAACACAAAAAATATAATGTAATCTATCAATGTAGCTATTATGCGCAGTTTGAGGTAGGGCTTCGTATGTACGGTATAAAACTTCATTGCCTTTAAATTATGAGGGGGAATCAGGAGTTTAAAAGTAGCAAATTTAAAGCACTTTGTTATCCTTTGTATGCCACCATGCCCATGCTATTAAAACCGGTTGCAAGGCTAATCGCAGCCAGGCAAGGAGCAAAGTTACAGTTGTATTGCCAACTTTAAACGGCGCATCTGTTATCATAGTGATGTGCACCGGTAAAAAGGCCAAGAGCATTAAAACTATCCCCCAGGCGGCTAATTTCCGGGTAATTTTGAATGCTAAACCCAGCCCGAATAATATTTCAAATATACCTGCCGCTGCATTCATAAATTGTGGGTAAGGTATGTAATGCGGAATGATAGCGATATAAAACTCAGGCACCCTAAAATGATTGATACCTGCAGCTATGTAGCCAATTATCAGCAAGATTAAACTTATCTTTTTTGTGACAGTCATAAGCCTATCAACGTTTTATATTGTATTTCAGTTGTTTACGAATTCGATTTCGGGCTATTTATATACATTCTAAATACTCCGGTATGACAAAGTGTTGACAGAGGTTGTGCTACAGGATATTATTTTTGTTGGGTTAATTTTAAACTTGCTTTGAAGTATTTAAAGGTAATAGCTTTTACGCATAAACAGATTGAGCTGAAGGAGTTGGGCAAGCTGGTTATTTGTCAGGAAAACCTGGCCGATAAACTGCATGAGGTAAAAGCTGAATTCGGTATATCCGAAATATTTTACCTGGCCACCTGCAACCGTGTTGAGTTTGTTATGCTTACCCCGCAAACGGTTGACAAAGCATTTGCCGCAAAATTTATTGACAAGCTTAACATTGGCCTTTGCTCGCACTATATGGGCACCTTTGTTGATGCCGCTTTGATATACGAAGACAAGGAAGCGCTTAACCACTTGCTCAGAACTTCATGTTCTTTAGAGAGTTTGGTTGTGGGCGAAAAAGAGATCCTTGCGCAACTGCGTAAAGCTTATGAGCAGTGTCGCGAGGTGGGCCTAACCGGCGATGGTATGCGAATGTTTATGGCTTGTGTCGTCAAAACCGCTAAAGAGGTTTACACCAATACCAACATTTCAAAAAACCCCATCTCGGTTGTATCACTGGCTTACCGTAAGCTTAACAACCTTAAACTCTGCTCCAATGCGCGAATCCTCATCATCGGCGCAGGCGAAACCAACCAAAACATTTCAAAATACCTTCAAAAGCACAAGTTTTCTAACTTCGCGGTGTTTAACCGCACTTTGGCAAAAGCCCAGAAACTGGCTGCTGATCTGAACGGTGAAGCTTTTGATCTGGATGCTTTAAAAAGCTATAACAAAGGGTTTGATGTAATAATCACCTGCACATCTGCAGTTGAGCCCATTATTACCCCGGAAATATATACCTCACTATTAAACGGCGAAACTACCCGCAAAACCATTGTGGATCTGGCCATTCCTAACGATACCGCTCCGGAAGTATTGGAGCAGTTCCCGGTAAATTTTATAGAAGTGCACTCGCTTAGCGAGGTAGCTAAACGCAACCTGCAGGAACGCTACCAGGAGCTGGTGCATGCCGAAGCTATTATTGAGGATAACATGTGCGAGTTTTTGCAGCAGCTTAAACAACGCCGTGTTGAACTGGCCATGCGTTGCGTTCCCGAAAAGATCAAAGAGATCCGCAATACTGCCATCAACAGTGTTTTTGCTGATGAAGTGCAGGGCATGGACGAGCAATCTCGTGAGGTGCTGGAGCGCGTTATCAACTACATGGAGAAAAAATATATCAGCGTACCAATGGTAATGGCTAAGGATATATTGATCAACGGTAATTAAAACCGCTTTCTTCCCTTAACGTTTTTAATATCTCATCTGTTGTCATTTCGAAGAAGCGAAGAAATGGCATAAGGCCGGGGGCGACGAGAAATCTTTTCAAAGCGGCTAAGGCATTATATACTCGAAAAGATTTCTCCTCACTCACCAGCTCAACCCCGTGCTGTTCGTCGAAATGACAATACGGCTTTACCGCCCCCCCCCCAATTTATTTGCCTTTAATGCCCACCAAACTGCCCTACCCTGTAATTACCTCCGGGCGTACGGAAAGCGACATTAAGACGATTAAAAGTGTTAATGGTAGTTATTGCTAAAGTAAGGTCTACCAGTTCTGTTTCTGTAAAATGTTTAACGGCATGGTTAAAAACCTCGTCGGGCACATCACAATTGGTAAGTTTTGTAACGGCTTCTGCCCAAGCCAGCGCGGCACGTTCCTTATCAGTATACACAAGCGCTTCGCGCCAGGCGGATATCATATAAAGCCGTTGCTCGGTTTCACCGTTCGCACGCAGGTCTTTAGCGTGCATGTCAAGGCAAAAAGCGCAGCCGTTAATTTGCGATACCCTGAAGTAGAGCAAGTGCAAAAGATTATCATCAAGTGCTGTTTTTGCTAAATAGGCACGTATGCCATATAGTGCCTGCAAAGCACCCGGTGCTTTTTGAAAAGCATTAATTCGTTGTTCCATTATATTCTGTTATTTTATTTATATGCCATTAACGACCGGCATAAACAGAATTGGACAATCGAGTCTTACTTAATCACTTTAAGCTATACTTACTCTCCTTTTAAACTTTTTACAGGATTGGCCAAAGCCGCTTTTACCGATTGTATGCTTATAGTGGCAAGCGCCACTATCGCGGCTATACCTCCCGCAAAAACAAAAACCCAAATGTTTATATTGATCTTATAAGCAAAGTCCTGTAACCATTTATCCATAACAAGCCAGGCAATGGGGCAGGCAATAAGCGCGGCTATTGCAACAAGCCGCATCAAATCTGTTGATAACAACTGTACAATACTGGCTACGCTTGCACCTAATGTTTTGCGGATGCCTATTTCTTTAACACGTTGCTCTGTAGAAAACGTTACAAGGCCAAATAAACCTAAACAGGCAATGCTTACAGCAAGCACGGTGAATGTTAGTAATATAGTGCCTTGCTTTTGCTCGGTTTGGTATTGGGCGGCGAAATTTTGATCAAGGAAATGGAATTCGGGTTTGTTTTCGTTATCAAATTTGTCAAATACCTGCGTTATATAGTTTAAAGATGCCTGCGTATTTCCGCTCCTTATCCTAACATACAGATTGTCCTTGTCGCCGGCCGTAGTGGGCATATTTAATACCATAGGTGATATTTTATGCTGAAGTGAATAGGTGTTAAAATCTTTAACTACACCTATTATAGTTTGCGTTATCACATTCCCTTTTTCATCTACTCCGGTGCGTACTTGTTTGCCTACGGCGTTGGTCCAGCCCAGTTCTTTAACCAGGGTTTCGTTTACAATAATGGCATTAGTTATATCCGTTGAATTGCCTGCCGAAAAATTTCGACCTGCTGCCATTTTTATCTGAAGGGTGGGGATAAAATCGGCATCAATAATTAAGTTCTGTACTATTTTTGATCCTGAAGTTGTTTTGCCATCTGCCCCCAGGTTAAAATCTCCGCCGCCTATGTTGTTGTTGCCAATGGGGTTTCCGGCTACACCTACACTTTCAATATTGGGGTTTTGCAATAGCTGTTGCTTTAGCGCGTCTGTTTGGCCGCGTACATTGCGGTTATTAATATGGAAAGTAAGGGTTTGCGCTTTATTAAAGCCCAGATCCTTATTTGAAAAATAGTTAAGCTGTTTGTAGATGATAACCGAACCGGATATCATTATAATCGTAATAACAAACTGGAAGGTAACCAACGATTTGCGGAAAATAATTGTAGAGATCTGGTTGCCCAACTGCCCCTTCATCGCAGGTATTGTTTTAAATCCCGACAGGAATAAAGCCGGATAAATACCGCACAGAATACCCGTAAACAATGCAAAAACAGCAAATAATGTTATGGTTTTTACTGCGCCAAATTGCAGCAATACCAATGTTTTACCCGATAAATGATTAAAGTAGGGTAGTGCGAAATAGATAAGCGCTAAGGCTGTAATAGTGGCTATAAAAGTTAATACAATGCACTCAACAAAAAATAATAACATTAATTGCTGCCTGCCCGAGCCAATAACTTTACGTACCGCAACCTCCTTAATGCGGATAGATGACCGCGCAGTAGTTAGATTAACGTAATTTATAATAGCTATAACCAGTATAAGTAACGCGGTTATGCTAAACACATACACATAGGTAATATTACCGTTTGCTCCAAACTCGTAGCCTAAGTTAGAGTGTAAATGTATATCAGTAAGCGGCTGCAATTCAAGCTTAAAGTTCATAGGGCCTAAATAGGCCTTAATATGGCGGTTAAAAAAATCTCCACCCATGGCTTCAATCTGTTTATTATCGCCGGGATTTTTTAAAAGCACATAAGTGTACAGGCCCGAGTTTCCCCAGTTTCCAGTAGCGCCGTTATCACCAGCCGGCATACTGCGCAACGCCTTAAACGTAAAATGCGAGTTTAAGGGCGCATCTGCTATTACCCCTGTAACCGTGGTGGCGTTGCCGTCTATCTGTATCAGTTGGTTTAGTGCCGTTTCGGCCCGGCCAAATATGGTTTCGGCCAGGGATTTTGTTAATACAATACTTTGTGGTTTTTGTAAAGCTGTATTACCATCGCCATATAAAAATTGATGTGTAAAAACATTAAAGAAGGCGGCATCAGTAAATAACATGTTTCCCTCGTTAATTTTTTTATCGCTGTACGTAATATTACCGCCGCCCTCGGCATTTATACGTATGGCTTCTTCTACCTGCGCAAAATCTGCTTTTAAGGTTGGTGCGTATGGCGCAGAGGTAATTGCCAAATCAAATTTACCACCGTTCCACTGCCCATGCTGCACCACGCGGAATATCCGTGCGGCTTTGGTATTATATCGGTCATAGCTCCACTCATCAGTAACATATAGTGTGATAAGCCAAAATGCCGCAATACCCACGGCAAGGCCAAAGATGTTTATAAAAGAAAATGATCTTTGCTTTTTGATATTTCGGAAGGCTACCTTAAAATAATTCTTCAGCATGTCTGTAATTTTTATTTCATAGGGATAAAATACGCGCCGTTTTTATAAATAGCTAACTAACAGTATTTTATGTAAAAATTTAGTTGATCTGCTGTTCGTAACTGATACAGTATTTGTTTGGTTATGATACAATGTTAAAAAACTATTTGCTCACAACGTAACACGCTTGGTCACTTAACATTCATATCCTCAATTAATGTTATTATCATCGCATTAAAAAATTAAATTTGCGGTTGCAAATATTCAAGGCAATTGGAAAGAACACTAATAATAGGAACACGCGGCAGCGAACTTGCTTTATGGCAGGCGCATTTTGTGCAGGATAGTTTGGCAAAACACAACATAGTAGCCGAACTGAAGATCATTAAAACGCAGGGCGACCGTATTCTGAATTTAAGTTTTGACAAGCTGGAAGGCAAGGGCTTTTTTACCAAAGAATTGGAGGAAGAGTTGCTGGCCGGAACAATTGACCTGGCCGTGCATTCGCATAAAGATCTGCCTACAGAGAACCCGGAAGGATTGATCATCGCGGCTGTTTCAGAGCGCGAGGACCCGTCTGAACTGCTGCTGATATTGAAGGACTGTGTTGATGTGAAGCAAAAGCTGTCTGTAAAATATGGTGCTATTGTAGGTACGTCCTCTAACCGTCGTAAGGCGCAGTTACTGGCTTATCGCCCCGATCTGGAAATTGAAGAATTGCGTGGCAATGTGCCTACCCGCATACAAAAACTGCGCGACGAAAGCTATGACGCCATTATGCTGGCTAAAGCCGGCGTGCATAGGTTAGGCATTGATCTGAGCGAGTTTCATGTGGAAGAGCTTACTCCGAATGAATTGATACCCGCACCCGCGCAGGGAGCGCTGGCTATACAGATCCGCGAAAGCGATACTGAGCTATTTGAGGCTTTACAGATCCTGCACCATGCAGATGTAGCCGAAGAATTGTCTGTTGAGCGCACTTTGCTAAAAATGTTTGGCGGTGGCTGCCATTTGCCTTTGGGCTGTTATTGCCGCAAGGAAGACGACCAATACCAGGTGTTTACCTCGAAAGCTGATGAGGGTGACCAATTTCCGGATAGGCTGTTTATTGAAGCACCTACTACGGAGGGGCTTGCTAAAAAGGTATTCAGTTATTTTGAAGAGGGCCGCAAATTACCTTCAAGTGTTTTTATATCACGAGAGGTATCTGAGCAAAGCTACTTCCGCCGTGCGCTGGCAAAACATAATATACATATAGATGGCCGCTCGCTTATACGTACCGTACCTATTATAACCAAGCTTGATTCGTACATCTTAAAACATGTCGACTGGCTTTTTTTCAGCAGCAAGAATGCGGTGGAGTATTTCTTTCAACTGCAACCCCAATTACCTAAAAATGTTAAGTTTGGTGTGGTAGGAGCAGGGTCTGAAGAGATGCTGCGCAGAAAAGGCTATTTTGCTGATTATGTAGGAGTTGGAAACGATACTACCGAAATAGCCGAAGAGTTTGCAAAACTGGTAACCACGGGTGATACCGTTATGTTCCCGGGAGCGAAGGATTCTTTAAAAACGGTGCAAAAGGGTTTATCTGCCGATGTTAAAGTGATAGACCTGCCTATTTATGAGACCGTATTAGAAGACGATGTAGAAGCATCGGGCGCTGAGGTGCTGGTGTTTACCAGCCCATCAAACGTAGATGCTTATTTTGTTGATAACCTGCTTGACCCCTACCAAAAGGTAATCGCCATAGGCAAATCAACCGGAATGAAATTTGAAGAAATGGGTGTTAAGTACAGGCTGCCGTTCTCGCCGGACGAGGTGGGGTTGGCAGAGGCGGTGTTTGGGATTAATTAGTCCATAGACAATGGTCCATAGTCCATGGCTGTTGTTTAAATTTTTATTATAAGAATACCATGGACCATCGACTATGGACCATGGACTAAAAGCATGAACCAACGACCAAGAAGAAATAGAAAAAGCGAAATTATCCGCCAGATGGTGCAGGAAACGCATATCAGCGCGGCTAATCTGATATTTCCGCTGTTTATAGTTGATGGCGTAAATCAAAAAACGGAGGTTGCTTCTATGCCGGGTTTGTACAGGTATTCAATAGATAACCTGCTGCGCGAGATAGAGAGCTGCCTTAAACTGGGATTGTATTCTTTCGACCTTTTTCCTAATGTAAACGAGGAACTTAAAGACAAGTACGCTACCGAAAGCTACCGCGAAGAAACCTTGTATTTACGCGCCATCAGAGAAGTTAAGGCAAACTTTCCGGAGGCTTGTGTGGTTACCGATGTGGCAATGGACCCTTACAGTATTGACGGGCACGATGGCATTGTGGAGAACGGCCAGATATTGAATGATGAAACACTGGAAGTTTTAGGCAAAATGGCTTTGGCACATGCGCAATGCGGTGCCGATATTATTGCACCAAGCGATATGATGGATGGCCGTGTGGGATATATCCGCAAGGTGTTAGACGATAATGGTTTTACCAACGTTTCCATCATGTCATACACCGCTAAATATGCCAGCGCGTTTTATGGGCCTTTCAGGGATGCGTTAAACTCGGCACCTAAGTTTGGCGATAAAAAAACTTACCAGATGAACCCTGCCAACCAGCAGGAGGCATTGATAGAGGCACGTTTAGATGAGACAGAAGGAGCTGATTTTTTAATGGTGAAACCTGCTTTGGCTTATTTAGACGTTATAAAATTATTAAAAGATAATACCCAACTGCCTGTTGCAGCCTATAATGTAAGCGGCGAATACGCCATGTTAAAAGCAGCGGTACGCAACGGCTGGTTAAACGAGCAGCGGGCAGTAACAGAAGTATTAATGGGCATACGCCGTGCGGGTGCAAGCGCGATATTAACTTATCATGCTAAAGAGGTGTTGGAGAATAAATGGTTGTAACCCCCTAACCCCCTAAAGGGGGAACTATGGCGGGTAATAATAAATAATAAATAGAAATGTAAACTCCCCCTTTAGGGGGTTGGGGGGCAAATGTTAGACAGTATAAAAAAAATGTTTTCGGGGGATGAGGATGTCGCGGTAAGCACAACAGGCAAACCGGATATCAGCAGGGAAAAATCGGCAGAATTATATGCTAAGGCAAAAACGTTTTTTCCGGGTGGGGTAAACTCGCCGGTAAGGGCTTTCAAGTCGGTTTATGGTACACCGCTTTTTATTAAAAAAGGCGATGGCTGCCGGTTGTGGGATGCTGACGATAACGAGTTTATTGATTTTTGCTGCTCATGGGGGCCGCTTATTTTGGGCCATAACCATCCCAAGGTCAAGGATAAAGTGATAGAGGTAATGCAGAACGGCATGTCATTTGGCGCGCCTACCGCGCTTGAAAACGAGCTGGCTGAGCTGATCCTTAAAAACAATAAATTTATTGAAAAACTGCGCTTTGTAAGCTCGGGGACAGAAGCTGTGATGTCGGCTATCAGGCTTGCCCGTGGTTATACTAAGCGCGATAAAATATTAAAGTTTGAGGGCTGTTACCATGGCCACTCAGATTCATTACTGGTTAAGGCAGGCTCTGGCCTGGTTACCTTCGGCGAGACATCTTCCGCCGGTGTACCTAAGTCTTTTGCAGACGAGACCATTGTTATCGGCCTAAATGATGTTGATGCCCTTAATAAAGCATTTGCTGATTTTAAAGGCCAGATAGCCGCGATTATTATTGAGCCTATACCGGCCAATAATGGCTTATTGCTGCAAAGCAAAGAATACCTGCAAACCCTGCGCGATGTATGTACCGCCAATGGTGCGCTGCTGATATTTGATGAAGTAATTTCAGGCTTCCGCGTGGGCTTTGAAGGAGCTGCCGGGCATTATCAAATTAAACCCGACATCATTACTTACGGAAAAATTATTGGCGGTGGTTTACCTGTAGGCATGTATGGCGCATCTGCCGAAATAATGGGTCATGTTTCGCCTGATGGCGGTGTTTACCAGGCAGGTACACTATCCGGTAATCCGGTGGCTATGGCGGCCGGCATAGCGCAATTGACAGAACTGCTTAAATCAAGTTTTTATAAGGACCTGAATAACAAAACGCAGGAATTTGTAGATGCTATACAGCGTTTTGCCACGGCCCGTAGTTATAAATTTAAAGTTTTCAGCATCGGCTCTATCTTCTGGTTCGCGTTTACTGATAAGGCAAGCATTAGCAACGCCGACGAAATTGACCCGGCCAGCATGGAGAAATTTAAAGTAATGCACCGCGAGCTGATCAATCGGGGGATATATTTCGGTCCATCGGGCTACGAGGTTGGCTTTATATCATCGGCCCACAACAAGATAGACCTTGAAAAAACAAAAAGAGCTATATTTGATAGTTTAGATCTGGTATTTAAAAAATAGTTGGCAGTTTGTAGTTAGCAGTTGGCAGTGAGCCGGCTGCAAAAATCTGCAAACTGAGAACTGTATACTGCAACCTGAATGAAAAAGCCATTAGTAATATTTTACGCCATTATTATCTACGCCGTTGCCGAATTGGTATGGTGGGGATATATGCTGGTAAAGATGCAGCCGGAGCGTAAAGGCATGATCATGAGCGAGGGCATGATGTTTGGTTTGGTGCTGTTAGCGGGAGCGTTTTACATGCATAAATCATTGGCGCGTGAGCGTAAATTACAGGAGCAGAAAAAGAACTTCCTGCTTTCTGTAACGCATGAGTTGAAGTCGCCGCTGGCGTCAATAAAGCTATTGCTTCAAACCATCCAAAAACGCGACCTGACAAAAGTGCAGATATTAGATTTTATAGATAAATCTCTGCTGGATATTGAGCGCTTAGACGATATGGTAGAAAACATGCTGCTGGCCTCAAAAATTGAAAACAGTTCGTATACGTTCCCTAAAGCTAAGTTCAATTTATCGGTGTTGGTGGATAGCATTGTTAACCGCCTGCAAATAACCAGATGTGATGGTAACCAACAGATAATTGATGCGGAAATTGAACCAAAAATTGAAATAACGGGAGACAAATTTGCACTTACATCAGTAGTTACCAACCTGATAGAGAACGCTATAAAGTATTCAAAACCCTGCGAAACCGTTGAGGTTAAGCTGTTTGCGAAGGATGGGCGCATACATTTTAAAGTGGCCGATCACGGTATTGGTATAGCCGATGCCGAGAAGGTTAGAATTTTTGACAGGTTTTACCGTGTAGGTAGTGAAGATACAAGAAATACAAAAGGTACAGGTTTAGGCTTGTATATAGTGAAGCAGGTGTTGGATAAGCACGAAGCCAGTATAAAGGTTAAAGATAATCGCCCGGTGGGGAGCATTTTTGAGGTAGTGTTCGGGTAAAAAGATATGACAATGGGATTGCAGGGATAATTGGGAATTTTGGTAACTCTGCACGATTATTGATTATGAGGGATAAAAAGTTGTCATGCTGAAGTTGTTTCAGCACCTCACAAACCAAGCAAAGCCGCTTAGCGTATGGGATGCCAAAACAAGGTCTGCATAACGTTAAGAAAAAATTTACTGCATAAACACAACTCACATGCAAACCAAAAAAAGAATTCTGTTAGCCGAAGATGAGGATCATCTTTTAGAGGCTATAAAGCTTAACCTTGAGCTTGAAGGCTACAAAGTATCAACCGCCAATAATGGCAAAAAAGCTTTACAAATATTTAAAGAGGAACGTTTTAACCTGGTTATATTAGATGTAATGATGCCGGAGATTGACGGTTTTGTGGTTGCTGAAACCATCAGGCTGGAAAACTCAGAGGTGCCTATTATGTTCCTTACCGCTAAAAACACCAACGAGGACAAAATTGCCGGATTGAAGAAAGGCGCGGACGATTACCTTACCAAACCTTTTAACCTGGAAGAGCTGATTTTACGCGTTAACAACCTGGTAAAACGCAGCTTAAAAGGCGATGACCTGAAAGAGTTTAACAGCTATAAAATTGGCGATAAAACCATCCATTTTAACTCGTTTGAATTGGTTAATGGCGATGCATCTATCACGCCGCTTACCAAAAAAGAGACCATGTTGTTAAAACTGCTGATAGAGCGCCGTAACGAGGCTGTATCGCGCGAGCAGATATTGGAAACCGTGTGGAACTATGATGTTTATCCATCAACCCGCACCATTGACAATTTTATCCTAACCTTCCGTAAATATTTTGAACCCGATCCGAAAAACCCGGTTTACTTTCACTCTATACGTGGGGTAGGCTATAAATTCACAGATCAGCATTAATGTTTACCAACCGGGCACGCATACTTGTTACAGGGGCATTTTTAGTATTATTGGCGGTTGCATTGCAGTGGCGGGTTTACGAGTTGGTAGGCGTTATTGTGATGTTTATAGGCTTGCTGATATATGGCTACTTTAAAGAAGGCACGGTTATTATGGCAGCCAAAGCGTTCCATAATAAAAATTACGACCGGGCCGAAGGATTACTAAGCCAAATAGGCAAACCCGAATGGCTAAGCAAACAGCGCCGCGGTTTTTACGAGTTTATAATGGGCGGCATTAAGCTGCAACGGCAGGATTTTGAAGAGGCAGGAAGGCATTACGAGTTAGCGGCTCAATATCCGTTGCGGTCGGCAAATGACCATGTTGCGGCACTGGTGCATGTGGCCAATATTAACATTCGTTTAGGTAATTTTGAAAAAGCGAAAGCTTATTTACAGCTAACAGATCAGCACGAAGCAAAGACAACAGCCAAAATGAAGGAAGTAATTAAGAAACTTCATCAAGAGCTGGATAAGAAATAAAGAATAACCGTCATGCCGAACTTGTTTCGGCATCCCATTACGCGGGTTAGCCTGTCCGTGGGATGCTGAAACAAAGTCAGCATGACGTTGAAGACAAAAAATGAGAGATTCACTATTAATAAAAGCAGCATTTTCTGAGGCAACCGAACGCCCACCCGTATGGATGATGCGCCAGGCAGGGCGGTTTATGCCGCAATACTGGGAGATAAAGAACAAGTACTCCTTTTTAGAAATGTGCAAAACGCCGGAGATTGCCGCAGACGTTACTATGCTGCCGGTTGATCTGTTGGATATTGACGGAGCCATTTTATTTTCGGATATATTGGTAACCGGCGAAGCCATGGGCGGCGACCTGAGCTTTGAGGCTAATATTGGTCCGCGGTTTGCCAACCCTGTACGTACCAAGGCTGATATTGATAATTTAAATGTGGATTGCATTGATAAATTGCAATACGTTGCCGATGCCATCAAAGTAATTCAGCAACGGTTGAATGGCCGCATCCCGCTGATTGGTTTTGCAGGCGCGCCATTTACTGTGATGAGTTACCTGGTTGAGGGTGGGTCATCAAAAGATTTTAAACGCACTAAACTGATGCTACATAATGAGCCGGAAATGGCGCATCAGCTGTTATCAAAAATTGCAACGGTTACGGCCGATTATTTGAATATGCAGATAGCTGCCGGTGTAAATGCCGTACAAATATTTGATAGCTGGGCGCAGGCTTTAGCATGGGATGATTATAAAGAGTTTTCGCACAGATATATCACTGAGATCATCAGCAAATTAAACAGAAAAGATATTCCGGTTATATCATTCTGTAAAGGAAGTTCAGTTTTTGCACCGCTAATGGCAGAGGCTAAGCCCGATGTTATTTCTATCGACTGGAACGTTGACCTGCTGGATATGAAAAAGCGTTTGCCGCAAGGAGTAGCCGTGCAGGGCAATTTAGATCCGCATATATTGTATGCTGATAAAAAAGTAATTAAGGAGCGTATTCACCGCTTATTTGAGCACATGAAAGGTGAGAATGGTTACATCTTCAACCTGGGTCACGGCATTATGCCCGATATTCCGTTTGATAATGTGAAGTACGCGGTAGAGGTTATAAAAGAGTACCCCCTAACCCCCTGAAGGGGGAACAATGGCGGGTTAGGCATTGAATAGAAAATTTTTAAACTTTGAGTTCCCCCTTTAGGGGGTTAGGGGGCATGGGCCAATATTACTATTACATCCTTTCCATACACATCATCTTTGTAGTCTGCTGGATGGCGGGGCTGTTTTATATTGTGCGCCTTTTTATTTACCACACCGAAGCGCAAGCCAAACCCGAGCCGGACCGCACCATCCTTTCTAAACAGTTTGAAATAATGGAAAGTAAATTGTGGTGGGTAATAGCCACACCGTCCATGTACCTGGTGCTGGCAGCGGGTATTGCTATGCTATGTTTAAGCGAATGGTTAACACAGCCCTGGATGCACATAAAACTAACTTTTGTTGCTGTTTTAATTGCCTACCATTTCATCTGCCAGCATAAAATGTTGCAGATGCGAAAGGGTATTTATAAATGGTCATCAATTCAGTTACGTTTATGGAATGAGCTGGCTACACTGATTCTTTTTGCCATAGTTTTTTTGGTGGTATTAAAAAACTCACTTAACTGGATATTCGGTGTTGTGGGCATAGTGGCATTCGCCATTGTATTAATGTGCGCGGTAAAGATCTACAAGCACTTCCGCGAAAAGAAATAGGCTTGTAATATAATGGCCAAGCCATCGTTTTCATTATTAAATAGTTATTTTTGCAGCAATGAAAGGCTCTAAAGTTTTACTTACATTCCTGGCACTTGGTTTACTGGTATTTGTGGTTACGCAAGCCAACGCGCAATGCGCCATGTGCAGCGCTACAGTTGAAACCAGCAATGCTAACGGCGGTGGTGCAACCAGCGGCCTCAATAATGGCATAATGTACCTTTTAGCGGCACCTTACCTGGCTGTGGCTGTAGTTGGCTATATATGGTACAAAAAATACCGTAAAAAGGATATCCCTATGGAAATGCGCAACGAGAAGCTGCATTTAAACTAATAGCTTATGGCTAACACATCAAAACTGTGGGCAATGCTGCATGCCAAATGCCCGCGTTGCCGCCGGGGCGATATGTTTAGCGGCGGAGTTTACAACCTTGGCTTCAACAAAATTCATCTTAACTGCCCCCATTGCAATTTATATTTTGAGATAGAGCCCGGCTATTTTTACGCGGCTATGTATGTTAGTTATGCTTTAAACGTTGGTTTATCTGCTACTTTAGCGCTCATAACGTATTTGCTTACCAATAATACCACGTCGCCCTGGTTATATATAGGCGTTATAATTGGAGGGTGTGTTTTATTGGGGCCGGTAATTTTCAGGGCATCACGCGTATTATTATTATATTGGTTGTCGCCTAAAATACGTTATCAACCCTACCTGGATACTGATGATACAAAAGCAAACATTTGAGTTTTTAGCAGAACTTGCAGATAATAACAACCGCGAGTGGTTTATGGATAACAAGCAACGCCATGATGCCGCCCGCGAAAATGTTATTGATTTTGCCGGTAACCTGATAACAGAAATGCACAAAATTGATCCGGCTGTATCGATAGAGCTCGACCCTAAGAAATGCGTGCTGCGCATTTACCGCGACGTACGCTTCAGTAAAAACAAAACCCCTTATAAAAATAACTTTGGCATAA
This sequence comes from Mucilaginibacter calamicampi, assembly GCF_042676765.1. Lineage (NCBI taxonomy): Bacteria > Pseudomonadati > Bacteroidota > Sphingobacteriia > Sphingobacteriales > Sphingobacteriaceae > Mucilaginibacter > Mucilaginibacter calamicampi. Next base: position 29,847 of record NZ_JBHTHU010000018.1, read on the forward strand.
GCTTACCTACTACCGGGGTAAAGGCGGGCGGAGCAGAATATTATTTTCAGGTGCAGCCCGGAAAATCTTTTATTGCCGGTGGCTATTGGATGCCCGAAGCGGCCCACCTTAAAGCCATACGCCAGGAAATAGACTATAACGGGCACGACCTGAAAACCATAGTAGACGATGCCGGTTTTGTTAAATTATTCGGTAAATTTAGAGATCAGGATAAATTAAAAACGCTGCCGCGCGACTATAGCGCTGACAATGAAAATATTGAACTGTTAAAACTGAAAAGTTTTATAGCCTGGCACCAGCTAAAAGATAAGGACCTGATGAAAGCGGACCTGGTAGAAAAGATAACTGCTATATGCAGCAAGATCTATCCGCTTAATGTTTTTTTACGCAACGCAATTGTTTAACACATAACCTTAATAGTATGAAGATAAAGTATTTTGTTTTGGCGACCATTTTAGCAACAACACTGCACTCGTGCGTTGTATTATCGCCAAAAAAATACAAAGGCCTGTTGGCCCAGCGCGACTCATTATCTACCCGAACCGGCACCCTTGAAGATCAGGTTGTCCGTTTAGAAGGCGATACCGCGAAACTACACCGCGATATTGCAGGCCTGCGCCGGGATATTGCCGCTTTACAGGGAAATTACAACACGCTTAACGATAAGTACGGAGCGCTGAATACCAGTTATAATTCGTCAACATCAAGGGTTAGCCAGTTATCTTCAGATCTGCAAAAGCGCGAGCAGCGTTTAAAAGAGGTAGAAGACATCCTGAAAAAGCGTGATGAAGCAACCAATGCACTGAAGGATAAACTGCAAAAAGCCTTATTGGGTTTCCAGCAAAATGGGCTTTCTGTTGATATTAAAAACGGAAAGGTTTATGTATCCTTAACTGATAAGTTGCTGTTCCCATCAGGCAGTATAGTTATTGATGACCGTGGTAAAGCCGCTTTAAAGCAATTGGCGCTGGTAATGCAAAAAGAGCCGGATATTAACATGGCTGTTGAGGGCCATACCGACAATAAAAAGATAATTAACCTGGGGCAGATAAAAGACAACTGGGACCTGAGTGTGCTGCGCGCTACGTCAGTAACCCGTTATTTAACCGAAGTAGAAAAGATAGACCCGAAAAGGTTAACGGCTACAGGTAAAGGCGAGTTTCAACCGGTTGACGTTGCCAACACCCCTGAAGCATTATCTAAAAACAGACGTATAGAGATTGTATTGAGTCCGAAGTTGGATGAGTTATATAATTTGATAACGAAGTAAGTTTATAGAGATACAACTTAACTGTGTCATTTCGAGCAACAGCGAGAAATCTATACATTGATATTCCGCCGTGCTTAGCGTGTGTATAGATCTCTCCTTAGGTCGAGATGACATAGGAGTTAATTAGCAATAAAAGCAAAAGGCCCGGATAAAATCCAGGCCTTTCTTGTTTAATACTTTATCTTAATCCACCGCTTTCATCAGCGTATTAAACATCACAAATTGATTTTCAAATTTTTGAAAGTGGAGCGCTTGTAATTGCTGAAGATGCACAGCTGCAAATTTGTTGTAGTTCTCCCTGCTATCCGCAAAATATTGTATACAAAAGGTTACCCCTTCGTTAGGCGAATCAAGTACGTTTAAAATGGTAAAGCGCTTAAAATGCCCGGTAGCCATTACCTGCGGAATATATTCCTGCTGCATCCAGCTTAGCCATTGCCTGTGTATGGCTTCATCTACAATTACGGTTTCGTTATACACGATCATGCCGCAAAAGTAGGGAATATATTACAGGTTCTCTGTGTTGTCGCCGCGTAAAATACGGAAGCGTTTGCGTGCATCATTTATCCAAAGGCTGCCCGGGTAATCAGTAATTATTTTCTGATACAAAGTTTTAGCCTGCTCTTTATCATTCAACTGATTATCATAAATATCGGCCAGCATGTAAACCGCGTCATCAGCCCAAAGCTCAGTTGGGTTTTCTGTAAATATTTTTTTAAGCTGAACTATGGCCTCGGTATAATTTTTTTGCTGAATATATATCCTTGCTTTAGACATCAATATATCATCAGTAAGGATATTATTCGGATACAAAACATTAATGCTATCCAGCACAACCATAGCCTTCTCCGGCTCCTGCGAAAATATTAACAGATCTGCTTTTGCGTATACTTTTAACGCGCTGCCTGCGCTATCTGCCGACAGGTTATCAGTAACCAGTAATGACAGGTTCAACGCGTCATTAGCTATCAGCTGCGAGGTTGCTGATTTCAATACCATTAACTGGCTTTTAGCAAAGGCAAAATCGCCGGTGTAGTAAGAAAATTTTGCATTCCTGAACTTGGCATCCTGACCCATAGCGGTATTGGGATTGTCTTTTTCTACCTGGCTGTATAGCAATGTAGCTTCCCAGGGCAGCTTGTTTAACAAGTAAATATCTGCCAGATCCAGCTTGCAGGAAGCTGCCAGCTCTGCACGTACGTTGGGCATTTTACCTACTTCTTCTAAAAGTTTCTGCGCGTCGTCCAGCTTGTGCAATTTAAATGCCTCCAGCTTTGCCAGCCTTTGCATGGCATATACGGTTGATGAGTTTCGGCCCAGTTCGGTTAACAGATCCAGGTAGTCTTTTTCCAGCCCTACCAGGTCGTTAAAAACATATTTGCCGCTGGTTATTTTCAGATTCTTAGCATCTATTAACTCAATTTTTGCCGATGTGTACCATGGCTGGGTTTTACCCTTGTTTATAACAAATTCGTAGCCGCGTATGGCAGCATCATAGGCTTCGTTAATTACCAGGGTGCGGCACAGGTCGTAAACATCACCGCCGTCGCTGTTGGTGCGGCGGCTAAGCGCCAGGGTTTGGTTAAGTGCCTGGTCGTAATCCTTTTGCTGCATGTACATCCACGTCAGCATATTAATAAAGATGATCTGCTGCGGGTCCTTTTGTATCCTTTTTAAAAGAGCTGTACGCAACATGTCGTAATCCTCATCGCCCTCGTACAAGGTTGACAAGGTGTATTGCGCCTGCCCCAAATAGCCCGCGTTTGTTGGTAAAAAATTAAGAAACTCTTCTGTTATATTTATTTTATCGCGTTTATAGCGGTACAGCGTTATCAGTTCGTTGGCAAAAAGTTCGTCTTTGCCTATCTTCTTTCGCCCTTGTAAAAAGGTTTTAATAGCATAATCAACATTGCCCGCCTGGTAAAATTGCGATGCCACATTACTTATCTCGCTCGGGTTTGCGGGTATGCCCTTTATTAGGTCATCATATAACAAATTCGCCTTTTCTTTTTCATTTTTTTTGGTGTAAACACCACCCAATGCAATAACATATTTGTTATTTTTAGGATATTGTTTAACCATTTTTTTGGCCGCGGTTTCGGCAATATCAAATTTTTGCAGTTCAAAAAGAGTGTTCAAATAAAATGAAAAATACGCCTCGGCATCTTGTTTGTATAGTTTATCATAAAGCTCAAGGGCTTTTTCCGGCTCGCCATTGGCTGTATACTGGCGGGCCAGCGCAAACTCATTGCCTTGGGCCAATAGCCTTGCAGAGCAAAGTAAAACCACAAATAAAAATCCTAAAAAGCGTTTCATAGCGTTAAAATTAATTATTTATATTGTTGATGTGTTGCGAATTAACATTTAGTAACGCCTTGTAAGGGTAAAATTGTGGTGACAAAGAAAAACACGGCTACATATTTCATTATTTTAAGCTGCTATAATTTGAAGTAAAATACAAATGATAAGGAGCCGGAGACTTTTACTTTTATTCTATCTACTGATCGCTTTTTCTGGTTGCAAGGATAAAAAGGCGGATGGTATTCCTGTGAGCGATTTTTTCACGTCGGCAGAGAAAACCAATTTCAAAATTTCTCCTAATGGCGAATATGTTGCTTACCTGAAACGCTATAACGACAAGCAAAATCTGTTTATAAAAAAACTGGAAGACGGAAGCGAAGAGCAAGCTACTTCGTACACCGATGGTAACGTACGCGGCGATTATCTTTGGACGTTTGATAACCAGATATTGTTTAGCATAGAAAATTTTAGCGCTAAAGGGCCGCACCAAATTTTTAAGCTTGATGTGCAGACCTTAAAAACAAGTGTGTTGTTTAAATCTGAACCGAAAGTTAGAACGTGGATATTAAATACCAATCGCCTTACGCCCGATGTATTGTCCATTACAATGAACAAGCGCACAATGAACACTGCGGACTCGGCGCAAAGCGACGTATATAACCTTAACTTAAAAACCGGCGAAGCAAAACTTTATTTAACCAACCCGGGTAATATAACAGAGTGGTTTGTTGAAGCTGATGGAAGCATACGTCTGGCTAAAGCTACCGAAGGTGCCGATGAAAGCATTTTTTACCGTTCCGGCGAGGGTGCCCCGTTTAAACTGATCATTAAAAACAATTTCCGCAATTCAGTGCGCCCTATAATATTTAGTGGCGTAAAAAATTATTTCTACGCCTCGTCAAACGTGGGCAGGGATAAAATGGCAATTGTTGAAATTAATGCCGAAGATGGCAAGGAACAGCGCGTTGTTTACGCCAGCGATAAGGCCGATATGCAACGTGTTGATTTTACAAGAAGCAAGCACCGTATTGAATCTGTTGCCTGGGAAGAAGATAAGCCAAAAAAGCATTTTTTTGATAAAGGTTTGGGAAAAGTGTACCAGGATGTAAGCGCGCAATTGGCTGGTAGCGAGATAAACCTGTCAAGCAGGGATACTGCCGAGCAGAAATTTATTGTGACAGCATCCAGGGACAGAAGCAGGGGAGCGGTTTATTTATATGAGCGCAAGCAAAATAAGCTAAGCAAGCTTAATGACAACCCAAAACCCAACCCTGAGGATATGTGCGCGATGGAACCAATAAGCTACCATGCTACAGATGGTTTGGTTATTAATGGTTATGTTACCTATCCGCAGGGCAATGATAGAACTAATTTACCTGTAATTGTGATGCCGCACGACGGGCCATTTGAGCAGCGAGATCAATGGGGATACAAGGCCGAAACGCAGTTTTTTGCCAGCAGGGGATATGCCGTACTACAGGTAAATTACCGGGGTTCATCGGGTTATGGCAAGGAGTTTAGTAACAGCGGCTTTAAAGAACAGGGCGGAAAAATTCAACAGGATATATTGGATGGTGTAAACTGGCTTATTCAGAATAAAATTGCCAACCCGGCCAAAGTAGCCATAGTAGGGCGCCGTTTTGGCGGCTTCTCGGCCTTGTATGGGGTGTCTTTTTTTCCGCATAAATATGCTTGCGCCGTAGCAATTGACGCGCCTATAAACGCTTTTACCTATGTAAAAGAGCTGCCATCGTTTTTAAAGCCTATTATGCAGCGGCGATATGAAATGTTTGGCGACCCGGAAAAAGATGCGGAGCGATTAAAGGCTATATCGCCGGTTTTTAATCATAGCAAGGTAAAGTCGCCTGTTATTATTTTTCAGGCAGGCATGGATCAAAGCTTAAATACCAGCGAAATGAGCCATTACATCAGCAATTTGCGTCGTCGTAATGTACCGGTTGAATATAACAGCAGTAACAAGGAAAGACGGTCCGGATCATCAGACAGCAGCAGAACGCAGATGTATCAGAAAATTGAAAAATTTCTGCATGATAATATGCTGGCTAAACCGTAAGCTTGTGTAATGCGGGCCCCCAACACCTCTTACCGGAAAAATTTCTCGCTGATAGTAGCTTTTTTAATACTGGTATCGGTAACGCTTTTTGTCGCGCTGTATGTGGCGTACCAGATAACGGCCCAAAACGTAGAGAACGATTTTGCATCCAAGAAAAACCGGGTTGCAGAAAGAACCTTTGTAAACCCGTATAACGATCTTTATAAAAACAGAATACCCATTATAACTTCTTACAGCGGCTCGCTTGATTCTGTCCTGGCATTGGAGTATGCCGATACAATTTTCAGTAATTTTTCCTTTGTCCGTAAAATAGTTTTCTTTCAAATTACGGTGGGCAATCCTCCCAGCTCAAAAAAAAAGGCGAACAACCTGGGTATGAGGTTTAACGCCATCCATCAATATTACCCGCCCGGCCAAAGGGTGCCGGCCGAAAAGAACGAGGCTACCATAAACGAGAACGATTTTAGGCAGATGGCCGACAGGCTGAGTGATTATATAGCCGCTTATGATACCTCGCGCGGTGCACGTAATGAAGATCAGGCTAAATTTTATTTAACCCGGCCCGGAAAGGTCAGCTTTTTAAATATACCCAATAACGAAGACCTTAAAGTTTATCATGATCTGCAAAGGAGCGGTTATTCGCCTGCTTATTACAAGCAGAACATGTTTACTTTTTACCTTGATCCGCAATACCTCAGGATAATAAATACCAACCCTGAGCTGTACGAGGATATTTCTATCAAGCAATTTGTTTATGATCCGCCGGATATTGACCGGACACAGGTATTAACAGATGAGGTTGCATTGTCTGGCGCAATGTCAGACTATAAACTCTATTTCAAAACCTCAAGAAGCCATTTACGGGCCGAAGCCAACCGCCGGTTTGCACCCGCTGGTGGCATAATTGTGCTGGTTTATTTCTTTTTTGTGCTGATAGGATGGCTCATCTATCGCAACCTTAACGTAAACCTAAAGCTGTTTAAGCTACAGTATGATTTTATAAACAACTTTACCCACGAGTTTAAAACACCGGTAAGCGTAATAAAAATTGCGGGCTCAAACCTGCGGGGCGATAACGAATTGACCGAGCGGCAACGAAAGCACTACGGCAAGATATTGGATGAAGAAGCAGATAAGCTGAACGAGTTGATGAATAAACTGCTATCGTTTACGCAACTGGAAAACAAATCAATAAAGATCAAAAAAGATAAGATAAACGTAACTGATTTTGTAAAAAGCTATATTGATACCTTTACCATTAAATACCCCGATTTTAAGCTGGATTATAAAATTAAGAACGCGCAATATTTTGAGACCGACGCGGTTTTATTGGGGAGTATTTTTCAGAACCTGATGGAGAACGCGTATAAATACTCGCACCCGCAACAAAAAACGCTTTTTATAAATGTAAGTGTAGAAAAGCGTAATATTATATTTTCGTTTATTGACAATGGTATTGGCATACCAAAAAGTGAATTAAACAATATCTTTAGGAAATTTTATAGATTAGAGAACCAATATAACAAAAACGGAAGCGTAGGCCTGGGTTTAGCTTTTTGCAAAGAACTGGTGAATTTTATGAACGGCACCATTATAGTTAAAAGCAAGGTTAACGAAGGATCGGAATTTACCATAACGCTGCCGTATGAAAATTAGATCATGAACAAAGAGATTAAAATAGCGCTGGTTGAAGACGATGAAAACCTGCGTTTTTTAGTGGCTGAGCGCCTGGAATCAGAAGGATATAAGGTTTTAGAAGCCAGCAATGGCGACGATGCCGAAGAAATAATTATTTCGCAACAGCCGGATATAGTTTTATTAGATTGGATGCTGCCGGGTAAACAGGGATCAGAAGTTTGCGCTAATGTGCGAGCCAAAGGCTTTGATAAGCTGATAATAATGACCACAGCCAAACAGCAGGATATTGACAAGATTGACGCTTACGGCTTTGGCGTGTCTGATTACATTACCAAACCATTTAATATGGATGTGCTGGTGGCGCTGATAGATAATAAGATCAAATTTCAGCTTAATAATGAAAAATCTGAAACCTACAGTTTCGCTAATATGGAGCACCACCCTAACACCCACCTGCTGGTGAAGGATGGCCGTAAAATAGAGCTGACCATATTAGAGAACCGTATATTACTTTACTTTTTAAAGAACAAAAACAAAGTAATAAACCGCGAAGAGCTGATGATGGAAGTTTGGGGCTACAATGCTGATGTAAACACCCGCACGCTGGATATGCACATTGTGCGCCTGCGTAAAAAAATAGAAACCAACCCTGATTATCCGCAGTATTTGCAAACAGTGCGGGGGATAGGGTATAAGTTTGCTTACCAGGCGTAACGCTTGTTTAACGATATAATTAAAGGCGCTTATGAAGCGCCTTTTTTGTTTTAAAACTCCGGCTGAAAGCTGAATTTTATCCCATACTCCCGTGCATTAGGGTGGTCCAGGTAATTAAAGCGCCTGATCAGGTCAACCCTGAAAAATTTAAAGATATTGGCTATGCCCACGCCCGCTTCAACATAAGGCGTATTGCCCAGGGCGTACACCGCAGCAGGAAAGCGGTACAGATCTTTGCTTTGCGCCGGGTCGTTCTCGGCACGCAGGCCGCCGTATAATATTTTGGCTGATACAAATTCACGCCATTTAAGGCGTTTTATCAGCGGAATCTTATTGAGGAAGAAACCATTGAAGGTGTGGGTAAAGTTAAGGCCGGCATAATGGTCGCTCACAAATTCAAGGTAATTCATGGCATTATAGGAATCCCTTTTATAAGCCAGCGATTGGTTAGCAGGGCTGATGTTAAGCAGCGGGAAAGGCACTTTACCCAACACATAACCGCCTAATAGCGTAACGTCTGCAAAACCCGCCTGCGAAAAATAAAACCTTTTATAAATATTAATGCCGAAATCGGTATAGCTGTAAGTACCACCAATGCTACGGTTAAATTGCAGATCATAAATAGGATAGGGGTTATGGATGCTGTGGCGGTTGCGGGCGCCCTGTATGATTTCCTCGTTTGGGGCATAGCGCAGATGTATGTTGACCTCGCTGGTGGTGAGGCTGGGAATGGTAGTACCATTATCAAGCTGAAAAACCAGGGCCTTTGCCGGGGATTGCTGCCAGTTTTTGTAACCTACCCGGTAAGAAAAATGGTTTTCAAAGTCTTTAACATATTCAAATTGAATTATCCTGCTATAGAGCCAGTAATCCGTTCTTCCAATTTGAAGCGATGACAAAGTGGTAGATCTGTTGGTCACCGAGAAAGTATGCCCCGGTACATCCACATCATACAAATAGCTCGCCTTAAAATAATCATTCGGGAAACGGTAAGGCGCTACCTTATTTAATGAGATATAGGTTGTCAAGTTGCGCTTTATCTGGTGGTCCTTAATGCCGTAGGATAAAAAACCCTCAAAATAAACGGTGCTGTCCAGCTTAGGTGTCGTCCTGAATCCAATTTCGGGCTTCAGTCCTTCCTGGGCATTGAATGACAGGGACTGGGCCAACGGTCCAATTTGTACCGGCCCTGTGTCGGCATAGCCGGATGTCAGGGTTGTTAGCCCCCACATCGTCCGTTTATACGATGGCATTTGTTCCAGCTTATACAGCTTGGCATAAACCTGTGCCGTTCCCTTGCTCAGCGTATCAAAGCCATTGGCGGGTCTGATTGTCCGTACCGGATCATTACGGTAATTGCGGTACACTACGGTGCGGTCGCCAAATATGCCCCAGCCTTTTTTGGTCAATCCAAAATCTGCCTTTACGCTGCTCTGCGTTAGCAGGTAACGCCCATCGCCTTGCGGCGCAAAATTCAATAACACATCAAAGCTCCGCACAAAATTCGCGTTGATCTGCCGGTTCAGCCGCAGTTCGCAAGCCGTTACAGCGTAATGCCCATCCAGGCTGACGCTCAGTTTGCCCTCAAATAATAGGTCGCCTTTGTACCGCGGTGTAAAACTGAGTTGTACCTGGTTATCAATGGTGTCGGTAATAAAAAACTTATAATAATTTGGCGAATGATCTGCTATCGGACTTAAAAACTGGTTGGCCAGGATAAATACATTGTTCTCATAAATATCTATCTGGTGCCCGTATAACTGGTTAACATAGAGTTTAACCCCAGCGGTATCAATAAACTGTAAAATATTAACCCCTTTGTAAGCCTTCTGTACGGCTTGTTTGCGGTATACGTCAGACAACTTCTCTTCCAGCAACACCGGCAAAAAGGTTTGCCCCTGCACGGTATCCAGCATAAACCGGTATTGACTAAAAAACTTACTTTCTACTAAACTTGGCGGCAAATTAAACAGAGACAGCCCCATGCGTTCGTACTGCTCATATTGCAGGTACTCTCCCGAACGATTTTCTTTTTTATGATCGATAACTTTCTGTATCAATTCAACCGCGGGGTTGCCTTTGTTTCTGTAGCGCCCACCCTTGCCCGAACTAATTGTTACTCCTTCTAACTCGGCCACATCCCGCTCCAACAGTACCTGCAGCCGGTTTGCCTGCCCCGGCACTATTGTTTTAACGGCAGGTAAATATCCCACATGCGAAAAAGCTACCTGCGTAAAACTTCCGTTAGCGGATAACCTAAACCGCCCTACCGAATCAGCACGTGTTCCTGAACCGTTTGTCCCAAAACTAACAGATACTGCAGACAGTGGTTGCCCGCTAGCCGCATCCACAACCTGCCCGGTTACCACCGTTTGCGCCGCGGCCCTTAAACACATCAATAAAAAACCAATAAAAAACCAAATACGCCAACGCATTTGTAGTTAACCTATGTATTGCGTATATGTTTTTAAATGGCCCCTACAATATTATCCGGCCTTAAATTACCATTGAAAAAATACCGTAAATTTGGATAGAGGGACATAAATTATAACCGGAAAAAAAATTAGTATCATGGCAAAAAACAAACTACTGCGGATGGACAATATGGGTATTGTTGTAGAATCTCTTGATAACGCTATTGCCTTTTTTACCGAGATAGGGCTTGAATTGCAGTGGCGGGGTAATATAGAAGGGGAGTGGGCCGGTAAAGTTACCGGACTTGGCAATCAGAACGTTGAGGTGGCCATGATGGTTACCCCCGATGGCCATAGCAAGCTCGAAATTTCCCGCTTTATTGCTCCTGCTGTTATAGAAGATCACCGGGCGGCACCGGTTAACGCGCTTGGTTACCTGCGCGCCATGTTTACCGTTGAGGACATTGATGAATTGGTAGCAAGATTGATCAGCAAGGGCGCTAATTTGGTTGGTGAAATTGTTAACTATGAAAACGTATACAAGCTTTGCTACCTGCGCAGTGCAGACGGGCTTTTGGTTGGTTTGGCGGAGGAGTTGGGAAAGAAATAATGGCAAACCCTCAATTTAATTTGAACGGCCGCATATGGCTGGAGGTGAACGGCGAAAAGGTGCTTGGCCACGGCCGCGTTGAGCTGCTGGAGCGTATACATGCTTCCGGCTCCATCAGGCAGGCCGCGCTGCAAATGAAAATGTCATACAAGCAAGCCTGGGATCTTATTCATCATATCAATTCGCATTTCGAAGAGCCAATAGTGATCTCGCAGCGCGGCGGCAAGGGTGGGGGTAAGGCAACTGTTACAGATGAAGGGCTTAAACTCATCCAGGAATTTCATAAGATGCAAGGCCGCCTTGCTGAATTTTTAAAGCAAAACAGCGGAATTATCGATTTTCATTAATCGTTTAGCACTAATTTTAAAATGATTGACACAGGGTTTTCACCCGGATAAATTTTGCCTATCTTGGCGTTATGTTTTTAAAAATATAACGATGAAAAAACTGTTATTGACTCTTTTTATTCTGGTAGGCACTTTAGCAAGCGCGCAATCTGTTAAGGTGACCGGAGAAGTGGCTACGCCTTTCACGCTAGACAAAGCCGAATTCCAAAAATTCAAGCTGGTTTCAGTAGTTTATAAAGATAAAAGCGGTAAACAACATACTTACTCGGGCGTCGCGTTGACAGATATTTTAAAAAAAGCGGGTGTAACATTAGGAGCAGCCCTAAGAGGGGAAAACCTTACCAAATATGTTATGGCTGAGGCGGCAGACGGTTACAAAGTTGTCTTCGCGTTGGTTGAACTGGACCAGGAATTTACTGACAAGCAGATAATTCTGGCTGATAGCGTGGATGGAAACGCCTTGCCCGCAACCGAAGGCCATTTCAGAATTATTGTGCCAGACGAGAAAAAAGCAGCCAGAAGTATAAGACAGGTTACCGCGTTAAAGGTTGCTTTCGCTAAATAATTGGTCGTGGGTACTACAAGTTTCCGTTCGTTTTTATTTCCACAAGGTTAACAAGCGTGGCAGCGGTTGCAGCTTTGTCCCAAGTAAGATTAATGGTTTTGTCATGGGGTTTTACCTTGATTATATTTTCGTCGTCTTTAACCCTAACTCTTACGTAAGCAACCCTATCAGTAGGTAGGGTAAGCGTAAAGGCACCACTGCCATCGCTCAAAATAGCATCGTAACTGCCATATACCATAATTACTGCTCCACCTACAGGTTGTTGGTGTCCGTTAACAATTTTTCCTTCTATTTTTCGGGATTTTTGCTGCGCGTGGGCGGCGGGTGCAACCAGCAAAATAAATGCTGCGCTTAATAATAGTATAAAATGTTTCATTGAGAAAAGATTAGGGGGTCTATAAGTGGTTAACTTGCTTAAAGATAATACAATAAGATATAAAACGTAAAAATATTTTGAATTTTTTATGATCCTCCTCCGTCGCCCTTAATAAACCGCTATTTCAAATCAGGCACGTTTTGTTCGGGATTAGAAAAAACCGGCGGTGCATTAAAGGGTAACAGCTCAAATGCTTTTGCCGGATAGAGATGGCGTTAGCGTGTAAAAAAATATTTGACCCTTGTTTGGTTACGAAGTTTTCGTAGATTGGTGCCGGTCAAACCAATTACCAATCAGATTAAAGAATGTTTTGGTGTTAAATAAATGAAGAAGCAATTATTGATAGGGTGTTTTTTTACCGCGTTTTTATTGATATCACCTGTTGTTAACGCGCAGTCAGTTAAGGGTAAGGTGGTTGATGCTATAACCGGCAGCCCTATTTCAAATGCCAGCGTTTATTTAAAGGGCTTGTCTAAAGGCACAATCTCAAATGCACAGGGCGAGTTTACATTAAACACTGGCGAAAGCACAATACCATTGATAATAAGTTACGTTGGTTATCAATCAGATACAATAAATAATTACAACGGTAAAACCCTGGCTGTAAAATTAAGCCCACGTAACCAGGTTCTACGCGAGGTGGTTATTGGCGACAAGAGCCGGGCAAAGTATATGAAAATATTTATAACCCAATTTATCGGTTCGCGCGATGAAGATTGTACAATAGTCAACCCGGAAGTTATCAAATTTACTTATAACAGAAAAACAAGAACTTTAGCTGCTAACGCAAGCCAGCCCTTGATCATTCACAATAAAAAACTGGGCTACAACATCACCTGTTTTCTGTCAGCTTTTTCATATTTGCGAAGTTCAACTCCTAAGAAAACATCATATAAAGGGGATTATTTTTTTGCGGAGGACACGCTGGCCCTACCACCCGACGAGATAAAAACAATCCTCAAGGCCCGCGATAAGGCCTATTATGGATCAAGGATGCATTTTTTACGTTCGGTATGGGCTAACGATCTGAAAGGAAACAATTTTTTTTACGGCTACGCGAACACAAATTTTGCCTTTAATAATATAAGAGCGAATAGAGAACAATTATTAAGCGACACATCCACTATCAACCTTGTGAAAGGCATAAATCACTTTTTGGAATTTCCTTGTATGATTATTAAGTACAACGGCGGTAATGAGTCTCACCTAAGTTTTGAAAACGGGACTAAAGATTTGCGGCTAACTCCAGGTAGTTATAACAATAGTCAACTTATATGGAGTGGTAGAATGGGCGGGCAACGGGTAAGTGAGCTGTTACCTGTTGATTTTGAGCCTTCAGAGCAGCTGTCAAACACAAGTAAGTAAAATCATTTATTTTTACTGATTTATGCATTGCGCAACATGGATAGATTTAATATTTATTGACAACTTGATAATACATTGAGTTTAATTTAACTAAATGTTATCCTATGCTTTGCTTTTTGTTAACCAAAAGTAAACGCATCCAATAAATCACTTTTTTATTTAACACACTTTTAATGCAATACACAGCCCGGCTTAATGTGCCGTAGTGATATTTGTAAGCGTGATTAGGGTACGAACATATACAACGGTACATTTAAAATGAAACAGATGTACCAATGCAGACAAGCCTTTCTAATACTGTGCTGCATGGTCGTCTTCACTCCTGTCCGCGCCTTTTCTATCCTGGCGCACGAAGCCATAATAGATGCCGCCTGGGCGGGCCAGATAAAGCCCCTGCTACTAAAAAAATATCCTTCAACAGCCGACGTAGAACTAAAGCAGGCCTATGCCTACTGTTACGGCGGCAGCCTGGTTGCCGACATGGGCTATATGCCTTTCGGTAGTCCTTATTTTACCAACTTGCTGCATTATGTGCGCAGCGGCGATTTTGTTACCACAATGCTTGCCGAAGCGGAAAATGTTAATGAATATGCCTTTGCCCTGGGTGCGCTATCGCATTATATGGCCGATAAGTACGGTCATTCGCTGGCTACCAATCTGTCTGTAGCCATTGATTATCCCGAACTGCAAAAGAAATTTGGCGATGTGGTTACCTACGATGATGATCATTCATCACACAGCAGGATGGAGTTTGCTTTTGATGTGATCCAAACCGTTAAGGGTAACTATGCAAGCGTTGCTTACCACAACTTTATTGGTTTTGAAATAGCGACACCTGTTTTGCAGCGGGCCTTCCTGAAAACCTACGGACAGGACCTAAGCATAGTTTTCCCTAATTTTCAATCATCTATCGCTCATTTCCGGTGGGGTGTGCGCGATCTTTTTCCGGAACTGGCCCGTGTAGCCTGGCAATCTGATAAAAAAGGCATAGCAATATCGCGCCGGGGTGTTACGCGCCAAAACTTTAGCAGCCGCATGGAGCCCGGCGCTTTCAGTAAGCAATACGGCAAAGCATACGCCCATACCGGTGTTGTTGCACGGGGCCTGGCCCGTTTGGTACAACGACTGCCAAAAATTGGTCCGCTAAAAAATATGGGCTTTAAATACCCCGGCGTAACCTGCGAGGAGCTGTTTTTACAAAGCATGGATAGTATTATGGTTAACTATGATGCGGCATTGGCTGCAGCAGGAAACAGCAGGCTTATGCTGGTTAATATTGACTATGATACCGGCAAGCCAACTATACTGAACGAGTATGCACTTGCTGATTCAACTTATAAGGAGTGGGTAGCTAAACTGCAAAGCGATAAGCAGGCTATAATTACGCCCACGCTATTGCAAAATATACTGGCCTTTTATAATAAGGCGGAGATACAGCATTTGGCCGTAAACCATAGCGACGAAAAAAGGGTTACCGCGCCCGCTGTTGTTTTAAGCGTTTTAAATAATACAGATGCAGCGATAAGCGAATAGTGAGATCTATCGGCATTACCTAAAGCTTACTTGCCTAAAACAAACGCTATACCGTCCTCAAAAGAAGGAATTGCAGTTCCCATGTGTGCCAAACCATTGTATAATTGAGGCTTTATTTTCAGAGTTCTACTTTTTAATAACCCGGATAAGTTGGTAAAGCTATTGTCCTTATCCTCTTTGATCTCCAGCTCTCCCATCGTCAAATACAGGCTTTTGCCGGTCAAATCAGTATTTCGCGCTTCAAACTGTTTAAAAAGATACCCATCATGATAGGATAATGATGGACTTGCAGCTATATAATTGTTAAATACCGCTGTATCTGCAGAACCATGTAGCAAACTAAAGAGAACGAAATAGCCTCCAAGCGAATGTCCCATTATGGTACGGTTAGCTTTATCAGTTCTGTATCTGGTGTCTATTTCCGTTATAAGCTTTAACTTTATAAAATTGTAGAAATTAGCTCCCTGGCCGCTTATCCCGAAATTATCAGGCGGGGGCGAAGTTGGAAACGTGTAATCCCTTGCTCTCAGCGAATCCATAACGTAAGCATTCTCGTAGCCAATACCTACCAGTATAGCATCACTTCTTAATTTCTTCTTTTTAAAAAGCTGGTCTATTGAAACGGCCATCTGATCAAAATAGGCATTGCCATCTAAAAGGTAAATTACAGGGTAAGCGGCTTTCGTTTCTTTTGCATATCCTTTAGGTAATTTTACATAGATGTTGAATTTTTCTGCAGAAAAATCTGACTGTAATACTATTGTTGGAGCAGTCTCACTAACTTCATATTCATCGGTTACATTCTTGTCTGTTAAAGCCGTAACATAGATGCAATAATGATGAGGTGGTCTGGTCCATTGCCCAAGACTGCTTTTCCGGAAGAAACTTTTAGATGCACCTCCAAGTTTAACTTCGTATATTATCCTGTTAACATCTTTGTTTTCAGGAATAAACTCTATTGATGCAAATACCTTCCCCTTCAAACGGATGTTATATTCTGAGACATCAAACTTCAGCCAACCCTCTTTTATTGGGTGTCTTTGCACAATGCTTTTATTAAATATGCGAGGCCCCGGTGTGTTATGATCCTCATCAAATTGGTAGAAATTTATCCTGAAAGTGGCACTATCCGGCCTGGATGAATTGATATGAATATTCAGAGAGGTGATTTTGCCGGGCCTGGCACCCAAATCAATTACCTGCCCAATTTCAAAGCTATCATCTTTCTTGAAGATGCCATCTGTAAAATGGAGAAGTGCTCCGGTATTCCTTATGCCAAACTTCCTTTCTACCAATTTATCACTCCTGATCAATGCCTCTTTCAGCATGGTGGTGTTCTCAACTAACTGAATCTTTATTTTTTCGTTAGAAGTTAACTGCTGCAAGGGAATTGAAAGTTCACCATAGCCGATAAGCGAAAATGTTAACGTATCTGTTATATTTTCGGGAGGTATGTTAATAGCGAAGAACCCATTTTCCTTAGAGATGGTGCCGATATTCCTGCCTTTAATGCCAATATTAACATACCGCAGGCCACTTTTACTTGCTGAATTGACTATTTGCCCTTCAAGTTTAGTCTGGCAAAATGCAGAAAGGGTGTATCCAAAAATGAAAAGAAGAAGAGTTATGGCTTTTGCTTGCATAACTAAAAGTAGAGCAACTGTTAGAACATAGCATAAACTTTAACATGCTTTAACATTTAGTGTAACAATGATTTGTCCTGAAATAGATATACAAAGCGAGACAAAAAATAGCTAATTTGCAATTAATTGATTATGAGTTATTTAATTGCATTTTACAGCTAATTTTCCTGACTTATAAGTTGTCTCACTTTGTCCCACCGCAAAACTGCAAACTGCTTACTGCCAACCAATTAATAAAAAATTTGTCCCAACCTGTCCCACTTTGTCTCACACCCACGCGGGACAAACATGCTAAAAGTGATACCGTTTAAACGCCTCCATTGCCGCGTATTCAGCAAAGCCTAAACCGTCGTAGCGCTCAGCAGTTTCGCGGTTGCGGTCCTCGGCGCGTACCCAAAACTCGCGCCGGTCCTCCCCCGGAAAAACCGCCGGGTCCTTCTGCGATTGGTGCTTAAATATGGCATAACGCTTCCGCAAAACCTCATCAGGCGATATGGGAACGGCCATCTCAATCTCGTGGATATCAAACTCGAACCAGGCACCGCGGTACATCCACAGCCAGCAGTCGGCCACCCAGGCTTCGGTTTTAGCCAGGCGTCGCAACGCCTCAACAACAATATTAAAGCAGACAATGTGGGTGCCGTGCGGGTCGGCAAAGTCGCCGGCTGCAAATACCTGGTGCGGCTTTATCTCCTGCAACAGTTCCATGGTAAGGCGGATATCCTCATCGCTTACAGGGTTCTTTTTCACCTTGCCCGTCTCGTAAAACGGCAGCGCCATAAAATGGATATGATCGTCATTTAAGCCCGCGTACCTGGCACCTGCTATCGCTTCTGTTTTGCGTATAAAGCCCTTCACATCACGTATTTCAGGGGTGTCAGGCTGGTTAGGTTGTTTCTGAGCGATGAAGGTGCGCATATCATCATAAGTAGCGTGCAGCTTAGCCGCATTGGTTCCCATCCGCTCATCAAAGTCAATGGCAAACTCAACGTAGCGTAGTACATCATCATCCCAAACCGCCGTATTGCCTGATGTTTGGTAAGCCACATGCACATCATTCCCCTGATCAACCAAACGCATAAAAGTACCGCCCATGGATATCACATCATCATCAGGGTGCGGAGAGAAGATCACCGTGCGTTTTTTAGCCGGCTCAGCCCGCTCCGGCCGCTGACTGTCGTCTGCACCCGGTTTGCCGCCCGGCCAACCGGTAATGGTATGTTGTATCTGGTTAAAAACAGCAATGTTAATATCGTAAACAGGGCCATGGGCCACGGCTAATTGGGCCATACCGTTGTTATTATAATCATCGGCAACCAGTTTTAAAATGGGCTTGCTTGCGTGTTCGGCCAGCCATATCACGGCTTTTTTCTTTAGTTCATCATCCCACACGCAATCCTTTACCAGCCATGGCGTTTTAAAGCGGGTAAGTTCAGAAGCGGCCGGTTCATCTAAAATAAACTCCACATTATCAGAAAGCTGCAGGTAGGTGGCCGGCACTTCTGATGAGATATCGCCCTCTACCGCCTTTTTTACAATTGGCGCTTTCTTGCTGTTCCAAGCCATTAATATTATCTCCCGCGCCTTAAATATGGTGCCTATGCCCATAGTAATAGCCTTGGCGGGCACGTTCTGCTTGCCACCAAAGTCGCGGGCGGCATCGGCGCGGGTCATATCATCCAGCGTTACCAGGCGTGTGCCTGAGTTGGGTGCCGAGCCGGGTTCGTTGAAGCCGATATGGCCTGTACGGCCTATGCCTAATATCTGCAGGTCCAGGCCGCCCAGTTCTTCTATCTGCCTTTCATAATTAAGGCAAAAGTCTATTATCTCACCCTCAGCAAGCGTTCCATCGGGTATATGAATATTGGCGCGATCGATATCTATATGATCAAACAACTGCTCATTCATAAAGCGCACATAACTTTGCGCTGCTCCCGGCTGCATTGGGTAATACTCATCCAGATTAAAGGTGATGACATTTTTAAAACTCAGGTCTTCCTCTTTATGCAGGCGCACCAGCTCAGCATAAACTCGTACTGGTGTTACCCCGGTTGCCAGGCCAAGCACCGCGGTTTCGCCTTTTGCTTGCTTATCGCGTATCAGATGGGCAATTCGGGCAGCTACAGCAACAGACGCTTCGGCAGGTGTGGTATAAACAGTAACAGGCAGCTTTTCGTAACGGGTTTCTTCTAATAAATTCAATCGGGCCATGGTGCAGCAGGTTATATTGGTAGCTATGTGCTCCAACAAATATCAACATTTATTGATTTAACTTTTGTTGTTGCAAGGGCAAATAGCTAATTTTAAAGCAACAGCTTTTCTTTAGAATCAAGAGTTAAGAAACAAGAATCAAGATCTCTTTTACGCTAAGTCTTGGTTCTTGACTCTTGCATCCTGACTCTTAATTCTTGCATCTTCACTATAACTACGCTATATGCAGCTACTGAACAAAAACTTGCAACAACTGGTGGATATCGCTCAAAAGCCATCGCGGCTGGGCATAGGTTTAATGTCGGGCACCTCGCTTGATGGTTTAGACATAGCCCTGTGTAAATTTACCGGCAACGGTCTGGAAACTCAGTTTGAACTGCTCAACTTCACTACTGTGCCTTACGGCGATAAATTTAAAGATGAAGTGCGCACCGTTTTCTCTAAAAAGCAGGTTGAATTAGAGAAGGTGTGCTTACTAAATGCTTACATAGGCAGCTATCACGCCGGTTTAGTTTTAGAAGCTTTAGGAAATTGGAAGGTGGCAGCAACCGATGTAGATTTTATAGCCAGTCATGGCCAAACTATTTACCATGCGCCGCAACGGCTGCACAAACAGGATGGCTACCCCAATGCTACCCTGCAAATAGGGGATGGGGATCATCTGGCGATAAAAACGGGTATATTGACCATATCAGATTTCAGGCAAAAACATGTTGCGGCTGGTGGAGAAGGTGCTCCTTTAGCTTTGTATGGTGATGTGATATTAGGTAGTAAACCGGGCGAGGATAGGATACTTGTTAATATTGGCGGAATATCCAATCTGACTTACCTGCCTGCAGATGGCGATAGCGACAGGATACTTTGCTCAGACATTGGACCGGGTAATACGTTGATAGATACCTTTAGTCGTAAGTTTTTTAATAAGGCTTTTGATGAGGATTCGGCCATTGCTAATTCGGGTACGGTAAATGAGGCCTTGCTAAATTCTTTGCTTAAGCATCCCTTCTTTCAGGAAACGCCACCTAAAACCACCGGACCTGAATTGTTTAATGAAGAATATGTACGCGCTGCTCAGGAACGTTCTGGCACCAGCCATATAGCGCACGAAGATGTGATAAGCACCCTAAGCGCCTTTACCGCCAAAGCTATTGCCGATTTTACACGGGCTTACATGCCCAAAGGAGCAAAAATGTTTGTGAGTGGCGGCGGGGCAAAAAACCCGTTTGTAGTAGATTATTTGAAAAAGCGTTTGTATCGCACAGAAATTAATGATACCGAAAGCCTGGGAATCAATCCTGACGCTAAAGAGGCTATATTATTCGCCTTGTTAGGAAACGAAGCGCTTGCGGGTGAGCCTTTATCGGTGGGTAATAATTTGTCGGTGCTTTTGGGAAAGTTTAGTTTTGCGTCCTAGGTTTTATCTATTGCACAATACCCGAGACATCTAACTTGCGACCCATCCAAGTTCCGTTTTTTGATAAAGTCCAAATCTTCCAGTGATTATTAGAGAGTTTGACTGGTAATTTGGCTTTCAATAAATCAATGTAACTGGCAGTTTTTTCGTCAAGGTGACCAAATGGTAGCGTAAGCCATAAAGAAATCGAGGCGTTTTTGGCCAATCTTACATATATCTCAGAATTATATTTCCTTTCATCAATTACAGGAATCTCATTTTGGCCGTTAAGAATTTCTTTAGTATCGATATCAACAAATTGAAAACGCCATACAAGGCGTAATGCTACATTCCCAAATTTTTTGGTTAATTCAATAGCTTTAAGCATTTGCTTTTCATCAACATTAAAGGTCCAAATGAATCCACCCCTACTGCTGCCAAAAAATGACCAGTTAGGCAAACCGAATGTTCTAACCATGTACCAAAATTTGGCTTTTGACTCTTCTTCTCTGCTGAAGATATCAAGTTCGATAGTATTAACACAAGATGGATTGGTTGTCATGGATTCAAAAAAAGCAGATAGTGTGTTGTAAGTTTGCAGCCTATCTGCATTATTTATCATATGCGCACCTCCTGATTTTAAAGGCAATCCATCGTAAGAAATAAAACTTGAGAGCATTGTTTATTTAAGTTGGTATAAAACTAAAAATTAAGCACCACTTTAAGTAGGTCCTTAAACTTTGATATATAATCGACAAAAGAAAACCCACAACTTACAACATACAACCAAATTCCCTTTCTCGTATATTGCAAAAAATTTAAATCATGTACAATTTCCTTTTACATCTGCACTCCGGGTTCAGGTATTTAGTAATGCTGCTGGTGGTAGTAGCTATATTGGTAGCTTTTGTTGGCTGGTTTGGTAAAAAATCATATATCGATGGCAACCGTAAGTTAAATTTGTTTGCTATGATATCTGTGCACACGCAGTTTTTAATCGGGTTGATATTATATTTTGTTAGTCCGTTTGTACAATTTACAAGCAATACCATGAAAGATGCTACCGCCCGGTACTGGACAATGGAACATGCCGTTATGATGCTCTTTGCCATTATATTAATAACAGTTGGCCACTCCCGGTCAAAAAAGGCGGTATTGCACGAAGCAAAATTCCGCGCTATAGCTATTTCGTATTCGCTGGCCTTATTGGTTATTGTGGTGGCAATACTTCAAAGTGGCCGTGGATTATTTGGCACCAGTTAAAAAAAGCGCATAAAAATTTTGCTAATTCAATTTTCTTTATAAATTTGTGACCACAATGATCAAAAACAACAATAGAAACTACTGGTGGCACCCATTAAATTGGGCAGCCGGAGTTAGTTGTGATCAGCAAGACTAATCAATTGTAAACCTATTACAAAAACCCGGCGAGCCCCAATCTGCCGGGTTTTTTGTTTTATGTCATATTTAATACCAAATGAAAAAATTTAAAATTACAACCACTTATAAAAAGCTACTTGCCGATACCACAACGCCGGTAAGCATATACCTGCGCCTGCGCGACGTATTTCCTAATTCGCTGCTGCTGGAAAGCTCAGACTATCACAGCCGGGAAAACAGCCACAGTTTTGTTTGCTGCCAGCCATTTGCAGGCATTTTATTGAATGATGACACGCTAACAACCACGTATCCCGATGGAACAAAAGAGGAATTAAAACAAGGCGACTTTGAACTGATTGACCGGATAAGTGGCTTTATTTCGAGTTTTGAAACGACGGAGATTCCACTTAAAATAACATCAAACGGCTTGTTCGGTTATTTTACTCATGAAGCGGTTGAGCATTTTGAAACCATCTCTTTAAAAAAGAGCGATGATACCAGCCGGAAAATACCCGTTATGCAGTATCACCTTTACAGGTATATTATAGCTATAGATCACTTTAAAAACGAGTTGTATATATTCCACAACGCTACCGAAGATGTTAATGATGGATCGGGCATAAGGCGCATAGAGGATCTGATCAAGAATAAGAACTTCCCGCAATACAGCTTTCAAAGCAATGCCGAGGAAAGCTCCAATCTGAGCGACGAAGGTTTTATGGCCATAGTTGAAAAGATGAAGCAGCACATTTATCGGGGCGATGTTTTCCAGATAGTGCCGTCTCGTGCTTTTTCTAAACAATTCACCGGCGACGAGTTTAATGTGTATCGGGCCTTGCGCTCCATCAATCCATCGCCTTATCTGTTCTATTTTGATTTTGGCGATTTCAGGATCTTCGGATCATCGCCGGAGGCGCAGATCACTATAAAGGATCGGCATGCCACCATATTCCCAATTGCAGGCACATTTAAGCGCAGCGGCGATGATGAAAAAGATGCAGAAATTGCATTCAACCTGAAAAACGATCCGAAGGAATCATCTGAGCATGTTATGCTGGTTGACCTGGCTCGTAATGACCTTAGCCGCCATTGCGATCATGTTGAGGTGAAAGCATTTAAAGAGGTACAATATTATTCGCACCTTATACACCTGGTATCAAAGGTGAGCGGGCAGCTGCTGCCCAATGTGCCTACTTTTAATGTTGTGGCAGATACCTTCCCGGCAGGAACGCTGAGCGGCGCGCCAAAGTACCGTGCCATGGAGATTATTGATGAGAACGAGAATATAAAACGCAGTTTTTATAGCGGTGCCATTGGCTATTTGGGCTTTAACGGCGATTTTAATCACGCCATCATGATCAGGTCGTTTCTGAGCAAGAATAACACTTTGCATTACCAGGCCGGTGCGGGTATAGTAGCCGGTTCTGTAGCCGAAAGCGAGCTGAACGAGGTAAATAATAAAATAGCAGCATTAAGAAAAGCAATTGAGTTAGCCACAGAGTTGTAGCATTGCAACAATCGCTAATAAAAAATGTCTTATCAGAACTAACAGTATCACAAAACGTAATAAGCATAAATCCCCTAAAAAATAAAAAGACGGGCAGGAGGTGTAAAATGAATAACAAAATTTTAATTATTGACAACTACGACTCATTTACCTACAATTTGGTGCATTTGGTTAACGAACTTGGCTTGCAATGCGAAGTATGGCGCAATGATAAGTTCAAGTTAGAGGATGTGGATGCCTTTGATAAGATCATACTTTCGCCGGGACCGGGTATACCCTCCGAAGCAGGCTTGCTGTTAGACGTTATTAAAACATACGCAGCTACAAAAAGCATATTCGGTGTGTGTTTAGGTCAGCAGGCTATTGCCGAGGCCTTTGGTGGCAGCCTTTATAACTTAAAGCAGCCTATGCACGGCATTGCAACCCCAATAAAGGTTACAGACTATAACGAAAAACTTTTTCAGGGTTTACCGCACGTATTTAAGGTTGGCAGATACCACTCATGGGTAGTTGACGAAAAAAATCTACCTGATGTATTGACCGTTACTGCTGTTGATGAGCGGGATAATTCTGCAATGGCCCTTAGACACAAATACTATGATGTTAGAGGCGTTCAGTTTCACCCTGAGTCTATCCTGACTGAGTTTGGCAAAGAAATGATGCAGAACTGGCTGGCGCTACGTAATGAAACCATAGCGGCAGAGGTTATTTCAAAATAACGCCCCCAGGCCCCCTAAAGGGGGAGTATATTAAATGGATAAGTATATTTGAAAAAATTTAATAATTAATGAGCATTCAAACATCCCCCCTTCAGGGGGTTAAGGGGCTAACCATACTCGATAAAATTGTAGAGCGCAAACGCGAAGAAGTAGCGGCGGCAAAGGCAAATGTTTCTGTTACACAACTGGAAAGCAGTGCCTTATTTAATAGAGAAACTTATTCGTTTAAGGATTTTTTATTAGACCCGGCCCGTACCGGGATTATTGCTGAGTTTAAGCGCAGGTCGCCGTCAAAGGGAATTATAAATGACAAGGTTAGTGTTGAGGATGTTACTACTGGCTACGCGGCCGCGGGAGCTTCGGCACTGTCAGTATTAACAGATACCGACTTTTTTATGGGTACGCAGCAGGATATAGCTAAGGCCCGCGCGGTAAACCAGATACCCATTTTACGTAAAGATTTTATGATAGACGAGTACCAGGTGTTGGAAGCCAAAGCCTGGGGCGCTGATATTATATTACTGATTGCGGCCATACTTACGCCTAAGGAAATTGATACACTGGCATCATTAGCTAAAAGTCTTGGGCTTAATGTATTATTGGAGGTGCATAACATGGAAGAATTGCAACGCAGTATTCATCCTAAGCTGGATGCTATAGGGGTAAACAACCGTAACCTGGCCGATTTTACCGTATCAGTACAAACTTCTTTTGATCTGGCAGATCACATCCCTAATGATTTTATGAAGATATCGGAAAGCGCTATCAGCAATACCAAAGTAATTAACGAGCTAAAGCAGGCCGGTTTTAACGGGTTTTTGATAGGTGAGAACTTTATGAAGCAGGAAAATCCGGGTGACGCGATGAAAGAGTTTGTGAAGGGGTTGAGTTAACGGGAGGCTAAGAAAATGAAAAAGGGCTGGTCGGAAGACCAGCCCTTTTGCTTGTGGTTAATCTTGACATGGTTATGCAACTCCTTTGCAAAACTAAATTAATACTTTTGCAGCCATGACGGATGTTGTATTAAAAAAGGATAAAGAGAAAGCTGTAAATCAAAGGCATCCCTGGGTGTTTTCTGGGGCTATAGACCGTGTTAAGGGTAAGCCTGTTAACGGCGATATTGTGCGTTTGCTTAACCACAAAGGCGATTTTATGGCCTTTGGTTTTTATAACGACCAATCGCGGGTTGCCTTGCGTTTACTGGAGTGGGATGAAAACACAGCTGTTAATGAAGATTGGATAAAACAGAAGGTAGCTGCTGCAGTAAATGCACGTGCCAATATATTAAATGCCGGTACCGATACCTGCCGGTTAATTTTTAGCGAGGCCGATTACTTGCCCGGATTGATAGTTGATAAATACGCCGATCATTTAGCGGTACAAATACTAACATCTGGCATTGAAAAGCTGATGCCTGTAGTAATAGACGAGCTAAGACGGTTGCTTAACCCTTTAAGCATATTTGATAAAAGCGATGCCTCATCGCGCCAGCATGAAGGCCTTGAAACGGATAATGTTGTTTTATGGGGCGACGAGCCACCTGCTTCTGTTGAAGTAAAAGAGAACGGCATTGTGTATAGTATCAATATAGCCGAGGGGCAAAAATCGGGCTTTTACTGTGACCAACGCGATAACCGGCGGATTGTGGCCGAGCATGCTGCCGGTAAAAAAGTGTTGGATTGCTTTAGTTATACCGGCGGATTCACACTTAATGCCCTACGTAACGGTGCGGCATCAGTAACCAGCGTAGATAGTTCTGCCCTGGCCATTGAAACGCTTAAGCAAAACATCAGCCTAAATAAACTGGATGCAAGTATACATTCTGCCATACAATCAGACGTAAACAAGCAATTGCGTGCTTTTAAGGATGCCGGAGAGAAGTTTGATATTATTGTGCTTGATCCGCCCAAATATGCGCCATCGCGCTCAGCGCTTGACCGTGCCGCACGCGCTTATAAAGACTTAAACCGTGTGGGAATGCTGTTGCTTAACAGCGGGGGCTTATTGGCCACCTTTTCCTGCTCGGGCGCTATGGACATGGAAAATTTTAAACAGGTGCTGGCCTGGGCCGCTTTAGATGCCGGTAAGCAAGTGCAATTTATCCATCAGTTTTGTCAGCCCGAAGATCATCCGGTAAGATCGTCATTCCCGGAAGGCGAGTATTTGAAGGGGTTACTTTGTAGAGTTTTTTAGCCCCTCTAAATCTCCCCTAAAGGGGAGACTTTTAAAAACTCGTCTTTATTTTACCCGTCTTTAAATTTTAAAAAGTTCCCCCTTTAGGGGGCGGAGGGGGCTAATTAAACTTCACGCTTCCGTAGCTTGAGTTGATCTTGATAATTTTTGTTGTGCTGCCTTTACCTACATGGCCCCTGTAGCTTTGCGCGGCCTGCCATTGCCCGCTTTTTGCGGTGGAGTCGGCGGGGCTTTTTGTTGCCATATTTATTGCGGGATTATTAAAGCTAAAGCTACCATTGCGCACCGTTACGTTAAAGTTGGCGTTCTTAGTATCACTTACACCCAGGTTTACGTTAGAAAATGATGAGTTTACCGATAGATTTTTCATGTTTTTATCCAGATCGTCAATTTGCAGGCCGGTGCCGTATTGCATACTGATTACGCCCGAGGTATTTATCTTCCCGATCTTTGCCGAACTGAAGTTTACAACTGCGGTGAGCTTATCTGCCGATCCGAGACTTAAATTGCCATAAGAAATATTCAGATCGCTCATTTTTAACTTTGCGATCTTAGCGTCGCCATTGTTAATATGGATTTCGGCCGTATTAGATAGCGATTGCGCTATCAGATTGGTATAAGAGCAGTTGATCACCACCTTCCCTTCAAAATCGGGTAGCTCGATAATTCCCCATTGGTTACTAATGTCGAGCGCGTTGCGGGTAGGCATGTAAATATTGTAGTTGATCTCAATTCGCCGGTAAATGTTTTTGTTGTTACCAGATATAAGGTTCCAAACACCTTCTTTAGCTATGTTGGTTTTAAACGAGACCTTTGAGCCTGTTTTTTTGTTGTTGATGCTCACCTTATTGAGGAGTATTCTGGCATCGGCATCGTTTTTTGCTGCAACCTTAACCTGCACCTCCACCTTTATCTCATTCCTGTTCCAGGTATTTACACTTATTTTTCCGTACAGGTTATCAATTTCCAGCTTATCATTAGGCCTAACGGTGTAGCTTTTGGTGTAGTTTTTTATTAGTTCGATATTATTAT
Source organism: Mucilaginibacter calamicampi (assembly GCF_042676765.1). Classification (NCBI taxonomy): domain Bacteria; kingdom Pseudomonadati; phylum Bacteroidota; class Sphingobacteriia; order Sphingobacteriales; family Sphingobacteriaceae; genus Mucilaginibacter; species Mucilaginibacter calamicampi. The sequence continues at coordinate 57,132 of NZ_JBHTHU010000018.1, forward strand.
CGTCTACAGACCGTTCGTTATTGTATAGGTATACAACAGGATTATCAGGATCCGATTCTTTAACATCAGCCACTTCTGGCGTGGTAAAAATGTAGACAGTGTTGCTGCCTGTATCTGTGTCTGCTCCTGAGCCGTTACTTATAATGGTAACATACTTTGCCATTACATTCTTATTAATGGCTTGGGCAAATACAACAGCAGGAAGGGTGCTTAACAGGCACAGCGATAACGCTTTAAATATTTTTGATCTCATTTTTTTGCGCTGATTTCATTTTGTTGTATTGCTCAACCATATTTAACTGCTGACTGAGTACCTGTGTTTGTATCTGTAAGTTTTGGATCATGGCGCGCAAAACCTTTTCGCGGTCGGGGCTGGTTGATAGTTCACTCTTTAAACGTTTGTAAACCGAATCCATCCGGGTAAATTCTGTATTAAATTCGTAGTACAGCTGCGGGTCGGCTTTTGTTACCGCTTTTAGCTCTGAGCGCTGGTTTTTAACTAACGTAGCATAATGCGCCTGCTGCTGCGCATATTCCGGATTTATAGCGACCAGATCTACACGGGCGTTAGACAATTTTAAATAACCTATAAAGCAAATACCCATAATTAAAATAACGGCCGCTGCCACGCGCAAAACAAACCCGAACGAAAATGCTTTTTTCGTAAACCTTTCATTATACGTTTGCCGGGGCAACCTCCTTTCTATGCGGTGCCACAACTCGTCTGCCGGTTCTGCATCATCAAATTGTTCGCGGTTATTTTTTATAAAATCTTCTAATTGTGAGCTCATTTTTTTTGTCCTTTTCTATCTAAAATTTCACACAGTTTTCTCTTAGCCCTTAAAAACTGAGTTCGGGATGTGTTTTCTGTTATACCTAATACCTGCCCAATTTCTTCATGATCATAACCCTCCAGCAAATACAATGACAATACCGTTCGATATCCATCGGGCAGTTCTTTCATCGCTTCTTTAATAAGGAGTACTTTGTATTGAACATCTTCGCCGTCATCCACCTCATCATCGCTCAGGGTTTCTATGTGTTCGTCATCCAGACTCACCCACTCAACCCTGCGTTTTCTTAATAAATTAACCGAGCGGTTTATTACAATTTGCTTAAGCCATAAGCCAAACGTTGTTTCCTGCCTAAAATCTTTCAGTTTGTTGAACGCGTCAACGAAAGATTCCTGTAAAATATCTTCAGCATCGCCAATATTCCCCACTATCCGAAAGGCAACATTTAACATTGCTTTCGAATACAATCGATACAGGTCATAGCAGGCTTGCTTACTACCCTGTTTGCATGCAACAACAAGGTGGTAATGCTTATCAGTAAATATGGCGCTCAAACTGTTTAGCTTTCAATGTTATATGACGCAGGCTTTGCGCGAATGTTGCATCATTTTAAAAAATAAAAGCTTGTATTGCAGTAGATGTGTGAAGGATGAGGCGATTAATTTGCGGATAAATGTGCGTCGATGATCCGCACCGCGCTATCATACCGCTCCTGCCCCGTGCCCGATATTACCACGTAATTTGCATTCAAAGCCTTTAATTCCCTGTGCCATACTTCCATAAAATGCTCACGCAGGGTAGGGAAATCGCGCAGAGGGTCATCCTGCCAGGGCATATCAATATCAAGCAGCAGGTACAGATCGTAGTGGTGCTTTAATAAGGCATCTGTAACTTCCGTTGGCGAGCTGCCGAAGATATGGTCGCTCCATATTTTTACGGTGATGAAAGTAGTATCGCATAGCAGTAAGCCGTTACGGGCCTGTGGGGTCATTTCTTGTTCTAAAGCAAGCTGGCCCTTATACATATTGATCTCGTCCTGCCAGGTAGGGGGTAGTGTTAGTTTTTCGCAATAGCCGCGTGCGTATTCGGGTACCCAAATGGTATCATAGTGGTCGGCCAGCCAGGCAGACATGGTTGATTTTCCGGTTGATTCCGGCCCCACTACAGCGATCTTTTTTATTTCGGATTTCGGATGTTCGATTTCGGATTTAAGCATGTTGCGTTTTTATATCGGATTGAGGATGTTCGATTTCGGATTTGAGCACGTTGGTTAGTTCCAATACCTGTAAAAGTAAATAAATCCGAAATCGAACATCCGAAATCCAAAATCATTTCAACTCTTTTTTCCACTCTATGTAGCCCAACACCACAATAGGAATATAAACGGCGTACATTATAGCTGTAAGATGCAGGTCTTTGGCTATATAAATACCCACGTAAATGGTATTCACAAAGATCCATATCAGCCAGTTCTCTAACACCTTGCGTGCCAACAGCAGCTGCGCAACTACGCTGCATGCCGCACAAAAACTATCCAGGTAAGGGTAAGAGGCAGTTGTGTATTTTAAAACAGATCCTAAAAAAAAGGTAACAACGGCTACCCCAGTAACACTTAATAGTATTTGACGGTTAGTTATCCGCACCACCGGTGCCAGGTTCTCTAAAGGCGATTTTTTGCTCCAATGGTACCAGCCATAAATATTCATCGCCAAAAAATAAAGTTGTAAGCCGGCATCAGCAAACAAGTGCTTATCAAAAAAAATAAAGGCATAGGTAACCACGCTTATAATGGCAAGGGGCCAGTTCCATATTACATTTTTTGCGGCCAGGTACACACATAGCAGGCCGGTAATAAAACCTGTTAGTTCCTGCCAGGTTTGCTGCTGCCACCATATCTCAAAAACTTGCGCAATTGCCATGTGTTAACTCAAATTCAATAGACCAGTAAATGTTTACGCGTGTTTTTTACTTTGGTTTAACAAAAAACGTTCAGATTTGTATACAGGGCAAAATTTTTTCATTAAAAGAATAAAAAATATGCCTTGTTTTATCAAAAAACTTATAATTTTATCGCTAAGATTTAAACAAATATCTCCGGCGGATACTTTTTGTGAGAGGAAAGCGGTTATCCGGAGGCTACTAAAATTTAATTGTTAATTTTTTTGGAGAAAGCCGTTCCCTTGTACAAAGGAACGGCTTTTGTTATTAATGCGCATCTGTAACAGCCTTCAGCTTCTTTTTAAAAGGCTGCAAAAATATTAAGGGAATAGAGAATACCATCACCATACCCGACAACCAATAGGCATCATCATACGTAAGCAGCAGCGTTTGGCGGGTTATCTGACCCTCTAAAGCTTTATAAGCCATCGTGGTAGCATCCATAACTGATTTGCCACTACTCATAAATCTATGAGTAAGCATATTTAACCTTTCAGTAAGTGCCGGATTTAAAACAGTTATATTCTCCAGCAAATGACTGCGGTGATAGGCCTGCCGTGTATGGATAAGGGTAGTTAACACCGCTATACCAAAAGATCCGCCCAATTGGCGCATCATATTGTTAAGGCCTGATCCCTGCCCAAGTTCAGGCCCTTTAAGGTCTGACATGGCCAGCGTTGTTAGTGGCACAAATAAAAGGGCCATACCTACACCACGTACCAGTAACGGTATTAATACGTCTTTTTCGCCGGTTTGCAATGTAGAGTGGCTCAGCATGTTGGTGAAGACAAAGAAGAGGAACATCCCAGCCGCCGCCATAAACTGCGCCGGAACACCTTTGTTAAGCATTTTACCAATAAAAGGCATCATAACAATGGTACACAAACCACCCGGGAAGAGTAATTCGCCGGTTTGCTGCGCATTAAAGCCCAATAGTGTTTGACAAAATACCGGGAACACAAACACTGATCCGTATAAGCCAAACCCCAAAACAAATGAAGTGAACATCCCCACTGCAAAGCTGCGATGCCGGAGTATGCTGAAGTTTACAATAGGGTGGTCCGTACTCATTTCGCGCCATATAAACAGGAATGTACCCAGCACCGCGCTTACCGTTAACACAACTATATAGGTGGTAGCAAACCAGTCTTCGCTCTCGCCTTTTTCTAATACGGTTTGTAAACTACCAACAGCAATGGCAAGCAGTAAAATTCCCCACCAGTCAACGGGTCGCTTTTCCTCCTTCGGCGTCTCTCTAATAAAGGTGTAGGCACAAAATGCGGCCAGCGCGCCTACCGGTATGTTAACGTAAAATATCCATGGCCAGGCGTATTGCTCAACTATCCAACCACCAATGGTTGGGCCAACTGTAGGGCCTACCACCGCGCCCAAACCAAATAGCGCTGTTGCTGTACCTATTTGTTCGCGCGGCCAGGTTTCTAATAATATGGCCTGTGCTGTTGATATAAGGCCGCCACCTGCAAGCCCCTGTAATATCCTGAAGATGATCAGCTCGTCCATGTTCTGCGCGTTTCCGCATAAGAACGATACGAATGTGAACACTATAATAGAAGCGAGGAAGTAATTTTTGCGGCCAAACCTGCCACCCAGCCAGCCCGACATGGGCAGTATAATTACGTTGGCCACTGCATAACCGGTAACTACCCACGCCACATCTTCAAGCGTTGCGCCCAGGTTTCCCTGTATGTGGGGCAGCGCTACGTTCACAATGGTGGTATCAATCAGCTCCAATAGCGAAGCTGTGATCACCGTAATTGTGATGATCCATTTTTTAAAACCAGTTTCGGCCATTTAATTATTCTTTTACTAGTACTGATACGTTTACACTCATCCCGGCACGCAACTTGGCCAGGTCTTCTTTACTTCCGTTCAGCTTTATTTTAACGGGTACGCGTTGTACCACTTTTACATAGTTACCTGTAGCATTATCCGGCGGAAGTAACGAGAATTTAGCGCCTGTAGCGGGAGAGAAGTTGTAAACCGTACCGCTTATTTCCATATCAGGATAAGCATCTACCTCAACATTTACTTTCTGGCCGTTTTTTATCTGCTCTAACTGCGTCTCTTTAAAGTTGGCCGTAATAAACATACTGTTGGCGTTAACAATATTAAAAAGCGTTTGTCCCGGCTGCACTAACTGCCCCAGCTGCACGTTCTTTTTTGATGCTATGCCGCTTGCCGGCGCAATAACGCGGGTATAGCTTAATTGCAATTTGGCATAGTCAATATCAGCCTCGCGCTGGTTAACGCCTGTATTGGTAACCTTTAGTTCGCTGCGGGTGGTATTAACCTGCTGCTCTGCCGCTCTGTATTGATCTTGTGCTGCGCGATAGGTAGCCTGCGCCACTTCAAGGTCTGATTTTGCCTGGTCAAACTGCTGCTGGGTAATAGAGCCATCCTTAATTAGGTTAGCATACCGCTGATAGTCTTTCTCCACTTTATCCAAACGTGCCTTTGCCGATTCCATTTGCGCGCGGGCAACGGATGAGTTAGCCGCCGTGGTAAAGATCTGTGATTGGCCAACGCCTACGTTAGCCGCAGCGCCGGTTTGCGCAACCTGCGCCTGTTCTAATTTAACTTTGTAATCGCGGTCGTCTATTTTAACTAATTCCTGTCCTTTAGTTACTGGTGTGTTCTCTTCAAACATTATGCTGTCAACATATCCGCCAACGCGGGCCACAACAGGGCTTATATCGGCATCAATCTGCGCGTCGTCTGTATCAACGTGTTTGCTGTAGTACATGTATTCTTTTACCCCGAAAATAATGCCGCCTAATAGTATAACGCCTAATATTATTGGTAATACTTTATTTGGTTTTTTCGCAGGTGTATCTTCTTGAGCTGTTGCTTGCTTTGCCATTTTATTCTAAGTGATTTTATTATTTATTAAGTTTTCCGGTTGATTTCATTAAGGTATAGTAAGCCAGATCTGCATCGGCCTTGGCCAACGCTAAATTGATCTGTGCCTGGTAGAGTAGGGTCTCGGCGTCGGCTCTGTCAATTGCCGATGCTATATTGCTTCTGTATTTAGATGCCAGTATGTTTTTGTTCTCGCCTGCCTGCTCAATAGCAGTTTGCAGCAGTTGTATCTTATCCAGCGCGGATAAATAGCTTTGGTAATTCTGGTTAACTTCATTACGCAGTTGGTCAGACACAATGCCTTTGTTAATGGCTACTTCACTCTGCTGAATTTTCGCTTCGGCAATTTTGTTTTTGTTGTTCCACAAGCTTGATATGTTCCATGAGGCGGTAAGCCCTACCGCAACAGGCGTAATAAAGTTGCCGCTTCTTGGTATTGGATTAGCCGATACATCAACATAATAAGCGCCTGCCGATGCCGAAAGCGTAGGCGTAGTATTTGCCTGTATGCTTTTAATATTGTTCTCGGCAATGCGGTTACGTATATCTAATTGTGCCAGTTCCCGGCGATTAGCTAAGGCAGAATCTATATAATCATTTAACGTGCCTATTGAGCGTTTAGCCATTGGTATCTCATCAATAACCAAATTGGTGCTTTCCGGCAAACCTAACAGGATATCGAGGTTATGATTAATGATCTTGCGGTTGCTCTCCAGGTCAACGCCGTTTATCTGAACGTTGGAACGCTGCAGCTGGAACCTCAATACATCATTTTTGGTAACCAAACCCTGATCAAAAAAGCGCTGTGATTGGTGGATCTGGTCGTCAATAGTTTCCAGGTTTTCCTTAACCACTTTTAAGCTTTGCTGCACCTTATACAGGTTGTAGTAAGCGTTAATAATGTCATAGGTTATCTGGTCCTTATCCCTTACAGCATCTAAGCGCGAGATATTGGTCAACAGGTTAGTTGACTCCTGTGCGTATTTTAAGCGGTGCCCGCCAAAAATAGTTTGGTTGATTGACGCAATACCCAGAAACGCGTTGGCGCTTTTTGGCAGCGCTATGGTCTCTTCGCCAAAGTTTAATTTATTGGCCGGAATTTGCGCGTGGTTGTAACCAAAGCTTACCGAGCCCGTTGGCAACGCGCGATCTTTTTCTTGATTGTATTGCGATACAGCCTCGTCTATTTTAGCTTGAGACAGTTTTAATACCTTGCTGTTTTGCAAGCCTAATTGTATGGCTTCTTCCAATCGCAGGGTTTTGTCCTGTGCTTTGGCGTTGTTTACAAGGCCCATTAGCAGTATGGCCAAAATAACAGCCAGCAGCGGTATCTTAATTAAATGGAAGTGGTGAGATGTGTTGAATTGTATTTTCATTGTTGTTTTAGCAGGTAGCATTTTAGTAAGTTCTTCATAAAGCTTTTTATCTGAGGTTTAAGCTTTTTCTCTATCATTTCATCATTATAGATATCATAGCCCAAAAGCGACGACGACATTAACGGAGTATTAATAATGTAGTTCTTTGTTCCGTAAAGCGTTGCAATTACCATGGGGATATCAATATGCTCGTTAAAGTCGCCGGTTTTAATACCTTCCTTTAATATCCTTTCCACCTCCGCAACATTTTTTAGCAGCATACTGCGCAGCTTTTCAGATAGTTCGTTGCCACGGTCCATCACCATCTCTTTATAAAGCAGTTTCTGGAAACAGTTATTGCTTACAATCTTATCGCCGTAAAGCTCAATGTAGGTCTCCATTTTATCCCATGGGCTCATGTTTTCATTACTGCCCAGGTTTTGCAGTATGTTTTGGAAGTGTGATATTTTACGTTCAATTATCGCCAGGAAAAGACCCTCTTTTGAACCGAAGTAATAATTGAGCATAGCCATATTTACACCGGCCTCTCCCGATATCAGACGGGTAGATGCGCCGTCGAACCCTTTATCTGCAAACACGCGCTCAGCCACGTCCAGAATGTAGTCCTTTTTGTCTATTTTATCTTTGTCCATAATTTCAATGGGTCAAAATTAATCAAACGATTGATTAAAGTTGCGTCATATTTTTGTCATAGCATATAAGTTACTCATTATCAATGATTAAAAATTAATCAAGTGATTAGTTTTTAGTCGGGAGGTGCGATCAAAAGGCCAGAATGATTTCCAGATGAAGCGGTGGGTTGTGCGATTCCCTCCCTTGGGAGGGTGTCGGGAGGGGCTTAGTCCGCTGTACTATACCCCTTCCCGCCATCTCACAGTCTGCCGCACCCTTCCCCAAGGAAGGAGTTTTTATGAAAACAAATCTTTCGAACATGTCTGGATCCCCAATATTCACTCCACCCTAACTTCCCAATTAAATAGTGTAACAACTTTCTGACTTTCAATCACCAAACTATCACGCTGACTAACTTCGGTGTTTAAGACGTTCTAATTTTCCGACTTTTAAATAATACAGTATATTTATCGCTATGAAGCACCTCAAATTACTTGCCGCAATTTTGCTATTTGGCGCTAACACGTTTGCACAAACTGCCCCGCCTTCTGATCCGGGAACCATTTTACAGGAACTGAAGAAATTGGATGTGTTGGGCAGCGTGCTTTATGTAGCAGCGCACCCTGATGATGAGAACACCCGTTTGCTGGCTTACCTGGCTTTAGAGAAGCATTACCGCACAGGTTACCTGGCTTTAACGCGGGGCGATGGCGGGCAGAATTTGATAGGCAATGAGCAAAGCGAGTTGTTGGGCTTAATACGCACGCAAGAGCTTTTAGCGGCCAGAAGAATGGACGGTGCAGAGCAGTTTTTTAGTCGCGCTAACGATTTTGGGTTCTCAAAAGGACCCGAAGAGACTTTAAAAATATGGGATCATGAAAAAGTACTGGGCGATGCGGTTTGGGTGATCAGAAAGTTCCGTCCGGATATAATTATATGCCGTTTCCCTACTACCGGCGAGGGGGGCCATGGGCACCATACCTCATCGGCCATTATAGCACAAGAGGCATTTGCAGCCGCGGCAGACCCTAAGCGCTTTCCGGAGCAATTAAAATATACGCAGGTATGGCAGGCTAAACGTTTGCTATTGAACGGCGCCAACTTTGGCGGTAACAATACCGAAGGGCCTTTCAGAATGAGCACAGGTGCTTACAACACGGCACTTGGAAAAGGGTATGGTGAAGTATCTGCCGATAGCCGCTCTAATCATAAAACGCAAGGCTTTGGCAGTGCAAAGCAACGAGGAGACGCGCAGGAAACTTTCCGCATTATATTAGGCGACGCACCGAAAACCGACCTGATGGATGGCGTGAACACTACGTGGAGCCGCGTTAAAGGCGGCGAGGGAATATCTGCTGAGTTAGCCACCATCCGAAAAAATTTGGATATAGAGCATCCGGAAAAGTCTGTTCCGGCACTGGTGGCTTTGTTAAAGAAAGTGGAGGGGATAAATGACTTATATTGGAGAGAGCAAAAATCTAAAGGGCTAATCGATCTGATTTTAGCGTGTGCCGGGGTTTGGACGGAGAGTTACGTTACAACTCCATCAGTAGCTTTAGGGGATATGATGAATATACGTACGCAGGTTATAAGTCAGTATCCTAATGTCAAATTGGATACTGTTACAATTGTACAAGGGCAAACAAAAATTTTTGACGATATAATAGAGTCTTTGTCCCCTTTAGCTCATAAAGGAAAAACACTACAAGTTAACCAAGTGCAGACCTTTGAACTAAAGGAAGAAGCAGGGAAAATTACGCAACCTTATTGGTTGGTAGCCCCACATCCAATAGGCACCTATGTTATAGGTAACGGACAATCAAATAACGCTAATGCTTTAGCAGGGGAAATTTTTGATATAGGTAATCCTGAAAATTGGGAGGCACCGCGTGCAAGGATAGTTTTGGCGATTAATAATCAATTAATTACTGTTGATCGTAAATTGATGTATAAATATGTTGACCCGGCTAAAGGCGAAATTTACCAGCCGGTTGCTATAACTCCGCCAGTTACAGCTAATATCATTAATAAAGATTACGTTTTTAACACCCAGCAGCCGCAGACTGTTCAGATAAAAATGGAAAGCTTTACCAATGCAAGCGGCAGTATCAGTTTGAAGCCCGTAGCCGGTTGGAAAATTAGTCCGGAGAGAATAGATTTCACCGATAAAGCCAAAGGTGCGGAATGGGTGGCCTCTTTTACTGTAACACCGTCTGACGGCAAACAAAAAGTAAGCGTATTGCAGGCCGTGGTAAAAACAGGCGGCAAAGACTGGAGCCTGGGTATACAGCGTATTTTGTATGATCATGTTCCTGCAATTACCTTATTCCCGCCTGCCGAAACCAAACTAATTAACGTTGACCTTAAAACAGCCGGCAAAAAAATAGGCTACATAACCGGTGCCGGCGATCTGGTAGCCGAGGCCTTGATGCAGGTAGGCTACGAAGTGCACCAGTTAACAGAGGCCGATGTAATGAACGCCGACCTTTCTGTTTACGACGCCATTGTTACCGGCATACGTGCCTACAACGTAAACCCGCGTTTGGCTGTTATGCAGCCCCGCCTTTTAGATTATGTAAATAAGGGCGGTAATCTGGTGGTACAATATAATAACCCCAATGGGCTGGCCACTAGTAACATTGGTCCGTTTCCGTTCCGCCCGGTTAACCAACGGGTTACTGATGAGAATGCGGCCGTTACCTTTCTTGACCCAACTAACCCGGTACTGAACTATCCTAACAAAATTACCCAGGCTGATTTTGAGGGCTGGATACAGGAGCGTGGGCTATACTTTGTAAACAATATTGACCCGCGCTATAAAAGCATATTACAAATGAATGATGCAGGCGAACAACCGAACCCCGGCTCGCTGATAGTTGGCGATTACGGCAAAGGCAGATTTGTTTACACCTCGCTGGTGTTCTTTAGAGAACTGCCCGCTGGTGTACCGGGAGCATACAGGTTATTTGTTAATTTATTGAGTAAGCCGAGGTAGGGATTAGTTGATTAGCAAGTTTGTTAATTTGAAAGCGGATAAATACAAATCTTTGGGTATGGGAATTACCAGATACATTCAGGTAACGTGTCTGACGTTTTCTTTATTTATACTTCTAATTAACTATTTAACTAATATCTCGTTGATTTTTTGGTCTATCTCGCTATCCGCGTTGTTAATTATTAATATTTTTTGGTTCTTTTTTAATGATATAAAATGGAATAGCGAACAGTTTATAATAGAGAAACTTTTTACTAAAGAAACAATTCCATCTCACGCATTTGTTGGGATCAATAGATTAATACTTTTCAATGTAATTATTGTGAAATTCGGTAATAAAAATTTTTATTGTCTTGGTGATTTCGGATCACTTTTTAAAAGCGGAGAAGAATTAACCAATGATATTAAGGAAGGTATTATTTGCATTAATCCGCATTTACAATCGTAGACAATTAGTCTAAAAGCTAACTAAATAAGAAGCCTGTTACAATTAAAAAATTAGCTTGTTATACACCGCATAATCAATTACTTTTGCCCTACTACATAATAACAACATGAAACAACACGAAGACAACAATTTCTATTCTGTTTATTACCTGGTTGGTTTGTTAGCTGGCCTTTTCACAGGCGTGGCTACTCAGAGCGGTCCCGGCTATATAATTGGTTTAGGTGTTACCGGTTTGTTATTTGCGGGCTTCTTTTTAAGAACGTTCGTTAAAGGGCATGAAAAGCACGTCTGATACTGAATTACCACCCTTTATACGTAGCTGGAACCATTTTTATGGTGTAGTTATTTTTTGGCTGGTTTTCCTTATCATTTTCTTTTGGCTCATCACTTTATACTTTAGATGAGCCTAATCGACTGGATCGTTCTTGCCGTTACCCTATTATCCATAGTAGTTTATGGGGTATGGAAGAGCGGCGCTACAAAAAATATAGATCAATACTTTGTAGGCGGGCGCTCCCTGCCCTGGTACCACATAGGTCTATCTGTAATGGCTACGCAAGCCAGCGCCATTACCTTTCTTTCAGCCCCCGGACAAGCTTATTCAGACGGGATGCGCTTTGTGCAGTTCTACTTCGGGTTGCCATTGGCCATGATAGTGCTCTGTATCACTTTCGTCCCTATCTTCCACAAACTTAAAGTTTACACCGCTTACGAATATCTGGAGCAACGCTTCGACCTTAAGACACGTTCATTGGTGGCTTTTCTGTTTTTGGTGCAGCGCGGGCTTTCAACAGGCATTACCATATACGCGCCGTCTATTATCCTCTCAGCTATTCTTAATATTGATACCACTTATACAACCCTGTTTATTGGCGGGCTGGTAATATTCTATACCGTTTATGGAGGTACCAAGGCGGTATCATACACCCAATTGCTGCAAATGAGCATTATCTTTTTGGGGATGTTTGCAGCTGGTGCAATGGTGGTAGCGCTACTGCCGCAGAACGTAGGCTTTGGTCACGCGCTAAAACTGGCCGGCAAGCTGGGGCGCATGAATGTTATAGACTGGAAGTTTGATCAAAATAGCCGTTACAACATCTGGAGCGGTATAATAGGTGGTTTCTTTTTACAGCTATCTTATTTTGGTACAGATCAAAGCCAGGTGGGGCGCTACTTAACAGGCAGCTCGGTAGGGCAGAGCAGAATGGGCCTTATTATGAACGGACTGATAAAAATACCTATGCAGTTTTGCATTTTGCTGATAGGCGTGCTGGTGTTTGCATTTTACCAGTTTAACAGGCCACCTATGTTTTTTAACCAGTACGAGGTAAAGCAGGTACAAAAGAGTGAGTACGCGCCACAATATAACGCGTTGGAGACGGAATACACCGCGGCATTTGAGAAGAGAAAAGCTACCGCCAATGAGTTAGTAAATGCTATAGACAGTAAAGACGACGTACGCGTAGAGCGTGCCAAAATGAAGCTACAGCAAACAGAAGACGCTGTAAGCAAAATAAGGCAGGATGGCATAGCCATAATGAAAAAAAACAACGCCCAGGCCGACACGAATGATACCAACTACGTGTTTCTGAACTTTGTTACGCATTATTTGCCTAAAGGCTTAATAGGATTATTGATAGCCATTGTTTTTATGGCCTCAATGGGATCAACAGCCAGCGCGCTTAATTCGCTGGCCTCAACCACGGTTATTGATATCTATAAACGCGGTGTCAACAAAAACGCGTCTGATCAGAATTACTTGAACGCATCGCGCGTAGCCACGGTATTTTGGGGGCTGGTTTGCATTGCCATGGCGCTTTATGCCAGTAAGTTGGGTAACTTGCTCGAGGCTGTAAACCAGTTAGGTTCCTACATCTATGGTACCATATTAGGTGTTTTTGTAACCGCTTTTTATTTAAAAAACATAAAGGGAACGGCAGTTTTTATAGCTGCTGTGTTATCAGAAATTATTATCCTTATATGCGGATACTACGAAGTAGTTGCTTACTTATGGTTGAATGCTATAGGTTGTTTGCTGGTAATAGGGCTTGCTTTAATAGTTAATCTGTTTTTTGAGGATAGAGCCACATCTCAGTCATAAGATAACATGAGTATCGGAATCGGATAGAAATTCCATTTTTGAGACAAAGCTTTATAATTTCCGGAAAAAATAAATGCCCCTTCGAACTTGCTTCTTAGGGGCATTCAACCTAAACCTTATCACAATTAAACCGGTAAGTACCGGTTCGTTTTTATTTAAGCAATTACTATACCAAACTTATTTTAACAGCCATCATAGCTAAATAACCCTATTTTATTGATCTTCCGTTCCGAAGTTTGGAAAACTGTCTGAAAAGCGGAACAGCGTGTTTGTATTTTTATACACTTTTGGGTACAGCGCCGGTTTTTTTCCGCCTTAAAAATGCATCGCCAAAAAATAATAGCAGCATTACATCAACATAAAAGAAAACTTTTATAACGGAAGAACTCATTAATGCCGACATATCCGGAAACATGGTGTTCACATCTGTAGTAGTTGTGCCACTGCTCTGCATGCTGTCCTTCAATAAAAAAATAAGGATGATTATAATACTAAGTGCAAAAAAAGCGGCTATACCATTTATTATGTATTTGTTAATGGTAGTTTTTAAAGGTTTGCTGGCCTCGAGGTGGCGTACCTCTTCCATAACGTTATAGCCGAAAGCCATTGATGGTTCATCGGGCGTAATCGCCGTTATTTCTGTGTTAAATTGCAGCATCTCCTGGTGGGCCTTTTGCCAGTTTTCATCCTGCCCAATTAATGAGGTAATTGCATCGCGCTCATCAGGGCTGCAGGTTCCGTCAATATAGTTCCACAGTCTTTCTTCCATGTTGTTCATATCAGTTCTTTCGCCTCGTGTTTTAAATTTTCTTCCAGTTTTTCTTTCAGGCGTTTACGCGCCCTGAATAATTTTATTTTAACGCCATTGGTTTCAATACCCATAATAAGCGCTATTTCTTCTAATGATTGTTCTGCATGGTAAAACAGCGTTAACACCGTAGCATCATCAGGGGGCAACTGTTCTATGGCCTGGCTTAAATAGAATGACCTGGACCTGTCTTCGGCTGTATTAACGTCCCACTTAGCTGTAGAGTTAGCTATTTGTGTAAAGTTGTTTTCGTCATCTAAAGCCACCGGTGCGTTATCGCGTCTGCGCAGGCTGGTCATGGCCGTTGTATACACAATTGTATACAACCAGGTGCTGAATTTTGATTCCTGTTTAAATGTGCCTAATGCTTTGTAAGCCTTTATAAAACTGTCCTGCGCCACTTCCTCAGCATCTTCGCGCGTTTTGGTAAAGCGCAGCGCAAGCGTAAAAGCATACCGCTGGTGGTTTTTTACCAATAGGGCATAAGCCCGCTGGTCGCCTTTAAGCGTGCGCTGTATCAATTCAATGTCGGTAAGCTTACTTTGCATTAATTGCTTACTATGACTACTTAAATTTTATTGAGGTTACACCCTTTTATATAAATATATGGTTTTATCAGAGGCATAAAACTCAAAAAAATTTATACAACCCGTAACCTGTTAAAAAAAACGGTAGTCATAGCTTCAAAATACACGGCAACGGTGCTGGTGTAGTAACCAAAAAACTAATTAAATTTAAAAAATATGGACGCTTCACGTATGGCTTTACTTATCCCGATTTTTACAACATTGGGTTTCTTTTCACTGATTTTTGGCATTGTATACCTTCGTAATAAGGAAAGAATGGCTATGATAGAGCGAGGCATGGACCCGCGTTTGCAAATTGACACGGCAGGCAGCCGCAATTATATTTTAACGGCAGCTATGGTGCTAATAGGTGGGGGCGTAGGGTTATTTATTGCTTTTATGTTAGAGTGGGCCGCATTGCCGCCTGATTATAATCCAACAGCTATCTACTTTGCATGTATTGCTTTCTTTAGCGGATTAGGCTTATTAGGTGCCTACGTTGTAGAGAAGAAGCAAGCGAAGGAATAGTGCATAAAGCTGAAAAATTAAAAATACCGATCATTCACAATATTTAAATGATGCTGCGCATGGCCGGCCATAGCGTAAACTAACGCTCTAACTGATGTTGGTATACCGTTAGAGATGGCTACAGTAGATAATTGCTGATCACTCAAAGCGCGAATAAAATATAAGTTTGATGCTCTTACGGCGCTAAATTCGGCAGCCAGATCCTGAACTGGGCGGCTATTAAAGTTGGCCAGTTCAACATACGTATTCTCATCAAAACCAGGCAGCTCGGCTTGCCCGCGAGAGAACGCGTACGCCCGGTAAGCAAACGTGCGCTCGGCATCTATCATATGGCCCACAACTTGTTTTAAGGTCCATTTATCCTGCCCATAGGCATATAGGGCCTTTTCGGGAGTAAGATTGTTAAACAGATCAAAGATCTGCGTGGCCTGCTGTTCAAGTAGATCAATAATATCGGCAGTTTCAACAATCAGCTTAATATAGTTGCCCATAAATGGGGCGTATTCTTCAGGCTTCGGTGGCGTCATACGTTCTGATACTTTTTAAAGAAATTCTAAAAGTTGTACCCTTACCTAATTCCGAGTCGCGTACAACAATATGACCGTTATGATAATTTTCTACAATACGTTTGGTTAAAGACAGGCCCAGGCCCCAGCCCCGCTTGCGCGTGGTATATCCCGGTTGAAAAACCCTTACAAATTTGCTGCGCGGTATGCCTTTCCCGGTATCAATTATATCAATAAATATTTGGTCTTTTACTTTATTGGTTGATATGTGTACCTTAATATCACCTTTACCTTCAATAGCGTTTACAGCGTTTTTTAACAGGTTTTCTATCACCCAATCAAATAAAGGTACATTTAAACCTGCTTTAATTTCGGTATCGCCGCTAACTTCAAAGCTGATGTTCCTGCTTACCCGTACCCTGAAATAATCCACAAAATCATTTACCACATCATAAACTACCAAAGCATCCAACTTAGGCACCGAACCTATTTTTGAAAAACGGTCTGCAACAATTTCAAGGCGTTTTATATCATTGCCCATTTCGGCCATTAAGGGGTCTTCCTCGGCGTTGAACTTGTCTTTTAATAGCTCCAGCCATGCCATTAGCGACGATATTGGCGTACCTAACTGATGCGCCGTCTCTTTTGCCAACCCTACCCAAACCTGGTTCTGTTCTGATTTACGCGAAGAGTTAAACGCCGTGTACGCCAACAAAAGGAAAATGGCGATAACCGATAACTGCACATAAGGGAACAAGCGTAATTGCGTAAGCAGGTCAGAGTCTTTGTAATATACCAGCCAATAAGGATGCGGGTTGCCGCCCCTCGGCGGCAGATCTATCCTGAAAGGCTCGTGCTGCGACTCCATGGTCTCCCGTTCTGCCGCAAAGTATTCCGGATCATATTTAGCCGCTTTTTTGTCGGCAACAATATCCGCCGGCATTTCTATGTAAGTTTTGGTAGAGTCGAGCCCTTTAACAAACAGCACGTCGCCTTTTTCATTGGTAACAATGGCCGGAACGGTTGAACTATCGCGAACGGTGAAAACATAGGACAGGGAGCTGTTATTGTCCGCCGTTATGGTCTCTTTCATGCTCAGCGCCCAGATCTGCGCACGTGCGCGTTCAGAGCGTGCTATGTTTTTAACCAGGTAGCGGGTATACATTAATGATCCGCTGGCTATAACCGTTGCAAAAAACAACAAAATGTAATTCCAGAGCCGCCTGTTTTGGTACGCGTTTATCATTGTGGATAAAGGTAAAAGGTAAAAGGTAAAAGGCAAAAGCTTTTTATGTAAAAGGGTTTTTAAGGTTAAAGGTAAAGTTGTTAAGGTAAAGGTCTTTAGGCATGGCGGCCTTTTACCTTCCGCTTTTAACTGTCATTTCCCGTATTTCACCTCCTAATGTCACCTTTAACCTTTTGGCTTCCGCCTTTTACCTCAAA
Organism: Mucilaginibacter calamicampi; assembly: GCF_042676765.1. Lineage (NCBI taxonomy): Bacteria > Pseudomonadati > Bacteroidota > Sphingobacteriia > Sphingobacteriales > Sphingobacteriaceae > Mucilaginibacter > Mucilaginibacter calamicampi. The sequence goes on from NZ_JBHTHU010000018.1 coordinate 74,127, forward strand.
AAACTATCTTTGCGCCACGTATGTCAGATAAAAAAGTGAGAGTTAGGTTTGCACCCAGTCCAACGGGTGGTTTACATTTAGGTGGGGTGCGTACAGCACTGTTTAATTATCTTTTCGCCAAGAAAAATAACGGCGATTTTATTTTAAGAATAGAAGATACCGACCAAACCCGCTTTGTTGAGGGCGCGGAACAATATATAGTTGACTGCCTTAAATGGTGCGGTTTAGAGGCTGACGAAAGCCCGGTTAAACCCGGTCAATACGCGCCATACCGCCAAAGCGAACGTAAAAGCCTGTACCGCCAGTATGCCGAGCAGTTGGTAATGCAGGGCCACGCCTATTACGCCTTTGATACTGCTGAAGAACTGGATAAGAACCGCAAGGAAATACCCAACTTTCAATACGGGCAGGTTTATCGTGATAGTTTGCGTAACTCCCTTTCACTACCGCAGCATGAGGTTGATGCCTTGTTGGATGCGCATACGCCGCACGTTATCCGCATAAAGATACCTGCCGACGAAACAGTAGGTTTTGACGACATGATACGCGGGCGCGTAACTTTTGATACCAACCAGGTTGATGATAAAGTTTTGTTAAAGGCCGATGGCATGCCTACTTACCATTTAGCCGTGGTGGTTGATGATTACCTGATGAAGATATCGCACGCTTTCCGTGGCGAAGAGTGGTTGCCTTCTGCACCTGTGCATTTGTTATTATGGAAATACCTGGGCTGGAAAGATGCAATGCCTAAATGGGCGCATCTGCCTTTAATATTAAAACCGGACGGCCACGGCAAATTAAGCAAGCGCGATGGCGCGCGCCTGGGTTTCCCGGTGTTTGCTTTAGATTGGCAGGGCGACCCCGGCTATAACGGCATGGGCTTTTTGCCCGAAGCTTTTGTAAACATGCTGGCTACCTTAGGTTGGAACGATGGCAGTGGCCAGGAGTTATTTACTTTAAATGATCTGGTGGAGAAATTCTCTATAGAGCGCATCAATAAATCTGGCGCTAAGTTTGATTTTGAGAAAGCCAAATGGTTCAATGCGGAGTGGATAAAACGGTCAGGCGGCGAAGGCTTGTTGCCTGAAGTTAAAAAGGTGCTGCAAGGCAAAGGCATTATTACCAATGACGACGCCTATCTGCTTACGGTTATCAACCTGATAAAGGATCGTTGTACTTTATTAACTGATTTTTACGATCAAGCTAACTACTTTTTTGAGTTACCGCTGGAGTATGACCTTAATGCGGTAAAACCAAAATGGACACCGGAGAAGACAGATTTCTTTAATAATGTTATTGCTTTATTAAAGGAGAGCGATGCCATTGACGCTTTGATTTTGGAAGAGCGCTTTAAAGCATTAGCCACTGATAAAGGCTTAAAACCCGGCGATGTAATGCTGCCTTTCCGCATTATGCTGGTAGGGGGCAAGTTTGGTCCGCATGTGTTTGATATTGCAGCTTTGATTGGAAAAAAGGAGACGGTTAAGCGTATTGAGGCTGGTATAACAGCTTTCAGGGATTAAAACCAGCCTCCGAAAGCTCCTTTGTCATTGCGAGGTACGAAGCAATCGCACGGAGAAAAGCCGCGTATAAAGTCCGCCATGCACAGTTCGCGATTGCTTCGTACCTCGCAATGACAAATTTTTATCTATTTATCTTAGCAATAACAAGCCCATAGAAAAAAAATCCCGAAGCACTCGCTCCGGGATTTTCTATTTTATAAAAACGGCTTAATTAAGCCAGCTTAGCCAGTTCTTCTGCCATAGCAGCGCCAATTTCGGCAGGCGATTCTACCACACGAATACCGCACTCGGCCATGATCTTCATTTTTGCAGCAGCAGTATCATCGGCACCGCCAACAATTGCACCTGCGTGGCCCATACGGCGTCCCGGAGGCGCTGTCTGACCTGCAATAAAGCCAACAACAGGCTTGGTGCCGTTTTCTTTGATCCAGCGTGCAGCTTCGGCTTCCATACCACCGCCAATTTCGCCTATCATAATAATACCATGCGTTTCAGGATCATTCATCAACAATTCAACTGCTTCTTTGGTAGGGGTGCCAATGATTGGGTCGCCACCAATACCTATAGCAGTAGTGATACCTAAACCGGCTTTAACCACCTGGTCAACAGCTTCGTAAGTTAATGTACCCGATTTTGAAACAACACCCACATTACCTTTTTTGAAGATAAAGCCGGGCATAATACCAATTTTGCTTTCATCGGCAGTAATAATACCAGGGCAGTTAGGGCCAATTAAGCGTGAGCTCTTGTCTTTAAGGTATTCTTTAACCTGTATCATATCCTTTGTAGGGATACCTTCGGTGATACAAACAATTACTTTTATACCGGCTTCGGCAGCTTCCATTATCGCGTCGGCAGCAAATGCAGGCGGAACAAAAATGATAGATACATCGGCGCCGGTTTGTTTAACCGCATCGGCTACAGTGTTAAATACAGGTCTTTCCAGGTGTTGCTGACCGCCTTTGCCGGGGGTAACCCCACCAACCAGCTGCGTTCCGTACGCTATCATTTGCGACGCGTGGTACGTGCCTTCATTACCTGTGAAACCCTGAACTATAACTTTAGAATCCTTATTTACGAGTACACTCATTGAATTTGTTTTTTGTAGCGCAAATCTAAGTTTATTGGGCTTAATCTCAAACTAAATTTTGGTGTATTAAGCATTTGAGTGATATTTATTTGTAATAATTATGTTCGGTTTTGCAATTGTGGGGCCTACTTGTTGCCAAAAACGTAAAATACCGATAAACCGAGCCCGTTGGTTATAAAACTTGCATTGAAAAATTCGTTGGTGGTGTTTCGCTCCGGAATATTAACATCTTGTGATTTACTCTTTGAATAATTGATGTTTACTAACGACGCGGCAAACCCTAACGTTTTTGATGGATAATAAACCAGATCGGCTTTGGCACCGGCATTATAGCTATTTACATGCGATGTTGCGGTGGGCGATGTAGCCGGATTATTGGTTTTTGTAACCCCATAAGAGTATCCGATGTAAGGACCCACGCGTAAACCTATTTTGCTGGACATAACATATTTCATCAGCGCCAGCGAACCACCAAAAGTGTTTGATTTTTGTTTCGAATCGCCATTTGATCCCGAGGTGGCATATGACGAGCTGAAGTTTGCTGTAGAAAATTGCAGTACACCGCGCAACTCCAAATTGTCGGCTACAAAATATCCGTAGGCTGGTCCTATATCGAAACTTGATGTGTTATTTTTTTGCACTGAAGTCTGGCCGTTGTACGGAATAATTTGCGAATCATTGGAAGAAACACGCGAATAGCCCACATATCCGCCTAGATTTTGCGCTCCCTTTTGCGTTTGCGCCATTGAAAATTGCATTGCCAGCATAACGGCAATGGTAAAGATTAAGGTTTTTTTCATGATAAATTTTGTTTAGTTAATTTGACAGAGGAACGGGAGAAAAAGAACAATATTTCAGCACAACAGTCAATTATTAAATAAATTTTATCCAGGCCAAAAAAGTATAATAATGCGTAAAAACGAGCGTTTTAGTTGGTTTTTGTTGGGTTGCGGAGGCCAGAATCATACCAATAGGTCAGTGTTTTAAATGCCGATTGATAATAGGGACGTTTACTTGTTCCCTAATCTCGGTGCCGGGTTAGCGCTACCATCCTGATAAAGGATAGCTTTGGTTATTTTGCCATTGCTGTTTTTTACAAATTCTATCTGCGCATCAACTGCCTTAAGGTAAAATTTGTTCATGGTTTCGGCAAAAACGGGTGTCTTTTCCTCGTTGTTTAATTGAATGAACAATTGTTGCCCTTTCTTGGAAACATTTAAAATAGCATCAGGGCCAAGTTTGTATCGTCCAATGTAGGTTTGCAATACTTCATCACTCACTTTAAAGTCTTTCTCAATTTGCGAACGATACAATCCCCTAAAACCATACACATGGGCAATACTGTTTACCATTTCGGCAACCAAATCAGTGTTAACCGAGTTGGTCATTATTACTAAGCCATTACCACCACTTAAACTGCCGTAGTAATGGCTGTAAAATCCATGGGTTAGCCCGGTATGTTCAAAGTATTTTTCGCCGTTATAATTATCAATATAAACACCGGGCGCTGCTTTGGCATCTAGGTAAGGTGTCAGCATTAATTTAGCCGTAGCCGGTGTTAACAGTGTATTGCGCTGGCCGGCGTAAGCTTGCTGAACATCTATTATAAACCGGGCCAGATCGGTTGGTGTGGTCCAGAGCCCGGCGGCGGCTTGTTCGGGGTAGATATGATACTTGCCTTCTACCTGTTTGCCATTTTCGTAATAGCCTGTGGCAGCGTTTTTTACTATAGGCTGCGTAAAAGTGCTGCTCGTCATCCCGAGTGGTTTTAGAACATTTTCATGCATATAGTCGCTATATCGCTGATAGGTGATGTCCGTTACGATCATTTGTGTAATTGTTGTTCCACCACCTGAATATTCGTGACGAAGACCCGGTTCAAAAACCGACCGGACAGGGGCGGAGTTTGCGGGACGTTGGCCGTTTAATACTTGAGGTAGCGACGGGATTGGCTGCCCTGCAGCATACCCATTAAAGCCCGAAATACCCAAGCCTGCGGTATGCGTTAGCAAATGGGCCAAAGTGATCTTTTTATTCTTCGATACTGCATTGTAAGGAAATTTCCACGATCGTAAATATTGATTAATATCAGTATGCAGATCGATCTTGCCCTGTTGCGCGAGCTTCAAAACACCCACCGCATTTAACGATTTACTTATAGACCCGGCCTGGAAAAGTGTTGATGGGCTTACCGGCGTTTTGCTGCTTTTATCAGCCCAACCGTAGCCTTTTGCCCATTCAATTTTATAATTATGGATAACTGCTATGCTTACGCCGTTTACTTTGTAATGCGCCATTCGCTCCCGGATGGTCCAGCCCTTATCGCCCTGTTTGTGCACCGGGCCAACCAGGCTTTTTTCTACCAGTTTTATCTTCTCTGCTATCTTTTGGTTCTGCGCCGGGGTAGAAGTCTGACTAAAGAAAAGCAATAAAACTGATAGGGCTAAAAAGGCTTTCATGTTTCACTTAAAATTATTTGCGGGCTTTAAGTTATAAACTCCCGCGCCTTTATCTTAAAGTTTAACATCATTTAACACTGGTTTTAAAACCAACTTATTGCATATTGCTCACCATCGTCCTGAAAGTAAGGTTAACCCGCGGCGTTTTTATTTTTTTTGATTTTGGCAGGCAGTGCAGCCAGTTACTTTGGGTAGCGCCCTTCATTATCAGCAAGCTGCCATGTGCCAATATCACTTCTTCCTTATGTTTGCTCTCGCGATGTTTTAGCGCGAATTTGCGTTCGGCACCAAAACTTAATGACGCTATTGCCGTATCCTTCCCTAAAGCTTTTTCATCGTCGCTATGCCAGGCCATGCCTTCATCGCCATTGTGATACAAATTAAGCAGGCAGGAGTTAAACTGATGCCCGGTTAGCTTTTCCGTTAGCTTTTTAAGCTGCAGCAATTCCTTGGTCCAGGGTAATGCGTGTTTGGTTGTATTAGAGTAGGTGTAGCTATACTCGTTATCGGCATACCAGGCCACTTTGCGTTTGGTAATAATATGCCTGCCAAATATTACTGCCTCATCATTTTTCCACTCAATTGTGTTTAGCAGAATATCCAGGTAATTGTCAGCCTTTTGCGTAGCTAATACTTTGCCGTAATAAATAACCTCGCCACCGTAAGGGAGGATGTTGGTTGTCGTATCTTGTTTAAATAGTTCCATTGTTCTTTTTACATAATTTATAGTCGGCAGGCATACAGTTGCCGCATGGGCGGTAACCGTTGGCAAGGGCTTCTTCTTCATTTTTAAAGAATACCCGGTTCTCTAATTTCATGCGTCTGCCAGACCCACATTTAAGTGTTCCGTATATTTTTAACTTTTTATTGCCGCCCAGTTTTATTTTGCCTGCGGCGATGAGCCTATACAAATTGTGACTACGGATAAATGGCCTGTTGCCGAGGTCGATGTGGTTGATCTGCATGTTAATTGTGATCCATTTATTTTTCAATGCCGATCGTCTCAAACTGTTGCAAGGCACAAGATAAAAATTGGTATTTTTAATAAATTGATAATCAATAATTTAAATCCAATTTATAGCTAATTTTCCTGACGAATAAGTGTGTTGCAAAGTGTTGCATGTTTAAACATTCAATAGTTGTAAAATATTAATAATCAAATTGTTGTAAAAAATGCTGTTGCAAGTGTTGCAAAGCGTTGCATATATTACTGCAACAGGCCGCTTGTTTAAAATATCAAATTGCCCCAAATGCCCTTGATGCTTCCCAGCCAATAATGGCGTTTTTGCGCCCGCTGCCCCAATGGTATTGGCCTATCTCGCCGGTTGAGCGGATCACCCTATGGCAGGGGATAAGGAAGGCGACAGGATTATCGCCCACTGCCGAACCCACCGCACGGCTCGCGTTTGGATTTTGTAGTTTACCCGCAAGGCTGCCGTACGTTACCAGTCCGCCAATGGGCACTGTAAGCAGCGTCTCCCATACTTTTAACTGAAATGGCGTACCTTTTAGGTGTAGTTTTACTTCATCCAGTTTGCTCCAGTCCTGCGTAAAAATAAACAGCGCGTTTTGCTGTATACGGTCTAAAAACAGGTTGTATCTGGCATTGGGAAAGGCCTTCTGCAAATGCGCGAAAGCATCCTCCTGCGCCTCATCCGCAAAAGCCATATAACAAATGCCCTTAGCTGTTGACGCTACCAGCACCGTGCCAAAAGGGCTCTCGGCAAAGCTGTAGTTAATGTTGAGTTGTTCGCCGCCGTTCTTGTATTCGCCCGGTGTCATGCCTTCCACTTTTATAAACAGATCGTGCAGGCGCCCCGTGCCTGATAGGCCGGTTTCAAAAGCCGCGTCAAAAAGCGAGGCTTGTTTTTCTTTCAGGATAGATTTAGCGTACTCAACACTCAGGTATTGCAGAAACTGCTTTGGTGTTACCCCCGCCCAATCCTTAAACATACGCTGAAAGTGAAAGGGACTAAGGCTTACATGTTCTGCCGCCTGTTCTAACGAGGGCTGCAGTTTATGGTTAAGCCTTAAAAACTCAATGGCCCGGGCTATTCTTTGGTAGTCTATCTGGTTTTGCGTTTCCATCATTATTGAATTTAATGATACAAATTTACCCCGTTACATAGCGCTGTGAAACCCGTTTCTTGCTGTTTTGAAGATTGGATATTAAAGATTGATGATTAGTTATTGAAGCCGAATGATTGGTAAAAGCGCCAGTACTAATCTTTATTCTTCATTCTTTAATCTTAATGCTCAACCATCCTGTCATCCATCGGCAAGCTGAACCAGAAGTTACTGCCGCTGCCCAGGTTGCTGTCTACAGCTATTTTACCGTTATGGCGTTGAACGATCTCGGCAGTAATATAAAGCCCCAGCCCCAAGCCCGAAAACTGGTGACCAAAGGCATCAACGCGGTAATACCGGTCAAACAAGTGGGGTAGTTTTTCAGGGTTTATGCCGATGCCAAAATCGCGCACAGATACGGTTACATTCTCTTCATCGTGATACACGGTGATCTCTACCCGGTTAGATTGCGGCGAGTATTTTACAGCATTACCTATCAGGTTGATCATTACCTGGTAAATGCGGCGATAATCGGCAAATATCATTACCTCATCTTCGCCCATCAGTACAAACTCATGTTCGCTGTTAAAATTAATGTAGTCGCAACAATCTCTTATCAGCGCAACAATGTCAAACCGGGTAATATTTAGCGCCAGCTGACCTTGTTGTATCTTGGTAACATTCAACAAGTCATCTAATAGGTTAATAAGCTTGCTCAGATTGTTATTGGCCTTATTTACAAACGTGGGTATCTTCTCAGACGATGGATCATTCTTCACCAGCTTTTGCAAAATCTGCATAGATGCGCTAAGCGATGTTATAGGCGTTTTTAACTCATGGCTGGCTACGCTTATAAACTCATCCTTACGCTGCTGAAGTCTGTAGGCTTCGGTAACATCCTGTGCTATTCCGCTAAACCGGTATGCTCTTCCTTCCTCATCAAATAAAGCCTTTCCTTTAACCTCAAGTACACTACGGGTTTGATCTTTCAGGCTACTTACGGTGTACACTATGTTGTAATTTCCGTCAGAGCCGGGTGCTATTGCTCTTTGTATGGCTTCTACCACCCGTGGCTGGTCTTCCTCTGCAATGGCAGAGATGGCCAGGTCAAGGTCAATATCCTCTTCAACCGGTAAGCCAAACCACTCTTTTAAGCGCTTGTTACCTATAAAATGATTAGTTATCGGGTTGAGATCCCAGGTGCCCAGTTCGGCGGCCTCATTGGCAAACTCGAGGTCCTGCTTGGCATTTTTAACGTTGTTGTATGAATTTATTTTGTCTGTAGTTTCTGAGCAAATAACCAGTACGCCTGCGGGCTCTCCCGTTTCATCATTAACCCTGCTGTAGCTAAATGTCCAATAAACATTTTCCAGCTTGCCGTTGCGGTAAATGGGTATCAGTTGGTCTTCGCTCCAGGTGGATTGACCACCCTGCATAACCTGATCTATTAACGGTTTTATAACCGTCCATATTTCGGGCCAGCAATCTTCAGCTTTTTGTCCTAACGCGGTTGGATGTTTGCCATTCTGACCTAAACTTGGGCGGTAGGCATCGTTATAAAACTGTATAAGCGACGGCCCCCACCATAAAAACATAGGGAAGCGCGAATTAAGTATAATACTTACGGTAGTTAACAAACTTTGCGACCAGGTTTCGGGCTTGCCTAAAACGGTTTTGCTCCAGTCAAACTCGCGCGTAAGACGGCCCATTTCGCCGCCACCGTCCAGGTAATGTAAATAGGGTGATTTTTGAATGTTTGGTTCGGACATTTAAATTAGGGCCGGTAACAGCACGTTAAATATAGATGTTTTTAACAGGTTTAAATTAAAAAAGTTTGTTCTACAGCAACGTAAAATCAACGATACTGAAGGTAGTCGTCCAAAAAGAATCACTATCTTAGGTAATTAAGCTTTATCAACCATGAAATACCTTTTCATTATCGCGTTTGCTTTTGTTTTCAACCTACCAGCTTTCTGCCAAAGGTCTGTTAAAGAAAAAGAATTTATCAACCAGGTTATTGCCGACCATAATATCACTTATCAAGATGCTGTAAGTAACGCGGGCGAATCAATGCTTCGTGATGTTTTAAAACGTAGTAAGAGTTTTTTTGTGTACAAATTCAAAGAAGATAGTGTTATTTATGTAGATAGCATGGGCACAAAAACACGTATGCTTAGATCTATAGCACAACCTATAATTTTAAGCGAAATGAGCAAAGGTCGTTTTACCCGAAGCAGATTGATGCCAATAGTTGATGACTCGCTCATGCTTTCAGACAGTGAGATTGCCTATACTTTGGAACAATTTGAAAAAACAAACAATAGTAAATGGAGCAAAGCGCTAATTGAAGGCGCTAAACAGATAACTAAAGATACGATAAATAGCGTGTTTAAGGATCCTCGAATTGATGGCTGGGCTTATATGTATAAAAAAGGAATAAATAAATTCTATAGTTTTAGCACTCCCGTTTTTATAAGGAATGATATCTATTGCATTTTTTACTCAGACAATAGTTGCGGCGATCTTTGCGGGTCGGGTAAACTGGCCATCTATAAAAATGAAAATGGTAAATGGACCTATTGGGGTACGATATCGTCGTGGATAAGTTAGCAGCAGCGGGCCCCACACACCAATCTTAAAAAACCTATTTGAAAATCAAAACATTGTGCTTACCTTTGGCGTCCCTGAAAGGAGGTATTTGGGAATTATGATCATCATCAACGTTAAAGAAGGCGAATCTTTAGATAAAGCATTAAAACGCTTCAAAAAGAAATTTGAGAAAACAGGTGTATTGCGCGAACTGCGTAGCCGCCAGGCATTCGAGAAAAAATCTGTGACCCGTCGTCACGTGGTTAAGCATGCCATTTACAAACAAGGCTTAAATCTGGAAACCACTGTTTAATTCTTTAAAAGAATTTTTCAGTTTTCCTGAAAACATATAGAAAACTATTTGTACATTCAATTATACGGATGCGCAAATAGTTTTTATGTTTTTAGAGCGTTTTATACAATATATACAGTTCGAAAAGCGGTACTCCCCGCATACCGTATCAGCCTACCGGTCAGACCTTGACCAGTTCATGGGCTTTTTAAATAATCCTGAAGTAATAGTAACTCATCCCGATCAAATAACCCATCACCACATCCGTAATTGGATGGTTGAAATGATGGGTAACCAGATAGCTTCCCGTTCCATCAGCCGTAAAATAGCTACCCTGCGCAAGTATTTTAAGTTTTTATTGGCCGATGGTGTTATAGCGGTAAATCCCGCTTCGAAAATACATACGCCCAAAATACCCAAGAACTTGCCGGTAGTTGTAGAAGATGCCAGGCTTACGCAAATGCTGGATAGCGACGATATTTTTAATGATGATTTTGCCGGCACCCGCGATAAACTGGTAATTGAAATGTTGTTTGGAACCGGTATGCGCCTGGCCGAAATGGTTGGTCTTAAAGAAAATGACATTGATGATTACGAGGGCACAGTGAAGGTTTTAGGCAAGCGCAATAAACAACGCATCATTCCGCTAAACTCAGAATTACGAACATTACTGACAAAATATTTAGCGTTAAAGAAAAGTGAAAATTTTGATAACAAATCATTAACATTGATCGTTACAAATAAAGGGACAGACATATATCCGAAGCTTGTTTATTTAATTGTGCAGAAATATTTATCCCACATATCAACCCAAAGCAAACGCAGCCCGCACGTGTTGCGGCATACCTTTGCAACCAGTTTGCTCAATAAAGGGGCAGACCTGAATGCTATAAAAGAGCTGCTTGGCCACGCTAACCTCAGCGCCACGCAGATCTATACCCACAATTCTGTTGAAAGATTAAAGTCTATTTATAAACTCGCCCATCCAAAGGCATAAAAAGGAGGAACCATGAAAATTACAGTGCAATCAATTCATTTTAATGCAGACAAAAATTTATTGGCATTTATACAGAAGAAAGCGGATAAGCTGGATACCTTTTTTGATAACATTATAAACGGGGAAGTTTATTTAAAATTGGAAAATGTAGAACACGAAGCAAATAAGATAGCGGAAATAAAACTGCACTTGCCTGGCAACACAATATTTGCTAAAGAGCAATGCAAAACATTTGAAGAAGCTACAGACCTGGCTATTGAGAGCCTGCGCAAACAAATAGCCAAGCATAAAACTAAAAAAGAAATAGCGGCGCAGGAGGTTAGAAAAGCTGTTCTGACGTCAACTGAAGAAGAATTTTAGTAAAACAACATATCATAGAGAAAAGCGCCCCGGAAAAAGGGCGCTTTTTTTATGAGAATATCTTTCATTTGAAACCGCCTGTAGCGATGTCGCGACCTTCATTCCCGTTGGCTTTAGCGCACGAAGCAAGAAAAGCGAAGAAGGCTTTAGTCAAAAAAATAGAAAGTTTAGTCTTGGTTTTTTTGCCAGCCATATTTGGTCATGAACTCGTTTACTTCATCTTCAAAAGACTTTTTGGCATGATGGGTTTCTTGGTTTTTGATATAATTAACCACTGCCCCCACTTGAGATTCGCTTACCGATACTGCAAAATAATCATCCTGCCAGCTAAAATGTTCACCGGTGATGTTATTCTGATTGATCCAAAATGATGACTCCCCTTTTATAAGTTGGCTTACTTTGCTAATGCTTTGATCTTTTCCTAACGATATTAAACAATGTATATGATCAGTGTGCCCATTAATTGCTTGTAAGAATATGCCTTTATCGGCACAGTTTTGAATGATGTGTTTGTGTAAATGATGTCTAATGTCTTTAAGCAATAGGGGTTCCCGATTTTTTGTAGCGAAAACAAGGTGGATCCATATTTTTACAAAAGACATTGTCGCAGGGTTTGGCTAAAGCCAATTTACAAAATGTTTTATAAATCCGTCGGTTAAAACCGACGGCAATGAAAAATGCCAGAGAAACAGCTCATTGCTGCTGGCTTCAGTTAAAAAAAGTAAGTTCTAAATAATGAAAAACCATCTAATGAAGTTCCGTGTGGTTCACATTAGTTAGAGAGATAGTGGAAGGCAATAAAAAATTGCAAGGAAAAAGTTCGTTGCCGTTGGCTTCAGTTAAAAGAGTAAGTTCTAAATAATGAAAAACTATCCAATGAAAGTCCCTTGCAATTCACATTGGTTAGAAAGATAAGTGTAAGTCAATAAAAAATTGCAAGGAAAAAACTTCATTGCCGTTGGCTTCAGCCAACGGAATTAGGGGAGCAGCTAAGTGGCTTTAGCCAAAATTTCTTAATACTCCGCCAATACAATTATATCGCCATTAATAGGTGCTATTTTTTCTTTACCACCTAAAAACCCCAGGCCAACCACGAAAGTAAACCCGCATACTGTACCGCCCAGCTCATTTATTAATTCGCTGGCAGCGGTTATTGTACCGCCGGTAGCAAGCAGGTCATCATGCAGCAGAACGTTAGCACCCGGTTCAAAAGCGTCAACGTGCATTTCTATTACGGCACTTCCGTATTCAAGATCGTAAGTTTTTTGTTTTACGGTGTGCGGTAACTTACCGGCTTTACGCACAGGCACAAAGGGTACCCCCAAGCGGTTAGCCAATGTTAACCCAAACAGAAATCCGCGACTCTCTACCCCCGCCACTACATCAATTTGCTTGCCCTTTAACTGATCAACAAACGCATCAACTATATTGATGCATAAAACAGGGTCTTTTAAAATAGTGGTTATATCTTTAAAGATAATGCCGGGTTTCGGAAAATCGGGTATGTCGCGTATAGCTGCTTTAATTTGCTGTTCAATCATTTGTAAATAATGTATGGTGCAATTTTACGTAAAATATCTTCGTTCAATATGGCAATGGGCCGCATGTCTTCTATCGAGTTATAATTGCCATGTTGTGCGCGGTATTGTATAATGGCGTTGCCCTGTTTATAACTAAGATAGGGGAAACGCCTTAACTGTTCAAAATTGATAGTGTTAATGGGGAGTTTATTAATGCGTGAGGCATCAATCCTAATCTCATCACTTATTTCTCCGTATTTTTCTGCATCAAGGCCATACACCTCTTGTAATTGCTCCTTATCTATAAAACCACCAAGTTTTCTTCGGTAGCCGATGATTCGTTTTGCAAATGATGGTCCTATGCCGTGTACGTGGGTTAGGGCGGCTGAATCGGCTGTATTTAGTTCAATAGTTTCGCCCGCTTTTAACTTGTTTAGTGAGTAATTGAACGCTGTTGTGCTGGTTTGAAAAGCATTGGAATTTCCGGCTGTTTTTTTATCGGCAGCACTAAGTAACGCTACCGCTTTGTCAAATTCTTTAAAGTTTACCGGTTTATCTTTGTGCAGCTTTTGGTAAATATATGGCGCAGCCATAATCAGCAATATTGCAATAACCAGCACCACAGTGCCGTTCCATTCTTTTTTGGTGATGGAAAAATAGTTGGTTACGCGTTGCTTCATGGTTTAGTTGACAGCTAAAAATAATCAATATATTTTATTCGGCTTTAAAGGATATATTTATAGGCTAAACGGTGTTCAAAAAAACAGTATGAAAATAATAACCACCGAGGAATTTGCAAAAGCCACGGGGCTTGATAAACTAAAAATGCCCGGCCTTGCTGCGTTCCTGATGGAAGTGATGAAGATAAACCAGGTAAACAGCTTGTTTGCCGAGGCCCAACCCAAACAAGGTATTGAATTTATTGACGCTATTTTAAAAGGCTGCGGGGTTGAAATTGAATTTGACGAGAAAGACCTGAGAAATATCCCGCGCGAGGGAAGCTTTATTGCAATTGCCAATCATCCTTACGGGGGCATAGAGGGATTGGTGCTGCTTAAAATGCTGTTAATGGCACGGCCCGACGCCAGGCTGATGGCTAATTTTATCCTTAAAAAGATACCTAATTTAAGCGAGTACTTTGTTGCCGTTAATCCTTTTGAGAATGTTGAGCATGCCTCAAGTATCAGCGGGATAAAAAATACACTGCATTTACTATCCGAAGGAACACCCATAGGCATTTTCCCGGCGGGCGAGGTATCCACCTTCAAAATTGAGAAGCAACAAGTAACAGATAAGTTATGGCATCCGGTAGTTGGCAAGATCATAGCCAAATCAAAAGTGCCGGTTGTGCCTATCTACTTTCACGGCAATAACGGGCTGCTATTTAATTTGCTAAGTTTAATACATCCAACACTGCGCACAGCCAAGCTGCCGTCTGAATTGTTTAACAAGCAGGGCCATACTATTAAACTACGTATCGGTAAGGCCATCCATTTAAAGGATATTCCTGATAATGGTAATACCGCCAAAATCCTAAACTTTTTAAGGGCTAAAACCTATGCTTTGGGTACCGGTCTGGAAGAAGAAAAACGTCTGTTTAATCCGCGGAAGCTGTTTAAAATAAAAAAAAAGCAGCAGGAGATAGTTAAGGCGATTGATGTTGATATATTAGAGTATGAGGTTGTACTGCTGCGCGAAAACAATTTGGTTTGGACGGAGAAGAACTACGAAGTTTTTGTAACGCCTACCACTAATATTCCATATATCACTCGAGAGATTGGGCGGCTGCGGGAAATAACTTTTCGCGAGGTAGGAGAGGGTACCAATAAAGCCACCGATCTTGATGAATACGATATTTATTATCACCATCTTTTTATATGGGATAAGGAGGCCAAAATGATTGTGGGGGCCTACCGTATTGGCTTGGGCGACGAGATATTTTACAGTTTCGGCAAAAAAGGTTTTTATATAAACGAACTATTCAAGATCAAGGCTGATCTTACACCCGTACTTAAACATAGTTTAGAGTTGGGCCGTTCCTTTATCCGCAAAGAGTATCAGCTAAAACCCTTGCCGCTGTTTTTGCTATGGAAAGGCATATTAAAATATGTGATGGATAAGCCACGTTACCGTTATCTGATCGGGCCGGTAAGTATCAGTAATTCCTTTTCTAAGTTCTCTAAATCTCTGATAGTCGACTATATCAGTCGTAATCATTTCGATAATGAAATGGCTGCGCTGATTAAGCCGCGTAAAAAATTTAAAGTTGATTTTTCAAAAATTGATACGGATGTGTTACGCAGCGGTGAGGATACCTTTAAAAATCTGGACAGCCTGATATCCGAAGTGGAAACCCGCAGCATGAAAGTGCCGGTATTGCTGCGGCAATATATTGGCTTAAATGCAAAGATCATCGGCTTTAATATCGACCCCAAATTTTCCGACTCGCTGGATGGTTTCCTGGTGCTTGATCTGCAGAAAGTACCGCAGGATATGTTGGATAAACTGACGCAGAATTTTTAGTAATTATTCGTCGTTGTTTTAATATAGTACGTTGTTAGTCGTAAGTAACATTTTACGATTTGTAAGTAGCTTATTGAGGGGGGGGGCTCAGAGCCACGTGAACCCACGTGAACCCCCGTGAGCCACTGTGAGCCCCTGTGAGCCCCCCCCTTTATTGTCTCCGTCACCCCCAGGTCAACAAACCATTCTTCCTAAAATCGGTTGCATTATTATACGTATATTGTATAGATGAGCAAGGAAATCACTTATTCACTTGCCTCAATCAATAATTCAATAACTCAGTAAGTCAATAATTAATATGAACTACAACAAGCTAACACCCGACGAAGAATGGGTAATATTACATAAAGGCACAGAACGCCCTTTTACCGGAGCGTTATTAGATAACAAGGCCCAGGGTTTATACGTTTGCAAACGCTGTGATTCGCCATTGTATACTTCCGAATCAAAATTCGAGTCGCATTGTGGCTGGCCAAGTTTTGATGATGAAATTGCTGGGGCGGTGAAGCGTGTGCCCGATGCCGATGGCCGCCGGGTGGAGATTGTTTGCGCCAATTGCGGCGCTCACCTCGGTCACGTTTTTGAAGGCGAATATTTAACGCCAAAGAATGTACGCCACTGTGTTAACTCATTGTCAATGAAGTTTGTTGCTGCCCCGTAATTTACTCAATTTTAACATGGCGGGTACAAAAAATGCCCTCACATATTGTTAAATGCTTTTTTTAATTATTAAGCAACAGGCTTAAAGTACTCCTTACAGTTGTTTTAATTTTTTTAAAAAGTTTTGCACCAATTGATGTGAAGAAAAAAGGCGAAAAATTGTTTATAACTCGGCCTATTGTTCAAAACTTCGGCATCCATCTTAATGATATCGCTATTACATTTGTTTTAGTCCAACGGCGATATTAGCTAATCGCATCTGTTAGCGTTAACACTGTGTAAATCATGGGTTAACTGAAGATAAAGCCGGAGGCACCAACACACAGAATTTTTCAAGAGGAAGATCATCCGCTTTTTTACAAAACAGAGAGCGGCAGGTGGTGTGTCGACTTTTAACAAATGGTTAAACAGGCTAAAAACGAATAGGGAATGAGTCAGGAAAATGAAGTATTACTAAGGGAAAATAAGGATAGATTTGTTATCCTCCCTATCAAGTATCCCGCCATTTGGGAGATGTATAAAAAGTGTGAAGCCAGTTTCTGGACAGCAGAAGAGATAGATCTTTCTGACGACATGAAACACTGGGAGAGCATGAACGATGGCGAGCGTCACTTCATTTCGCATGTATTGGCTTTTTTTGCTGCCAGCGATGGTATTGTTAACGAAAACCTGGCAGTAAACTTCATGAGCGAGGTGCAATTGCCCGAGGCGCGTTGCTTCTACGGTTTTCAGATAATGATGGAGAACATCCACTCAGAAACCTACGCGTTATTAATTGATACTTACATTAAGGAGCCTGCCGAAAAAGATCGGTTGTTCCACGCTATTGATACCGTACCATGTGTAGGAAAAAAAGCGGAGTGGGCCCTGCGTTGGATAAACAACGGCACGTTTGCCGAACGCTTAATTGCTTTTGCAGCTGTTGAGGGAATATTCTTTTCGGGAAGTTTCTGTTCAATATTCTGGTTGAAAAAACGTGGCTTAATGCCGGGTCTCACTTTTAGCAACGAATTAATATCTCGTGACGAAGGTATGCATTGCGAGTTTGCTTGTTTGTTATACCGCATGTTAGAAAACAAACTATCAAAAGAGGCTGCAACAGCTATTATAACTGATGCTGTTGAGATAGAAAAAGAATTTATAAGCGATGCGCTGCCGGTTAGTTTAATTGGTATGAACGCTAAGCTGATGAGCCAATACATTGAATTTGTAGCCGATAGATGGTTAACAGAACTGGGCTATGACAAAGTATACAACGCTACTAATCCGTTTGACTTTATGGAGATGATATCCCTGCAAGGCAAAACTAACTTCTTTGAGAAACGGGTTGGCGACTATCAAAAAAGCGGCGTGCTGAATAATCAGGAAAGCAAATCATTCTCATTGGATGAGGATTTTTAAAAGTGACCACCAATCACAATCAGATATATAGAAAGAGACATTAAAACATTAACTAATCACCCATTAACTGTTCACTGGCATGTTTGTAGTAAAAAGAGACGGAAAAAAAGAGTCGGTAAAATTTGACAAGATCACCGCGCGCATAGAGAAGCTATGCTATGGTTTAAACCCGGCGCTGGTTGACCCGATTGACGTAGCAAAAAAAGTAATTGAAGGCTTATTTGATGGGGTAACCACATCAGAGCTGGATAACCTTGCTGCCGAGACGGCCGCATCGCTTACTACAAAGCACCCTGATTATGCCTTGCTGGCATCGCGTATTGCGGTATCAAACCTGCATAAGAACACCATAAAGTCTTTCTCTGAGACTATGAAACTGCTTTATGAATATGTTGATCCTAAAACAGGTAAAAACGCCTCTCTTTTAGCCGACGATATTCATGACATCATTCAAAAGAATGCTGAGGAATTAGATAGCAGCATCATCTACGACCGTGACTTTGGGTTTGACTACTTCGGCTTTAAAACGTTGGAGAAATCGTATTTGTTAAAATTAGATGGCCAGATAGCCGAGCGCCCGCAGCATTTATTCATGCGTGTATCGGTTGGTATCCACAAAGAAGATATTGAAAGCGCCATCAAAACATACAACCTGATGAGCGAGCGTTGGTTTACACACGCTACCCCAACCTTGTTTAACTCGGGCACACCAAAGCCTCAAATGTCATCATGCTTTTTGTTAACCATGAAGGATGACAGTATTGAAGGTATTTATGATACACTTAAACAAACAGCCAAAATATCTCAAAGCGCAGGTGGTATCGGCCTAAGCATTCACAATGTGCGCGCTACGGGTTCTTATATCAGCGGTACCAACGGCACCAGCAACGGCATTATCCCTATGCTGCGCGTGTTTAATGATACCGCCCGTTATGTTGACCAGGGCGGTGGTAAACGTAAAGGCGCTTTTGCTATCTATTTAGAGCCATGGCATGCAGATATATTTGAATTCCTTGACTTGCGTAAAAACCACGGTAAAGAAGAAATGCGCGCCCGCGACTTGTTCTATGCGCTTTGGGTAAGCGACTTGTTTATGCAGCGTGTTGAAGCTAATGAGGACTGGAGTTTATTTTGCCCGCATGAAGCACCAGGCTTAGCAGATTGCCACGGAAAAGAGTTTGAAAAACTGTACAAAAAATACGAAAAAGAGGGCCGCGCCCGTAAAACTGTAAAAGCGCAGGAGCTTTGGTTCGCGGTGCTTGATGCACAGGTAGAAACCGGTACACCATATTTGTTATATAAAGATGCAGCTAACGCTAAATCAAATCAGCAAAATTTAGGCACCATAAAAAGCTCTAACCTTTGTACCGAGATTTTAGAGTACACATCAGCTGATGAGATCGCTGTGTGTAACCTGGCTTCGCTGGCGTTGCCACGTTATGTGCGCGAAGGCAAATTCGACCACGAAAAATTATATGAAGTAACTTATCAGGCGGCCATTAACCTTAATAAGATAATTGATAACAATTATTATCCGGTTGAGGAAGCCCGTACATCAAACTTAAGGCACCGCCCAATTGGTTTAGGTGTACAAGGTTTGGCAGATGCATTCATTTTATTACGCATGCCTTTTGAAAGCCCTGAAGCGCAGCAGTTAAACAAAGAGATATTTGAAACGATATACTTTGCTGCTATGACGGCTTCAAAAGACCTGGCTATTAAAGAGGGTCCTTACGAAAGCTTTAAGGGTTCGCCACTATCAAAAGGCCAGTTCCAGTTTGACCTATGGAATGTGAAGCCTGAAAGCGGCCGTTGGGATTGGGAAAACCTACGCTTAGATGTAATGAACCATGGTGTGCGTAACTCACTATTGGTAGCACCAATGCCTACCGCTTCTACATCGCAAATATTGGGTAACAACGAGTGCTTTGAGCCATATACCTCAAACATTTACACCCGCAGGGTATTAAGCGGCGAGTTCATCATCGTTAACAAACACCTGCTACGCGATCTGGTTAACCGTGGATTGTGGGATAATACCATGAAGAATAAGATCATCAGTGCTAATGGATCTGTTCAGGATATTCCGGAAATACCACAGGATTTGAAGGACCTTTACAAAACCGTATGGGAAATAAAAATGCGTACCATTATTGATATGGCTGCTGATAGAGGCGCATATATTTGCCAGTCGCAATCGCTTAACCTGTTCATTAACTCGCCAAATGCGTCTAAACTAACCTCAATGCACTTCTATGCATGGAAGAAAGGCTTAAAAACAGGTATGTACTACCTGCGTACACAAGCAGCTTCGCAAGCGGTTAAATTTACTGTTGAAAATCAAGGTGGCAAGAACATGGATCCGGTTATACCTGCTGTTGTACAACAGGTTGAAGACGAGATACCTGCAGGCCCAACCTGCTCAATGGAAGAGGGCTGCGTAACTTGTTCAGCATAATCCCTAAATATTTATCTATTAAAAGACGCCTTAACACTAAGGCGTCTTTTTTTTGCCCTGTTTTTAAATTAAACAGTAAATGAACGAAAAACGCTATCAATCAATAAACTAACCATAGCTTAAAAGAAATTTTTTAGTGTCAGTTAAAAAAATGTGTTAATTTAGAGGCGTCAACCATACTTACCCTTATACATGTATCTCAGCCTCAAACGCGTTATTTATTCTCTAGCCATTCCGGTTTTTTATTTAATGGTAAATTGCTTTTCCGCTCAAGCTCAGCATCGTTCGGTTGGTATGAATGCAGACGGCAATGTACTTGGCGGCAGCAAAAGCGGCGGCGGTGGGGCGTATTTGCCTACCGAGGGGTGGTTTTTAGCTGTTAATGGTGGTTATGAAGCACCCCTTGGCGAGATGAGAGATATTTACAAGCCTGCGCCTACATTTGGTGTTACATTAATGAAAAAGTGGAATCACTTAGTAATTTCGGGTACTGTAGATTATCGAAACAACCAGCCTAAGCAAAGTTCATTCCCGCTTGATATTGATATTAACGGACAAACCGCTACCGGAGAAGTAACCTATGGTAATTTTTCAGGTATAGGGATTTACGCAGGCGTGTCATATGAAGCGCTTATTACTCCAGGTGCAAGCTTTTATGTAGGTGTCAACGGCGGCACCATTATATCTAAGTATGATTATGCCGTCAGCTATGAAGGTATTTTTGCTATTGCCGACCAAGCTAAAGTTAACATTACTTATATTGGGCCTAAGTTGGGTTTAAACTTTGCCATTAACAGCCGGATAAGTTTGGGTGCTGAAGCCCGTTACAGCGTAAGTTTGTCTAAAGCCGATCAAGATCCATCAAGTGACACGGTTTCGAAAGGATTTAATTCGGTAGCAGGGAACCTGGTTTTGCGCTACGGTTTTTAATTGCGAAGGTAGTAGTCACATTACCTTTAATGATAAAGCATGAGATAATAGCCTGCGAGCGTTGTGGCAAAAGTATTGAGTGTAAAGCTAATGCCTATACCAAATGCCAGTGCAGCGGCGTACAGCTTACCTTAAACGAGGTGCAATATATAAGCGAAAATTTTGAGGGCTGTATGTGTGCCGATTGCTTAAGAGCCTTGCAGGTGGAGTATAGAGAAGTGATGGGAATAGCCTGATAAATTGTATGTGTACTTTTTCCCTTAGAAATTATTGCGAGTTTGATGGCCATTATTCCGTGCGAATAGAAGATAACAGCCGGGTGGCTTATGCGTACCTGTACGAGGGCGAAGATATTGTTGGCGATGTTTGGCTCTATAATCAAATTGAACCACCACAAACATCATTCTGGCTGCCGGAAGATATGCCATTTTTAAACCCCAAGGAATATCTATTGCCTGATGCCGCTATAAAACCTATTACAGATGAAAGCCAGATACGCTGCGAATGGACGGAATCAAAGGACGATGGCTTAATAGAAGTTGGCCTTTACATCCGCGATAAGTTTATAGCATCTGTTGCTGTTGGTGCTAAACCGGGCTGGTCTGTGCTGGTAGCAAAGGATGGGCCGCTGGCGTATGTGTATTAAATAATTACGTCACCGGCTGGCGTGTAGATGCGAGGCGTCAACCCATCGGACTTTGTAGCCCCATTTTTTTAACAGCTTGACCATTCTGCCAACGGAGTCTCCCAACTTTCGTTCGTCTATTCGTTCAAAATGGATCTCTATTAACAAGTGGCGGCAGGCCGGGTTAGCAAAGGTTTTCTCCCCGCCAAGCAATACACTCTCTTCAAACCCTTCAACATCAATTTTTACTACATTGGGTATAGATAGATGTTCTTCAATAACAACATGGTCGGCTGTATCCACCTTTACCTTAATTCCTTCGCCCTCATCAGGGTTTTCAATTAAATGAGCGGTTTTGGGATTTATTTTATTGTCACTCTTATCGTCAGTAAACACAGCTTCTCCCGAATAATCAGCCAGTGCCAGTGGCTGTAAAACCGCATTGTTTTTATTCTTCGGGCGGGTACTTATAGCAAGTGTGAGGGCCACAAATGCAGAGGGTAACGGTTCAAATGCCACCACTTCGCCTGCCTCGCCTACCCAATCAAGAAAATAGTTGGTATATAAACCAACATGTGCGCCAATATCCCACACTATATCGCCCGGTATTATAGCTGCTTTCAACGCCGTATGAAATGCTTTTTCGTATGACTTCCTGCGCCTGGAAAGTAGGGATTTAACTACAGATAGCAACCCTAATTTTCTAAGGACAGTTCGCGTTTTTCGGACTAATGAATTGTGATAATAGTTTGCAAACATCGTAACGACGATATAAAAGTTTAACAAAACTAAAGATTTTTAGCGCTCTAATAATTTTCTAATGAAATTATTTTTATACGAAAATAATTAATCAATGATTAATTATACTTTAAAAAAGAGCTATGCTGTTACCTGATTGCAACTGTGAAAAACTAACGGTACAAAAAAAGCGCTACTGATTTCAGTAGCACTTTTTAATATCAGAAAAACAAGATATCCGCAATCGATTTAGCTCATTTTCAGCTTTTTCTGAATATCAGCAACGTAGCCCTTAAACTTCTTATCAGTATCTATCAGGTCCTCTACCGTTTGGCAGGCATAGATCACAGTTGAGTGGTCGCGGCCACCAAAAAAGCTGCCGATAGATTTAAGTGAGCTTTTGGTATGTGCTTTAGCCAGGTACATTGATATTTGCCTTGCCTGCACTATTTCGCGCTTGCGGGTTTGCGATTTAACCATCTCTATAGGCACTTCAAAGTATTCGCAAACCAGACTTTGTATGTACTCCATCGATATCTCTTTTGAAGAATTTTTTACAAAGTTCTTCAGCATTTGCTTGGCCAGATTCAGGTCTATTTCCTTGCGGTTAAGCGTTGATTGGGCCAGTAATGATACCATGGCGCCTTCCAACTCGCGCACATTGTTATCAATGTTATGCGCAACATATTCAATCACATCATCGCCCAGATCAATACCATCCTGGTAGGTTTTGTTTTTAAGTATAGCCATACGGGTTTCCAGGTCAGGTATCTGCAAATCTGCAGATAGACCCCACTTAAACCTTGACAAAAGGCGCTCCTCTAAACCAGCCAGATCTTTGGGTGCTTTATCAGATGTAATGATTAACTGTTTGCCTGATTGGTGCAGGTGATTGAATATATGGAAAAAGAAATCCTGTGTTTTTTCTTTACCGGCAAAGTTGTGTACATCATCCATTATCAGCACATCAATGGCCTGGTAAAAGTTTACAAAGTCATTTATATTATTGTGCTTAAGCGCGTCAACAAACTGCTGGGTAAATTTCTCGCATGATACATATAGCACCAACTTATCAGGCAGCGTGCGTTTTATCTCGTTACCAATGGCTTGTGCCAGGTGTGTTTTACCCAAACCTACACCACCATATATCATCAGTGGATTAAATGACGTACCACCCGGTTTGGCAGCAACGGCATATCCTGCCGAGCGGGCCAAACGGTTGCAATCTCCTTCAACAAAGTTTTCAAAGGTGTATTGGCGGTTAAGCTGCGGGTCAACATTCAGCTTTTTAAGCCCGGGTATAACAAAAGGGTTCTTTATGTCCTTATTAATAGATATCGGGATGGGCATAGACTGTTTTTTTGAGTCGGCACCGTTACCATTTGATGGCATATTAGTAGTATACGGTTTACTTGCCGATGATTGTTCAACAACAATATTATACTCCAAACGCCCATCATCGCCCAATTGTTTTTTAATTGTTTTGCGTAGCAGGCTAACATAATGCTCCTCTAACCATTCATAGAAGAACAGGCTTGGAACTTGTATAGTTAGAACGCTGCCTTCCATGCGTAAAGCTTTAATTGGCTCAAACCAGGTTTTAAAGCTTTGCGCCGGTATGTTATCTTTTATGATTTGGAGACAGCTATTCCAGACGTTAGTACAAGTTTTTTCCATATAAATTTTTAGTAAAATATTGAATTACAACCCTCAGCGATGCATTCTTTGGGTCTGCTACGGAACATCGAATATTCAGAAAAAAAGCGAATTAAAAAATTAAATTTTAACTTTTTATTGAAATAAATTTTAAAAAAATAACATCTTTTCTTGTGGGTTTTCCACTATAAAAAACTATATTATTGGCGCAGGGTAATTTGAATATATGTTTTAACACGGGATATTGCGTTTCAATGCTGTAGGGGCATTTTTTTAAGCAACTTTAACTATAAATTTAAAAAATGTCCCGCGCTATTTTGCCGGTTAATTAGATTGCTTACTTCTTTTTAGAATAACATTAAGTTAATATTCGCCAAAAATTTCACGCAATGTTTCCGCTATTTCACCCAGGGTTGCATAGGCTTCAACACTGTTTAATATTAGTGGCATCAGGTTTTCATTTCCAAGGCATGCAAGCCGTAATTTTGCAAGGCTCGAAGCAACCAGTATGTTATCTCTTGAAGCTTTAAGCACCTTAATTTTTTCTATCTGATCTAACCTTATTTTATCATCAACCCTAAAAGAGGCCGTTGTTTTTTCACCCTCCTGGCCGAATTTATTAACACCCACTATAACCCGCTCGCCGTTTTCTATTTCCTTTTGATAAGTATAAGCTGAGGCTGCTATCTCCTGCTGAATATAATCCTGCTCAATGGCTTTAACCGCACCGCCCATTGCATCTATCTTATCTATATATAGGTACGCCGCCTTTTCCAGTTCATCAGTAAGTGCTTCTATAAAGTAGGACCCGGCTAATGGATCAACCGTATCGGTAGCGCCGGTTTCAAAAGCTATGATCTGTTGGGTACGTAAGGCAATCTGCGCTGCTGCTTCGGTGGGCAGGCCAATGGCCTCATCAAAGCTGTTGGTATGTAGTGATTGTGTTCCGCCCAAAACGGCAGCCAATGCCTGTACCGTTACCCGGCTAATATTATTCATGGGTTGCTGAGCTGTAAGGGTAGAGCCACCTGTTTGCGTATGAAAACGTAGTTTCTCCGCATTGGGGTCGGTAGCGCCCATTTGCCGGGTAATGTTTGCCCACATGCGCCGTGCGGCCCTAAATTTGGCTATTTCCTCAAAAAAATTATTATGGCAGTTAAAAAAGAAGGAAAGTCTTTTGGCAAATATATTAATATCTAAACCCCGACTGATGGCCGCATTTAAATATGCTTTACCATTAGCCAACGTAAAGGCGAGTTCCTGCACTGCTGTTGAACCGGCTTCGCGAATGTGGTAACCGGATATGGATATGGTGTTCCATTTGGGCAATTCCTTACTGCAATATTCAAATATATCGGTTATCAAACGCATAGATGGCGCAGGCGGATATATATAGGTACCCCGCGCCGCATACTCCTTTAATATATCGTTCTGAACTGTGCCCGAAAGCTGTTTCAGATCTGCACCTTGTTTTTTTGCTAACGCGATGTACATGGCCAAAAGGGTAGCTGCCGTGGCGTTGATGGTCATAGAGGTGGTGATGTCTGCCAGTGTTATTCCATCAAACAAAGTTTCCATATCCTTTAAAGAATCAATGGCAACCCCAACCTTTCCAACTTCGCCTTCCGCAAGGTCATGATCAGAATCATAGCCTATTTGTGTAGGCAGGTCAAAAGCTACTGACAGGCCCATTGTGCCCTGGCTCAATAAATAATGATAACGTTTGTTTGATTCTTCGGCCGTTGAGAAGCCGGCGTATTGGCGCATGGTCCAGGGTTTACCCCGGTACATGTCTTTTTGTATGCCGCGGGTGTAAGGAAACTCACCGGGTAATTCATTCATTGCTGAAGGTTCGGTATAAACCTCCTTTATCTCAATGCCCGATGTGGTTTTTACCTTTTTGCCCTCCATAGCGTTACAATATATTGTCCAGATCCTTACGGATAAGGCCAACTGCTACCTCGTAAGGATCGTTTTCTAGCTGACTGAGGTGTGCTAAAATTATCCTGCTTAGTTCCATGCCGCTGCCATTTTCGGGCAAAGCTTTCATGGCGTTGCTCACCATACTCAGCGTATCATTTTTTAATTGTTTTACCACTCCCCACGCGCGCAGGCTTATATATATCTGTTGGGTAATGTTGTGCTGATACTCGTTACGTATCTCGTTTACCACCAATGCATGCAGTTCGGCGGCGGTATAGTCACCTGCCTTAAGGCGGATAAGCATATTTGCCGGGTTAACGCGTTCGATAAATAATACTATACGTTCATAAGCTTGTAAACGCAGTGGCAGTGTTTGGTTATTGATGCTTTTTTTGAGCTCAAGTAATTGCAGTTTGTCCTGTTTGTCCAGGTAAGGTTTTAGCAGGTAAAAGGCAACCCACACAACGCCCATACCGGCAATACTATATTTTAATATATCTAATAAAAAGGGGTAAAGATTCATGCTTATATAATATGTTAGGCGTAGGTCATAAAAGTGCCCGCCTGAATAAACATCCGCAATTTAGCTTATATTTGTGTTTTAATTAAAAATAACATGAGTGTAGCCGTTGAAGCAGCCCCGGTAACTTTTACAACTGGTGCAATAAAAGAATTACATAAGCTAAAAGATCAGCAGGAGATAGGCGATGATTTTGGCCTGCGTGTTGGTGTTGAAGGCGGTGGCTGCGCCGGTATGAATTACGTTTTAGGCTTCGACCAGAAAAAAGACGGAGACAACGAATATTTTATTGAAGGAGTAAAGGTATACATGCACAAAGCACATGGGATGTACCTTGCCGGTATGCAAATTGATTTTCAGGACGGTTTGAACGCGCGTGGCTTTACATTTAATAACCCCAATGCAGATAAAACCTGCGGGTGCGGTACCTCTTTCTCAGTATAAATAAGCTATTTTATCTACCTATATAAACAAAAGCGGCTTCGATTTTTCGGGGCCGCTTTTTTATTGGTCATTCGCTATCAATATTAATATGACTCCAACTCCCCCTTCACCAGTTCCATCAGCCACATAGGTGTAGAAGTTGCTCCGGCTATACCAACGGTATCGCCTGCAGAGAACATGGAAGGGTTTAACTCGGCGATAGAAGAAACAAAATAAGTATCGGGGTTATGTTTGCGGCATACCTCATACAATACCTTTCCGTTGGAGGATTTCACTCCCGATACAAAAACTATTTTATCAAAGTTTTTTGCAAACGTAGGCAGATCCTTGTCGCGGTTAGATACCTGGCGGCAAATAGTGTCATTAGCATTCAGTTCATAACCACGCTGGGTAAGCACATCCTTTATATGATAAAACTTATCCATGCTTTTAGTGGTCTGGCTGTAAAGCGTGATCTTTTGCGGAAGCTCAACATTATCTAACTCGGCCAGGTCCTGAAAAACAAGCGCCTCGTTATTGGTTTGGCCCTGCAATCCTACCACTTCGGCGTGCCCGTGTTTGCCAAATATTAATATCTTCTCTTTGTTATCAAATGATGTTTTAATGCGGTTTTGCAGCTTCAGCACAACCGGGCACGATGCGTCTATCAGCGTAATATTATTTTCTAATGCGGTACGATAGGTCTCGGGCGCTTCGCCGTGGGCACGTATCAGCACTTTTTCATTATGCAGGTCTTTTAAAGCGGAGTGGTCTATAATGCGCAGCCCTTTTGCTTTCAGTCGCCCTACTTCTTCGTCGTTGTGTACAATATCCCCTAAGCAATACAGGTAGCCATCTTCTGCTAATATATCTTCGGCCATGTCAATGGCGTAAATAACACCAAAGCAAAAGCCCGAATCCTTATCAATAGTAACCTTTAAATTATATGCTCCCATACGCCGCAAATTTAAACAATATTTAACGCAATTTGATTTATATGCGCCGCCCCTTCCATATTACTTTATGCGTGAGGTGTTTTTGTATGGCGATAAATGCTATTGCAGTAAGGTTGAGCATTTGCAGCGGATGCAAAATGACATTGTAAACAGGGTTTTGCCCTGCTAAGAATGAACTCATAAGCCGCCCTATTACCGTAATAGTTAACATAAAGAGGATAATGGGGATATTGAGCGTAATAATTACCATCATGGGGCCGGTAATAATTAACAGTATATAAATTAGGAACCAAATAATGTTATAATTAAAAACCGATAGTACATTTTTGCTGAACCCGTTTACGGCTGCGCTATAACTTTTATACATACGGCTGCTCAGCATATTATTGGCCAACAATGTTTCGCCCGGGTAGCCTGCCGCTTTAACCATCCGCATAATTTCAGCATCTTCTACAACCTTATCTTTAACCTCATTGTGCCATTGATGTTGCCGGTATACTTCTGCATTAAACAGCATAAACTGTCCGCTTGCCGCGGCAACGGCTTGGTTCTTTATCAGATAAACCAGCCTGAGGGGAAGCAGGCCCAATAACACGTAATGCAGTAAAGGCACTACCGTTAATTCGCCGGTACTGCGCATGTCAGTATCGGCAAACACGCTTAGCAAACCCAGTTTGTATTGGTACATTCTGTAAACGGCGGTATTGATCAAGCCGTTGCGTACCTGCTCATCCGCGTCTAAAAATAAAAAGAAATCGCCTTTGGCTGCCTGGGCCAATTGGTGGCAGGCAAAGTTTTTACCCGTCCATCCCGCAGGTAATTGTTCGCCTTTTATTATCCTGAAATTGTTATGCCTGTCGCAAAAGGTTTTGCATAGTTTATAGGTATCGTCATTAGAGTCATCGTCCAAAATAATCACTTCGTAATTATTATAATCCTGCCGGTAAATAGATTCAAGCAGAGCGATGATATCAGACGATTCGTTACGTACCGGGATAAGAATAGATACAAAATCGGTATAATGCCTGCTTACCCGCCTAAGTTTTGGGTCTGATATAAAATTGAACAGCGTAACAGTAAAGCGCAAAACCATAAACAATAAAGTTGCGGCAACTATATATATCACTGTTATTTTGCTATTGGTTTATCTGGCGCAGATGGTCTGCAATTTCTTGTCGTTCAAATTTAGTTAAATAATCGTCAAGTGCAGGCACTATCAGCCAATGTCCCAGGTCAACGTGGTGAATGTCCGGGTTGTGCAGCTTTTCAATAAACGGCAAGGCTTTTTTATGCGGAAAAAGATTATCGTGCTTGCCAAAAATCAGCATGCATTTTATTTTATGTTGATTAATTAAATCGGGTAGTTTTTCAATATCAGGTGTGAGCAAACGCATAAGGTTAAGCGTATAGTAAACATCCAAACGCTTTTTGGGTGTATCCAGCTCATTGTAAGCAATATCAAACAAGGCCTGGTCTATAAAGCCAATACGCAGCAAGTTTCTTAAAAGCGATGTAGCCATCCATTTGCTTTTAGTTAAACGCTTAAACAAACGTTTACCCGGCCCCTGGTGCAGCAAAAAGTGAAAGCCTTTAAAAACCGACAAACCATCAGGAGCCATCAAAATAATTTCATCTACCAGATCAGGAAATTCTTCAACCAATATAAGTGCAAGGTTAGCGCCGATAGAGTAAGCCATTACCGAAAAGCGCTGCCGTCCGTGCAGTTTAAACCATTCCTCGGCGTAGTGGCGCATCATGGCGCGGGGCATACCCGCTACTATTTGTTCTTCGGTCCAGTTATCCAGCCTGCTTTCGTGATGGAAAAAGTGATCGAATCCGTAAACACGATATTCCTTTAAAACAGACTGCTCCAAAACATGAAATTGCTTGCCCGTCATGCCGTAACCATGGAAAGCCAGCAGGGGTTTATCACCTGTTCCGTATTCATGAAAGTGCACTGTTCCCAAGCCGGGGATCTGTAAAAAGCCCATTACGGCAATATTAAGGAATATGCTTAAATATGCGAAGGAGGAATTTACGGTTTGCAACTATTTGTCTGAACTAAGATTTTTAAGATAAAGAATCATAATAGCTGTTTCGAGAGTCCTAAAATCTTAAAATCCCACAAATCCAGGTTCAGACAAACAACGAAAGCCTAACCCCAAGTTACCGTTACCTTACTATTCCCAGTCACTGTGAATTCTAAATTTCTCTTTGCCGGTTTCCCTTTTAACTCCAGCTTTTCCTTTTCTCCTTTTTGGTAGACCTTGAACTCAGGTAATGCCTGCTTGTCTTTTTTAACTATCATCATGCGACAGGTAAGGCGACTGTCGCCCCGCACATCAAATGATACGGTTTTGCCTTTTTTGGTAAACTTAGTAACTGGATAATCGCAATAGATCAAAAACTCTTGGCCGGGCACCTTTAAATAGTGGCGGGGAACTATACCAAAAGCCACACCGGCCCCATAAACCTCCTGCCCAACTTTGCCTGATTTTTCCCATCCATCGTGTATGTCTTCTAAGGCTATCCAAAGGTCAGGGTCAACCTTCCCCATTTTTACTTCTTCAGAAAGTATCTCTTTAGGCAGATTCGGCGGATAATAATAAGCCACACGCTCTACTATATAACGTATGAACTCCGCCAATAACAGGGATACAGATTCGGGCAGATCCTCGTCTGCAGCCAGTTCGAGATAATTATGTATGCAGGCAAACACTTCAGCTTCTTCATAGGCGGCAGTGTATGGCGCGTCAGCTAAGGGGAATACGGCAAAAAAGGTGCTATAATGTTTGCCGTAACCGTAATTGCAATCCCACAGCTGCATATTACGGAAGATATTAGTTAAACATAAAAAGCTGAGATCAAGATAGATTTTATCCTTGGTTATGTTCCACAACCGTATCATAGCTTTAGCGGCCAACGCGGTATTATTCGCCTGATAAAACAGATCGAATCCCAAACCCAGTAAACTCTTAGCCGCTTTTTTAGCTTCGTTTAGGTAACGATCGTCTTTGGTCAGATCCCAGGCATGCAGCATTACAAAGGCGTATAAACCCGCAACATCCCCTTCGCCGCCTTGCCCCGGCTGTTTATTGCCTTTAATTATCTCAAGGCTTCTCATGTCGTAAAACACCGGCCATTTGTATTCAAAGCGATGCGCTACTTTGATCATATATTCCAGCGAATCTAAAAACAGTTTTCGGGTGATTTTGTCCCCGTCCAACGCCATGCGCGCCAGGTTAACCATTGGGTGATGGAGATACCAGGCATCCATTACGTAAGGTTTTAACTGTTCTTCCGATTCATCCAACTCATCTACCAGGGCAGGCAGCCATCTGTTGATAGTGCCTAGTTCCTTATCATAAAAAGCACTCAATCCGTCAATTATTTTCTTAACCGCGGGTATTTCTTCATCGCTCCATAAACTATACTCATAAAGCGGCAGCAATACAGCTAACTGTACCATAATTTCAGGCGGAGTATCGTAGTCTGATACGTATGCATTCAAATAGTCATGCCCATCGGCGTGCGACCAGCAACCGTGGCTATTTACCAGATCGTTCAAGCATTTATTAGTGATATCCTGCCAATCCCTGTATTGCGTTTTAGGTAAGGGCAGCCGCAAATAAATAGCCGCAAGCAGATCCATAAATTGTCGCGACATTTTCAGCTCATCCGCCGGCACTTCCTCGCTTAAAGCTAAAAACCCATCAGAGATAATAAATTCCTTGCTTGCCGGAAGCGGCTTCTTCACTGCAGGCGGCAGGGCAAAACCCAACTCGGGCCATTGCCCTCCAACAGTATCGGCCCCCGAGGTTTCTGTTTCCTGGCAATAATCAGCCAAAGCGGTAAGATTTTGCACGTAGTAAACAGAGCCACTTTGCGGGCGCTCCATACTAAAATATACAAAGCCAGTGCGGGTACCCCATTGGCTGGCATGTATCTTGCCACCGGGCTGCTTTTCATTGCCGTCCTTATTTAAAGCAATAATATCGCGGGGCCAGAAAGGTATAAAAAGGTCTGCAACCGGCTTAAGGGTGGTGGTGTATCTTAAAACAGGTATTTGATTATCTACGGGCATTTCCAATCTCACACTGTAGCTGCCTATCACAGCGTCGATATAAAAAGTAACCTGCCCATCCTTCTCTGTTAATCTTGTTATGCGGATATCGCTGTTAGGCGAATATGCCATCCTGACTGCTATGCGGCCCCCCGAATGCCAGGAAATAATAAGCCAAAGCGAATCGCCGATATTATGGACACTGTAGGTATAATTACCTATTATTTTTTGGTAGATATTAGGCAGATCCTGATCATTAAACTTATCAGCAATAGCTGCCGCCCAGGGTGATATAGCTTGCGTATGCATAACAGTTTTTAATAGTTTTCCATTGTTTCAACTACTTACTCAAAACTTTTGTTTGTATAATTAATTAAAAAACTTGCTTAAAACTTATCGTCGGGGCTGCTTGTTGAAGACTTACTAAGCAACAACTATATGACTGACATAGCCCGCCGTTTCCCCCAAAATCCATTGTTAAAACCGGCCGATCTGCCCCCAAGTGAAGAAGGGTTACAGATTATCTGCCTGCTTAATCCCGGTGTATTCAGGTTTGATAGTAAAACCTGGCTTATTGTGCGCGTAGCCGAGAATGCAATGCAAAAGGAGGGTTCTATCTTTTTCCCCATATTGAATGAACTGGGCAAAACAGAGATAATTGAACTGCCCGCTGAACACCCTGAATTGATAACCACCGACCCCCGCGTAATACGCTATATGGGGCTGGATTATTTAACCACTCTATCGCACCTGCGTTTGCTTTGCAGTGATGATGGTATTAACTTTTACGAACCTAAAGGCCCTAATGCGCTGTTTGGGATGGGGAACCTCGAGGCATTTGGTATTGAGGATTGCCGGGTGACGCAGGTGGAAGATACCTATTATTTAACATTCACGGCCGTATCAGGCAACGGGGTGGGGGTGGGTTTGCGCACTACTAAAGATTGGAAGAGCTTTGAACGTCATGGCATGATACTGCCACCCCACAATAAGGACTGCGCTATTTTTGAGGAAAAGATAAACGGAATGTACTACGCCCTGCACCGCCCCAGCAGTGTGGATATTGGCGGCAATTACATATGGATAGCCGAGTCGCCGGATGGGGTGCATTGGGGTAAGCACAAGTGCATCATTAAAACCCGGCCCGATAGCTGGGATAGTGCCCGTGTAGGTGCGGGGGCCGCGCCCATAAAAACCGATAAGGGCTGGCTGGAGATCTATCATGGTGCCAACAAGGAGCACCAGTATTGCCTGGGGGCCTTTTTGCTTGACCTGAACGATCCGACGAAGGTTATAGCGCGTGCCGAACAACCTATTATGGTACCCACCGAACCCTACGAGTTAAGCGGCTTTTTTGGCAATGTGGTGTTTACCAACGGGCATGTGGTTGATGGCGATACGGTTACAATATACTATGGCGCATCTGACGAGTTTGTGTGCGGGGCTACGTTTTCTATACAGGAGATATTGGCGAGGTTAGTGATTAGTTAATTAGTGACTCGTAATTAGCTACCCTTTCCGCGTGCGTGTGAGACGAGCGTACAATTACCGAGAAACATTCTACCCCTGCCGCATCACAAAGTAGGGCTCATCAGTTAATTTAGCGCCAAAGCCTGGGTACAAAATTGCTGCCGCAGCATCTTGTTTCAGCTCAAAATAATAAGCTATTGGATAATCAGATTTGCTATAGCTTGCCGGGATAACGGCGCTGAGCGTTTTATTAACTGCTTTCATTTCAACTTGCTGATACCGCTCGCCATGGTTTACATGTCGGTAATGTAAAATAGCTTTAGATGGAATATTTGCCATATTAAGCTCAAGGGTAATGTCTTGACCGGCTTTGAACGTTTTTACCGGCGCGTGTTTTACCTCAGGATTAATACGCAACGGCTTTTGCAGACAGGTGTTTACCGCTGTCAAAACTAAAGGCGGAGTTGCTACTGTTGATGCTTGTGCTGTAGCAAGCAATTTTTCCATTTCTGCAATATCGGCATCAATGGCGGGCAGCCTGTCTAACCAGTGGCCCTGTTGGTGCTTTTCTTCACCAACAGCTACATCAGACTTGTAAACACCCTTGGCCAGGTTTGCAGCACCAGCCCAATGTGAACGCGCTTGTTTGTACAATTGCAAGGCTTTTTCAAGCGCGGCGCGGTCCTTAGCCTGCTCATATATAGCGAAGAGGCAACCGGCGCGCAGCTTTTCTGCAAAAAATTTGCCTAACATTATCTGCATGTTAATGTCAATCTCCATGCGGCGGTACTCAGGTCTGGTCTTATTTTTGGCCTTTAATTTCATTTGCTGCAGATGGCTTTCCGCTTCACCAGCGTGATCTGCTATCCATTGCGCTACTTCAATCGGTGTATATTTGCCATTACTGTTACCGGCTAAAAGCTGTTTCACATATTCGTTAACGCCTAAAAACAGCTGCGGATCAAACGGAGTAACATTACCAAATACGCGCGGAGTGGGCGTATCGGTATAGTGGCTCTTTATCTTATCGGTAGTTATAGGCATGTTGGTGTACATCTCCGGCCAGTAAATATTATTAGCTGCCGAGGCCCCATGCGCGGTTAAAAACGCCGGAAGTATCCGCGAAGCGGCGGCAAGCGAAAGACCAGCGTCTGTGGCAGCGCCTGCACCAAAGTTTTTAACCAGGTAACGGTTCCATACTGCATCAGTGTCCGGATTATAAAGTGTCCGCCCGAAAACTGCTAAGCTGTACTCATATTTCTGCCAATCCCAGCGTGGTTTAAGCGAAGCGTCTGCATACCCGCACCTGTCGCCGGCCACGCCCGACCCGCGGCGGCCTTTAAACGAAAGCGGTTCCATTAATTCCGCGCCCGCGCTTCCGCAGAAGCTGAATATGCGCGATTGCGCCGCCGCCGCCTGCGGATCGCCCCATAACAATATGCGCTGTGTGCCTGGCCATACGCGGGTTAGCACGTCATATTTCCTGTCTTCTTTTAGCAAGTCGCCATAGCCGTAGCGGGTAAAACTGCGCGAGCCACCGCTCAGGTTCATCAAGGCTGACGACCGGGTGTTTTCCTTCGGGATCTCCAGCGAGCGGATATCTGCCTGATGGTAAGGCATGCCATTATGTTCTGCCCAGTATTTTGGCGAAATACTTACCGGTACTCCTACTTTAAGCGCGGTGTTGATCATGCCATCATCAATGCCTTTGGCATGCATATCAATTTGCACCGGGCGGCCGCAGGTTTTAATACCATCAAAAACGGTTTCCCAAAAAGTGTAGCTGCCTTCGTTAACGCCACTTTCGCCATGCACCCTAAAGGTGATGCCGCTGATGTGGGGGCATTGTTGCAACAGTAAACGCAGGGCATCGCGGCAGTAAGCGCCATGGTTATTTTTGTCAATGCCTTTAATATTATAATTGGCGTTGGTGGTATTTAGCCACTCGTAGCCATGCATCCATATTCCTAAATAAAACTCCATGCCCCGCATGGCAGTTTGCTCACTGATGAATTTCAGCATCGCCAAATTATTGTCACGCTCGGCATTAGGCAACTCCGGCACGTGCACGTTATAACCCGGAACCGACAACAGGAATGGATAAGCAAACAGAAAATAAGCATCGGTAACATTCTGTAGAAAATCATAACCAATACCCATGCCCAGGTTAAAGCGGTTAAAGCGCTGAGTAGCCAGCATGCTCAGGTATTGCGGCCACATCGCCCGGTCGTTATACCAGGGTTTGTCTTCCACATCGCTCACAAAAATGCGGTTAAGGCTACGCACGCGGTTGGCAGGTTGCTCTACTATTGCTTTTGACACTTGTAGGGCCGCTATGGCATCGTTGCCGTGCCGTACACGATCGGCAAGTTCCAGCAGGGCATAAATAAGGCCGCGCTCATCGTTTCCGGCGGCAACGGTTATCAGTCCTTTGCTATGTTTTGTGGTAACCAGACCCACAGCCTCGCGTTTGGCAGGAATATTTATGCTGGCACCCGCCGCTTTGATCAATGCAGTGCCTGTGATGGTACTGGCTATAGCAATATAAAAACAGCCCGCGGGCGCTTTGCTTAAACTATCATAAGTTTTAACAGTAACGCCATACACTTTTAATGCCGTTGTAAGCTCGCCCACGGCCCATTGTACAGGTGCCGACACCGAGGCGACAGCATCTGTTGACAAGCTTACGATAGCCACAGGTGGGTAGTCCTTCATAGCGAAGCCGGTAAGCGGCAGCGCTACGGAGCCTAGGCCGATGATCTTTATAAAATCGCGGCGGGTTTGGCCTTCAACGGCATTATCAAAATTAGAAAGGGCGCTTGGTTCTATGCTCATCGGTGTTATACAGGTAGCCGTAAAGGCAATAGGGTTATAAATTAACACAAGATAGCGCATGCAGGATTAATTGTAGCGGGAAGCGGGCTAATTTTATAGTTAGTGGGCTAATACTTAATTAGCTTGTTTAATGCGGGTATAAAAAATCAAGCGCAGTGTAATATTATTTGATTTCAGCCACTAATCATGTAAATAGCAATAAACAACAACAAATTGAGCATAGATTTTTACCAGGCATCTATTGTACCGTTTGCGGGCATCATTATCAAGATCTGTAAAGCCTATACCAATTCGCAGGAGGATTTTGAGGATTACTACCAGGAGGTATGCCTGCAAATTTGGCGAAGCAAGGATAACTTTAATGAGCAATGCAAATGGGCTACCTGGGTGTATCGTATTTCGCTTAACGTTTGCCTTACGTTACTTAAGAAACAAAAAAGAAACGGGCAAACGTATTTTACTTCTGACCCATTGCCCGATTTTGTAACAACAGACAACAGGGCTTTTAAAGATGAGCCGTTAAATCAGCTATACATAGCCATAAAGCAACTGTCAGAAGTTGACAGAGCGGTTATCTTACTGTATCTGGAAGAAAAGCCCTACCAGGAAATTGCCGAAATATTAGATACAACCGCCAACAATGTTGCGGTGCGTGTAGCCAGAATTAAAGAACGTTTAAAAAAATTATTAGATGGAAAACTCAATTGAGATGATATGGAAAC
Organism: Mucilaginibacter calamicampi; assembly: GCF_042676765.1. Classification (NCBI taxonomy): domain Bacteria; kingdom Pseudomonadati; phylum Bacteroidota; class Sphingobacteriia; order Sphingobacteriales; family Sphingobacteriaceae; genus Mucilaginibacter; species Mucilaginibacter calamicampi. The sequence continues at coordinate 110,927 of NZ_JBHTHU010000018.1, forward strand.
AGGGCTTTCTGAATGAGAACAGCCTGGTTGCGCCAAGGGTTAACAACCTGTATAATCGTAAATCGATAAATGTGGTTGAGCGGATAAAACAGCGGATGAAAAACTACAGAGTTTTTAATTACGGGTTGCTCATTGTTATCCTTGTTACGGATTATTTTATGGATATTTTTTTGAATGGTTTGGTTTTTTGTGCCATGGCGCTTGTTATGATCTGGTACACCCGGAGGATTGTAAGAAACATTAAAACGCTAGATCAGGAAGCAACCAGTTATGATTATCTTAAATCGTTTGATACCTACGTAAAAGATATTTTCGCGAGGTTTGAAAAAATAGTAAGGTTTTCTTTACCGCTCTATTGTTTGATCGGCTTTGTTGGTGTGTGGGCCGCGTGGGACAAATTAGGAATGTTTGCCATTATGAAAAGACAATATCCTAACGCAAATATTGAGTTATGGGGGCTGGCTTACTTAGCGGCCTGGATGTTGGTGGTTATTTTGTTTTCGGGTAAAATGTACAGATTGGAAGTACGTTTGGTGTATGGGCGTTTATTTAATAAATTAGAGGAGACCATTACCGAAATGGAAAAATTGAAACAAGGAGAATAAAACAATAATTATAGATAAATACCGAAATAATAATGAAAAAGATAAGCTTTGTACTGATACTATTGGCAGCAGCTTTTAACCTAAAAGCCCAGGAGGTAACCGGGGACTGGTATGGCGTATTAAATATCGGTGATGCTCAACTTCATTTAGTTTTTCACATTAACAAACAGGCAGACCATTACGCTACAACTTTTGACAGTACAGACCAGGGTGCTATGGGCCTGGATGCTGATAAAACTACAGTTAACAGTAATACAGTTAACATAGAGTCTACCAGGTTTAATTTTAAATACGGCGGGGTTTACAAACCCGACAGTGCTATTATTCGCGGTACTTTTGTGCAAGGTGGAGGTTCGTTGCCACTGCTGCTTACCCGTAAGGGGAAGTAACTACCCTTAACTCCAAAGAGGGTAATAGGCTGGTAATTTACTTGACAGAACCATTAGCGGTAAATCCTCAAAGAGGCTAAACGTTCCGCTATAGTTCCCCCTTCACGGGCTTAGGGGGCTAATACTCTCCAATGCTCAACATCACCAACGTGCACCCATACACCGTTTCTATCCCCCGCTCGTTAGCCATTTTTTGCAGTTCGGTATTTTCTGTTCCGGGGTTAAAAATAATGCGTTTAGGATTGGTACGCAATATATAATCGTACAGGGGAGGCTGGTTACGCGTGCCAACGTATAGTGTTACAGTATCAATATCGTCATGAAGTGTTTCGGGCTTCTCAATAGGCACGCCTGCAACTTCGCCTGTTTTTTTTCCCACGTTTACTATAGTATGGCCCCTGCCGGTTAAACGGTTGGCTGCCAGATAGGCATAACGGGATGGATCTGGCGTGGCACCTAATATCAATGTTTTTTTATCTGCCATAATATATAGGTATTCAAATACTGCGCCAAATTAACAAACGTGTGAGGTGATAAATTTCTATTTGCCCATCAAAAATAATTTAAAATATTTTGAAATGTTTTAAAGGCTCAGTCGTCTATACCTTTATAAAGCAATAAAACATTGATCACCACCGTAATGCCCGAAGACAAGAACAGCCACATCCTTAATACAATAAAGGAGTATGGCAAAAGCTTAATGGGCTTTATCCGCAAGCGGGTGAAGAGCGATGCTGATGCCGAAGATATTCTGCAGGATGTATGGTTTCAGTTCAGCTCGGTAGTCAATGCCCAACCCATTGAACAGACAGGCGCCTGGCTGTATAAAGTGGCAAGGAACAAAATAACGGATAAGCATAAAAAGCGGTCGGAAAGTTTACTGGATGATCTTTTCATCAGCGATGATGACGACGACGACACCAGCGACCTGCAGGCTATTTTAATGACCGATGAGGTTACACCCGAGACATCTTATCTGCGCAACCTGTTTTGGGAAGAGTTATTCAGGGCCCTGGATGAGCTGCCCGAAGAACAGCGGCAGGTATTTATCTGGCAGGAAATGGACGACATGACCTTTCAGGAAATTGCAGAACTAACGGGAGTGAACGTGAATACGCTGGTATCGCGCAAGCGCTACGCCGTGCTGCACCTGCGCAACCGTTTACAACAATTGTATTTAGATATAACACGATATTAAGAATTTAAGAAAATGAAAAAAGTATTTTATAGAGGCCGCTTCGTATTTATACCTCTGGCTGCCGCGGCATTCTTGTCGCTGGTTAGCCTGGCGGTAATGACGTTGTGGAACTGCCTCATACCCGGCATATTCGGGTATAGTATTATTACCTTCTGGCAGGCCATGGGCTTGTTTGTATTATGCAAATTATTATTTGGCTTTGGCCGCGGCGGCCGTCACGGTTGCGGCCCGATGGGTGGCGGTGGCCGGGCACCGTGGATGCGCTGGAAGATGAAAGAGCGCCTTGCCAATATGTCGCCTGAGGAGCGCGAAGCATTTAAACAAAAAATGAAGGAGCGCTGCGGACATCATCCCTTTGCTAACAAATGGAACGATTGGCCCGAAGATGTAAAAAAAGCAGAAGAATAACGAGCGAGTTGTCCCGTTTGGGTCAGTATGATCGTTATAAGGGCGGGAGGATTTATTGCGTACTTCCTCCCGCTTATTACAAAACTTAATCAACAACAACATGAACGTATTGGTATTTACAACAAGCGTTTCGGCGCCACATCAGGTTGATAGCATTAAACCCTTGTTAAGTTCGCGCCCCGAAATTGAGGACTGGAACTTTGACCTGGAAGATTGCGACAATATTTTACGGGTAGTGTCTGATGACCAATTTTCGCCGCGGCAGATAGAGGTGCTGCTGCATGATGCGGGGTTTGCTTGCGAGGAATTGGCTTACTAACCTTATTTTTTCTGTCATTGCGAGGTACGAAGCAATCGCGGACTTTGCATCAGCGCCTTTCTCCGTGCGATTGCTTCGTGCCTCGCGATGACATTTTAAATGATCTTCCCTATCGCTGCGGCACAATTTATACCATCAATAGCTGCCGAAATAATACCACCCGCATAACCAGCCCCCTCGCCACAGGGGAACAATCCTTTAATCTGCGGATGCTGCAAGGTCTCTTTATCGCGCGGTATTTTTATGGGCGATGAAGTGCGCGATTCAACACCTACCAGCAGGGCTTCGTTGGTATAATAGCCCTTCATCTTTTTGCCAAAAACAGGCAAGGCTTTGCGCAGGCGCTCGTTTATTTTGGGTGGCAGTACATTTAACAGATCAACACTTTTGGTGCCGGGCAGGTAGGAATTTTTAGGCAGATCGCGGGATAGGCATCCTTCAACAAAATCAACCATTCGCTGGGCTGGGGCTACTAAGTTACCGCCACCCGCGCGGAAAGCTGCCATTTCCACATCATGCTGAAAATTGAGCATTTTAAACGGATCGGCATTGTCGCCAATAACGTCTTCTAAATTGATCTGAACTACGGTGCCCGAATTAGCAAAAGGATTATTCCGTTTTGATGGGCTCCAGCCATTTACCACAATTTCGCCCGGCTCTGTAGCACAGGGGGCAATAATGCCGCCGGGGCACATGCAGAAAGAAAATACGCCGCGACCATCTACCTGCTCAACCATATTATAATAAGATGGCGGTAAATATTCGCCGCGCACATCGCAATGGTATTGGGCGCGGTCAATAATTTCCTGCGGATGTTCAATACGTACGCCCAAGGCAAAAGCTTTTGCCTCCATTAATATATCCTGGCGGCGCAGCATTTCAAAAACATCGCGCGCGGAGTGGCCTGTGGCCAGTATAACAGCATCGGCCTCAAGCTTTTCGCCGGTGGCCAATTGCACCCCTTTTATTTGATCAAAACTGATAAGCAACTCCGTAACCTTCGCATCAAACCGCACCTCGCCGCCGGCATTTTGAATGCTTTCGCGCATGGCGGTAATTATTTGCGGCAGTTTATTGGTGCCTATATGGGGCCGTGCATCAATCAATATATCTTCGTCTGCGCCGTGCGCCACAAAGGTTTTCAAAACCGCGTTCACATCGCCGCGTTTGGTTGAGCGGGTGTAGAGTTTGCCATCAGAATAAGTACCCGCGCCACCCTCGCCAAAGCAGTAGTTGGATTCGGGATTAACCAGGCCTTGCTTGTTAATGTTGGCCAGATCACGGCGGCGTTGTTTTACATCTTTGCCCCGCTCTAAAACTATAGGCTTTAAACCCATTTCAATGCATTGCAGGGCGGCAAATAACCCTGCCGGACCTGCACCTACAATAATTACAGGTTTGTTATTCTTAACATCAGGATAGTTAACTGTAAATATTTCTGGAGCTTTATGCTCGCCAATAAAAACCTGCACCTGCATGCGGTAAACTACCTTGCGGCCGCGGGCATCAATGGAGCGCTTTAAAATTTTAAGGTCGGTTACCTGATTAGCGGAAACCTTAAGCGTGGTAGCGGCTATGTTTTTTAGCGCCGATAAATCTTCGTGCTGCTCTGGCGAGCATACAATTTCAATTTCTTTTACCATAACGTTGCCGGGTTTTTATCCCGGATTGAGCAAAGGTAGTGATTGGTGGCGAAGATTGGTGGTTGAAGATTAAAGATTGGGAGTGGGAGATGGGCCGTTAAGATGGAAGATTTTTGGAGTGCTAACTAATTACTAATCTTCAATCCACCAATCTTTAATCTTTATCACTCTGTTTTTTCTTCGCGCTTTACCAGCAGCACCTCTTCGCCATCCAGCGGCAGGTAGCCGTATTCGTAGCAAAAGTGGTAAGTTTTGCCGTTGGCGGTATCGTATTTATTGGTAAGGTATTTAAAGTTAAAACCTTTGGCCGCCATCTTAACCGTAGTAGTTTTTGTTTTGCCTGATGGGTTTAGCTCCTCCATAATACGGCGGTTGCGTTTTAATATATTATTAATGTTGCGAATGAGGTTATAGCTGTTACTGTTTAGCTGATTGTTGTAATTATTACGGCACAAATCATTGCAAAATTTTTTATCGGCACGTCCGTGAATAACATTACCACAATCTAAACAGGTTTTTTCGGTGTTCATAAGGCTAAGGTAATCAATATTATATTTATTTGCAAACGTTTGCAAATGGTTATTGTCGATTGTAAACGATTATTAACCGACTAATTTTTTTAGCAAGCCGCACCTTTGTTTCATCAAATACGAAACGAAAAAATTAGCATCATGAACTCATTAAAGAACAGCGTACGCCTGGTAGGAAACCTGGGTATGGATCCGGAAGTAAAAATGTTTGACGGCAACAAGAAATTAACCAAGCTATCATTAGCCACCAACGATAGCTACAAGAACGATAAAGGCGAGCGCATAACCGAAACGCAATGGCACAACCTGGTAGTTTGGGGTGCACAGGCTGGCCTTGCAGGCGATATGTTAAAAAAAGGCGATGAAGTAGTTATTGAAGGTAAATTAAGCAACCGCAGCTATATTGATAAAGATGGCATTAAACGCTACGCAACTGAAGTGGTAGTGCATGAATTTTTAAAAACGGCAGGCAAATAGTTGTGAGTTGCATGTTGTGAGTTGCAGGTAATACTTACCACATGGTTTAATAATTTCGCCCTTACAACCTATAACTTACAACTTACAACAACATATAATCCTAAGCCCTGCATCACCAAAACCTAACCTTATCACATTTATTAATTATATTTGTTATGTACTTAGAAGCAAAAGAAACTGCCCGGCTGTATCAGTTGTTATCAGACAAATTAGGTAACGATACGGCCGAGGCCATGTTCAAATACATCGATAACAAAACAGAACGGTCTGTGGAAACAACTATTAAATCATTAGCTACGAAAGATGACATTGGTCAGCTTCGGAAGGAAATGGGCGATAATAAAGCTGAAATGATTAAGTGGATGTTTATTTTTTGGGCCGGACAATTTACAGCCACTATAGCTGTTATAATGCTGATTTTGAAGAGATAGTTAATTTAAACAAGTATCAAAGTCCAGGAATTTTGCTTGGGCTTTCTTATTTACGGCGTACTCAACGCCACCGGCAAAACTTTCCCGTTAAAAAATTTATGGCCGGTTAGTGCAAAATCGGCAATGTACTTACCCATTTCAAACGCCATTACCTGTGATTGATAACCCGGGAAAGCTTTCTCCAGCATTTCTGTTTGTGCCGAGCCTAAAGCCAGGCAGTTAACGGCGATGCCTTTTTCGGCAAACTCCTGGGCAAGGCACTCGGTAAGTGTATGTAAAGCAGCTTTGCTGGCTGAGTAAGCCGACAGGCCGGCAAACTTTGAACTGCCCTGAAAACCACCCATGCTGCCGATATTTAAGATATGCGAACCCGATGACATAAACTGGTACAAATTTTGAATAATGCGCACATGCCCCAGGTAATTGCTTTGCAGCATTTCTACAATGTCTGTTTCTGATAGTTCGGTAAATGGTTTATTTACCAGCGCGCCTGCGTTATTGATCAGAACATCCAGTGTTCCATCAAAGTGCGTTTTAATGAATTGCTGCAGATCCGCATAGTCATCATGTACAATGTCAAACACAATTGGGTATATAACAGCGTCGGGATTTAAGCTTAGAGAAATTTCTGCGAGTTTCTCCAACTTATCCTGCGAGCGGGCCAGCGCAATTACTTTATGCTTGCTTGTTGCAAGCAGTTCTATTACCGCTTCAAAACCAACGCCGCTGCTGGCACCTGTTATAATAATGTTCATACAACAAATATAGTATTATGCGTTAGGGCTTGAGGGTTCTTCGCTCACCACATCTTGTTTGGGCAAACCCTCTTCTAAACGGCTAGGCCGTAAAACATAATAAACGCCCAATAGCGCTACAATTATAGAAATTAGATAAAACCCAAAACTAAGATACACCGCCATGTCTTCGGTAAGGTTAAACTGACGGGCGAGCGTTAAAAATAGTGCGTCTCGTATACCACCACCACCCAAGCTAAAAGGAATTATGGCTGCCAGCGAGGAAAACAAAAACGATAACAGATAAGGCGCAAATTTACCGTCGAAACCCTGTGCCATCAGTAAACAAACAATAGAAAGCAATTGCATGCTTTGTACGCATATAGCTTTAGCGTGCCCCTGGAAAAACTTATGTGTGTAATCTCTAAAAAATTTACGTGCAACAAAGTAATAAATTACTGATCCTATGGAGACAATCATTAACGGGTAAGCTAGATGATAAGGAAAACTGGGTATCAAAATAATAAGCCCTACAACTATAGCTCCAATAGCCCAAAACCCGCTCAATCTGTCGAACAAAATGGCCCAGAAAACCTTTTTTGTGGGTAGTTTATATCGTTTATGCAGCAGATAGATCTTGTATCCGTCGCCGCCTATACCGCCCGGTAACAGCACATTGTAGCACAGCCCCAAAAAGTATAAACGCAGGTTAAACCGCCAGTCTAATTTTAGGCCAATGGATTTAAAAAAACTCAGCAATCGCCATGATGAAAATAACATGGAGGCTACGTAGCTCAAAACAGCGGCTGTCATCCATACCTTATCGCCATTGGCTAAACGCGCCTGTATTTTGGCAAAGGGAACCTTACTAAATACGTAGTATAACAAACCGCCCGTAACAACAATTATCAGCACTACCTTAACAACGCTCCATAATTTTCCTTTCCAGGTTTTATGTTCGGTGCCTTCGTCTACTACTTCTTCAATTTCTGTCATTGGGCGCAAAGGTAATGATTAGCGGTTAGTTAATTAAAGATTGAAGATTAGAGATTCGTTAAATAGTTGTTAATTAGCATAGGTTAGTAACATTTATGGAGAAAAAAATTAGAGAAATATGACCATACAACCGGCAACTAATCTTTAATCTTCAATAACTAATCTTCCAAAAAAACTACCTTTGCAAAAATTTTAACGCTACCATGAGTAAAGTAAATGTTGGTATTGTACAAATGAGCTGCACGGCTGATAAGCAGCAAAATTTGCAGAAAGCAATTGTAAAAGTACGCGAGGCGGCCCAAAAAGGTGCGCAGATAGTTTGCTTGCAGGAACTTTTTACATCGCTGTATTTTTGCGATGTTGAAGACCATGACAATTTTTTACTGGCAGAAGCTATTCCCGGTCCATCAACCGATGAGCTTTCAAAAGTTGCTGCCGAGCTGGGTGTTGTTATTATAGCATCCTTATTTGAAAAACGGGCGCAGGGCCTTTACCATAACACTACCGCCGTGTTAGATGCCGATGGCGCTTACCTGGGTAAGTACCGCAAAATGCACATACCGGATGATCCCGGTTTTTACGAGAAATTTTACTTTACACCAGGCGATCTGGGCTACAAAGTTTTCAAAACCAAATTCGCTACTATAGGCGTACTGATCTGTTGGGATCAATGGTATCCTGAAGCGGCAAGAATTACCGCGCTGATGGGTGCCGAGATATTATTTTATCCAACCGCCATTGGCTGGGCTACAACACAGGACGAAGCTACCAATGTGGAGCAATACAATGCATGGCAAACCATTCAGCGTTCCCACGCTGTTGCCAACGGTGTGCATGTGGTGAGTGTTAATAGGGTAGGAGAAGAAGCCGGTGTTAAGTTCTGGGGAGGATCTTTCTTTGCCAATCCCTTCGGCGCTTTGATACATCAAACATCAACTGATGATGAGGAGGTTGTAGTACAGGAGTTGGATTTGAATAAAACCGATTTTTACCGTACCCACTGGCCGTTTTTACGCGACAGGAGAATAGACTCCTATCAACCCATAACAAAACGCCTCTTAGATAACGACTAACACATTTTGTCATTGCGAGGTACGAAGCAATCGCACGGAGAAAAGTTCGCGATTGCTTCGTACCTCGCAATGACAGTTTACTTATATCGATCATGAACTACCCAAAGCAACAAGGATTTCATTTTCCCGCCGAATGGGCTAAACATACTGCTACATGGTTAAGTTGGCCGCACAAGGAAGAATCATGGCCGGGTAAGATCGTAACCATATATCCTAAATATTGCGAGTTTATAAAAGCTTTAACCGAAGGCGAGATTGTCCGCATCAATGTGAAGGATGAGTATATGGCTGCTTTTGCCAAACAGCAATTGCAATTGGTTGATTGTGATCTGAGCCGGGTAGAATTTTTTGAGTTTGAAAGTAACGATGCGTGGTGTCGTGACCATGGTCCGGCGTTTTTGATTAACCCGGTAACAAAGCAGAAAGCAATTGTTGACTGGGGTTATAATGCATGGGGTGGTAAGTATCCGCCGTTTGATCTGGATGACGTTATTCCTACCAAAATAGCCAACCATTTTAACCTACCCGTTTATCATCCGGGGATTGTTATGGAGGGCGGTTCAGTTGATTTTAACGGAAAGGGAACCATACTTACTACAACAGCTTGTTTGCTTAACCCTAACCGCAACCCAAATCTTAATCAGCAGCAAATAGAAGAATATTTATACAACTATTATGGCGCGGAGCAAATACTATGGCTGGGCGATGGTATTGTGGGCGATGATACTGATGGTCATATAGACGATATAACCCGTTTTGTGAATGAGAACACTGTAGTAACAGTTGTGGAAGAGAATAAAAACGACGATAACTATCATCTTTTACAGGAAAATTTGCATGCCCTTAAAACCATGCGCCTGCTTAATGGCAAACAGTTAGATGTAATTGAATTGCCAATGCCAGATGCAGTGATCTATGACGACCAACGCTTGCCGGCATCATACGCTAATTTTTACATAGGTAATGCTGCTGTTGTGGTACCAACTTACCGCTGTGCCAACGATGATAAAGCTTTGGATATATTGACAAATTGCTTCCCTGACAGGAAAGTTATTGGTATTGACTCCACAGATATTATCTGGGGTTTGGGCAGTTTTCATTGCCTTAGCCAGCAGGAGCCTGAGGTATAAATTTTTTTCACCGACATATTACCCGCTTTTACCGAGTTATTACCGCTTACTTGCCTTTTTTAAGTTGAGGTTACTATATTAGTGCGTTACTTTTGAGTAACAATAATTTAAAAAGACATGGATAATAACACTAATATAGATCACCAAGGTACCGCTAACAAAGGGAAGGTTATAGCAGGCATTGTTTTGCTATGCATAGGCGCATCATGGTTGTTAAATGAATTTGATTTCTTCTTCTTCCCAAACTGGATAACCAGCTGGCCTATGTGGGTTATTGGCTGGGGGCTTTATACCGGTGGTAAAAGCAATTTCCGCAACTCGGCCTGGTTAATAGTGGTTGCCGTTGGAACAATTTTTTTACTTGGCGAAATTATACCGGGTTTTCACAGCGGCGCTATGATATGGCCGGCAGTATTAATTGTATTTGGTATATGGCTTATTTTAAAACGTAATCAAACTACGCATTGGGATAAAAAAAGCTGGAAGAAAAAATGGGACAACGATAAATACGATTTCAGTGTACCGCAACCTGAAGCTGCAGAAAAGTCAACCATAGATTTTAGCAAAGCTACCGATACCAATACCGCCGCCAATACACAAAGTCAGCCATTTTATTCCGGGGATGAACATCTGGATGCGGTTGCTATTTTTGGCAGCGTAAAAAAAACCATCTATTCAAAGAACTTTCAGGGCGGCGAAATTGTGAATGTATTTGGCGGAGCCGAAATAGACTTAACGCAGGCAGATATAAATGGTAGGATAAGCATTGATGTTACCCAGGTATTTGGTGGTGTTAAGTTGATAGTGCCATCGCACTGGACAGTAGTATCTGACGTGGCAGCTATCTTTGCCGGATTTGATGATAAACGGGTTAGAACAACTGTGCCGCAAGACGCTAATAAAGTTCTTGTAATAAAAGGCATCTCAATTTTTGCAGGTGTAGATGTACGTAGCTATTAATTATAGAGCTTAGTAATCAATACAGTAAAACATAGTTGTGGCTACTCAACCAACATTAACCTTTTCAAAACTTCGTGGCGCGTTTGCGGCTTGCGGGCTGGTTTGGGCCTGCCTGCAAAGCTATATTATACACAGTTTTGACCTTGATTGGCTTACCGCCGTGAGTGATGCTGCAGTGAGCAGCATTTTGCTTGCGGCGGCCTGCTGGCTTATTAATAATAATTTACGTTATTACCAGCCGGGCAAAGGCAGTTATATTAACATATTTATATGGTGCGTGGCCCTTGCCGCTGCTTGTACTGCCGGAAGCCGTTATATACTGCTCCCTTTTTTAAACCACATTACAGGTTATGATACATTAATGAGCCAATCCATAGCGATACGCTTTTTTACCAACTTTTTGGCAATAGGGTGGATGGCTATGATAAGTATGATATGGTATACTCAGCAGGATCAGAAGGAAAATGAGAGGCGTAAAACCGAAGCCGAAAAGCTGGCCCGCGAAGCTGAACTGTATAACTTGCGCCAGCAATTGCAACCACATTTTTTGTTTAACAGCCTTAACTCAATCAACGCCTTGATAGGGTTTAAGCCAGAACAAGCGCGGAAAATGATACATCAGTTGTCTGACTTTTTACGGGGAACTTTGCGTAAAGACGACCAGCAACAGGTTACTTTGAATGAAGAGTTGCAGCATCTTAATTTATATCTTGATATTGAAAAAGTTAGGTTTGGGCACCGTTTAAAAACCGAGATAAGCTGTGATGTTAATTGCGGAGCTTGCGTTATGCCGGCCATGCTGCTACAACCATTGGTAGAAAATGCCATTAAGTTTGGTCTTTATGACACTACTGAAGAGGTAGTGGTAAGCATAAGGGCAGAGCTGGACGGAAACTACCTTGAACTGATAGTGCAAAACCCCTTTGATCCTAAAACATCGCGCCCGCGGCAAGGAACCGGTTTTGGTTTAAGCGGTGTGCAGCGCCGTTTATATTTATTATTTGCACGTAATGATTTGATGGAAACACACGCAAATGATAATATATTTACAACCATAATAAAAATACCGCAGTTATGACCCGAGCTTTACTTATAGACGATGAACCTTTGGCCCGAATGGTGGTGCAGGAATATTTGCTGGATTTTCCGCAAGTAGAAGTACTGCAGGAATGCGGTGATGGATTTGAGGGCTTAAAAGCTATACAGCAACACAAGCCCGATCTGGTTTTTTTAGATGTGCAAATGCCTAAAATAAACGGTTTTGAAATGCTGGAGCTGGTGGATGATGCACCTGCCATTATTTTCACTACCGCTTTTGATGAATATGCAATAAAAGCGTTTGAAGCACACGCTGTTGATTACTTGCTAAAACCTTTTAGTAAAGAGCGTTTTGCAAAGGCTATAGAAAAATACCTGGCGCAGGCATCAAGTAGCGGCGTCGCGCCAAAACAAACAGAAAATCTTTTAGAAACGGCATCACATTCGCCGCAGCAGCATGAGCGTATTGTGGTAAAAACCGGTACCAAGGTTAAAATTATACCGGTTGCCGATGTACAATACCTACAAGCCGATGATGACTATGTAAGTGTATTTACCCAAGAGGGCTCATTCCTTAAAAACAAAACCATGAGCTTTTTTGAGCAAACGCTTGATCCACGGCATTTTGTGCGCGTTCATCGCTCGTACATATTAAGCGTGCAGGAAATTACCCGGATAGATCCTTATGAAAAAGATAGCCATTTAGCTATTCTTAAATCCGGAGCCAAAATTCCGGTTAGTAAAACCGGCTATATTAAGTTAAAACAAGTGTTAGGCATATAACAATCGGTTTGCTCGCTCATATTCCTGTTCGTTGTGTAAATTCCGATCGCACTTTTTTTAAAACCGCTAAACGCGGTTTTTTTGGATTATATTACCGCCTTAAAACTATTATATATTTATATATTAGTTAAATATACTATTGACTGATAAAGGCGTTGAAACTTCATTGCGCGATATTTATTATTTTGAACACCGTGTGTTCTGCTCTGTCTGCGCATCCCCTTAATGGAGTAACAGATAGTTTAAAGAAACTTATTTCGAACAAGCTGAGAAATAACGCCGGGGTTGATACTACCACCATCAGGCGCATTAACACATTAGCCTATGAGTTTTATGAATCACATCCCGACAGTACCAGGTACTACGGCGAATTGGAAATAAAACTAGCCAGAAAAATAAATGACATTCAGGGAGTTGCAGATGGCAGCGTACAGGTTGCTTCTGTGAGTGCTTTTAGGGGAGATTATAAAACTTCTGAGCGACTTTACAAAAATGCGCTTGATATATATATACAGATTAACCATAAGCATGGGCTTTACAACAGTTATACGGGGTTAGGCAGTATAGCAGATTATCTGGGTAACTATGATAAAGCCATCCAGCTTTACAATCAAGCGCTGCAAATAAGTAGCAAAGCTGGTAACGAGGCAGACGAAGCAGAGTGTTATAATTTAATAGGAATTACCTACGATAACAAAGGCGATTACTCCAGAGCGCTTGATAATTATTTTAAGTCGCTCATTATCAATATAAAGCAGAAAGACGACCTGTCTGCGGCGGATAAATACTGCAACATAGGCGTAATAATGCACGAACTGGCGCTTAATGCAAAGGCCTTGGATTATTATGGAAAAGCACGCGACATTTGGTATAAACTTGACGATAAACAGGGCCTTAGCGCCATTTACCAAAATATTGGAGAGGTGTTGCTTGACCAGGGAAAGTATGATGCTGCTTTACGCAATTTCAGATACGCAGAAGCGGGTTATACGGCCGTGGATGATCATGACGGACTAAGTCTCATCTATTACGATCTGGGTTTATTTAAGCTTAGAACAGATCAAACAGATTCTGCATTGTACTATCTCCATTTGTCGCTCAAATCAGCCAATCAAAGCAGGATAAAATATAACGTAGCTAATGCTTACCTGGGCCTTGCAACAATATATAATAGCAGAAAAAATTTTAGCGAGGCCTACAAGTACGCTGTTAATGCGCAAACTACCGCCAGTACAATTGGTATTAAAGGAGTAAAGGTTGATGCTATTAAAGAAGTTAGCACGGCCCTGGCTGGATTAAGGCGCTTTAAGGATGCATACGAGCAAATGCTTCTTTATTCGGCGTTACGCAGCCGTTTAAAACATAATGAAAGCATCCATAAAATCGCTTCTTATAATATCGAAATAGAATTCGCAAAGAAACAGAAACAGATCATTGATCGGCAACAAAAAAAGGAAGCAGCCTTTAAGAAGAAGATTGCACTACAAAAGGGCGTGAATGTGGCATATGTGGCTATAATAATTGTGATAGCTACTTTGGCTATTATATACTATCGTGGCAGGCGCAGGCAAAAGGCCATTAACGCGCTGCTTCAGGAAAAAAACAACGAGATACTGTTGCATCAGGAGGATATTCAAAACCAATCTGTTAAATTAAATGAGCTTAATTTGTTAAAAGACAGGCTAATTGGTGTGCTTGCGCATGATCTGAGAGCCCCTATAAGCACCTTGCGCGGGCTTTTTAATTTAATGATAGATAAAAGCATTACACACACTGAGTTTGTTGAAATGACGCCGACCGTATTTAACAAACTTGAACATACATCAGACTTTTTGGATACATTGCTTTTTTGGATAAACAGCCAGGTTGATACTACCGATGCCAATATCAAAGCGTTTAAAATACTTGAGGTAGTACATAAAGAACTTACGCACCTGGAAGACAAGATAGCGCAAAAGGATTTGGATATAAAAGTAACCATAGATACAGATGTTACCGCGTTTGCTGATCCCAATTCCATCCGTATTGTTATTCATAATTTTTTAACCAACGCCATTAAGTTTTCAAACAGGGGTGGGGTAATTGAAATATCTGCTTTTGAAAAAAATAACGGTATGTTTTTTTGTATCAAAGACAATGGAATTGGAATGAGCGAAGAGCATTTGGCCAATCTGTTTAAAAGCCGCGTAAGCAGCTTGCAAGGTACTGAGAATGAAAGCGGAACCGGCATGGGACTTTTGTTTTGCAAAGATCTGATTGAAAAGTACGGCGGGAAAATCTGGGTTGAAAGCGAACTGGATATTGGCACCAAATTGTGTTTTGATCTGCCAATGCATCCTTAAATCTATCGCTGCAGGGAAATAATATTGCCCGGAATTTTATATTTGCCTAACCTTTTACAATTATGCTTATACGTATACCGCTTATCGCAGTTTTTTTATCGCTGGTTTTTAACGTTGCTGCTAAAGCGCAGCAAGACACTACCCTTTATGAGCTTGGCCGGCTAAACCTTTCAAAAAAGTTTACCCAATCCGTCACCATAAAAGCGGCAGAATTGGAGAAGATCCCCTTTACTAATATTAATGATGTAATTACCACTTGGCTTTATGGCTATTACGGTGATAAGAGAAGCTATGTGTATGTGGTAGATGGATTTTTGAATACTGATGTAAATGCTTACAGCATTTTTGATATCGATGAAATAACAATGGTACAAAATGCTGCAGCCTATTTAAACGGAGCACTGCCCGGGCAAGTATTGTTGCTGGTTAAAACAAAAAGAGGTACAAAACCCGGATCGGGCGTAAACGTAAACGGGCAAACCAACCTGGTTAACGTGCGCAGCGCATATGATAATGCAGGCAGCTCTAAGGAATTTTACAGTCAATACTATTTATCGGCTTACAAAAATACCGGAAAAGTAAATGCAGGTTTTTCCGCATCTGTTCAAAGCAACCCGTATCCAACATCAAACTTTACCACCATACCATCAGACACCTACACCGCAAATCGTTTTAAGTTTAGCGGATATCTTAACGCCCAATTGAATAAAGCCAACAGTTTAAATATTACCACGGGCTACGTGCCTCAAAATGATGATGTAAGTATTATACAGCGCGGCCTTACAGCTCAAGGCTATAATACTTTTAACAGCACCGGCTCCGGAACGCAAAAACTTTTTTATGCTAATGCAGGCCTTATTTCAAATATAGCGGGCAAACTTGTCAATAGGTTAAATTTAGGTTATCAGACTCAGAACACCAACGGCAACTTAAGCAGAAGTCAAGAGTCTGTTCAAATGTATGGCTCCAGTGCTGTTATATTAAACTACAATACTAAAATAGACAGTGCTGAGAATCTGAAAAGCTTTGTATTTAACGATAACCTGTCGTACAATATTAATGTCGGGAAACTCAGTATACAACCGGCTGTAAATTTTACGTATAAAAAACTTACCAGTAACTCATCCTATTTAAGCAACAGCACTGTCGTTCAAACTAACCAGGTCCAAAACTTTTATAGAAACACTGCCGGTAAAACGTCTGTATCGCTGTTAACTCCGTCTATCGCGTTTAATTATCAGGATATGATATTGCTGCAGGGCGGTTTTCAGCAATTTTTGAGTACTGGTTTGCAAAACTCATATGCTGTTGAAAAGCCAGCTATTACACCATTTGCCAATGTAGGTGTAGACGTTTTAAAAGCGATCAACGTTAAATCGGCAAGCTCATCCTTGGTTTTTTCTGCATCATATGCAAAGGCAATGGTTACGGGTGCTGAGCCACGCGCAACTTTGTCTGACCAGGTAATTCCTTTTACATCTACTACCACTTATCCCTATGCACCCGGTAGTAACTTTCTGGCAAGGTTTGATCAGTTTCAGGGAGGAGTATCATACGCCATATTAAGCAACCGTTTATCGTTTAGCTACAATTATCAGCAAATTAAACAGTCCAATCCGGTTATAGTATCGCAGTATGCCTATTTTCCCATCCCCGCTTATTTATTATTTAATAAGCAAGGCAAAATACACAGGGTAGCCGTTAATGCCGATATATTAACCCATGGCAACCTTAAGTGGAGTTCTTTATTTAACATAACAGCCTTTAAGTACGTTTTGTATGATGCCCAGAACAAACCCTTCTATGATCAAACTACTCAGCCCAATACAAATTACGTTACCGGGGGGATGGTGAACAGGCTGGCATATAAAAAATTCTCTGGCGGGTTAGATATATTGTATTGTTTTAATCAGGGAGGTTTTATAGGTTCGCAGTATACCGGCCTCGGGAGCAAGTATTATTCTATCAATCTGCAAAACATTTATGCAGGCTATAGCTTCAAAGTTTCTGGCCAAAGGAATTTTGAGGTTTATGCAAATTCGCGCAATATGTTGATGACTAATAGCTCTACTATTACAGATAACCGCAGATTTTATGGTGTAGGATTTAAGGCTGCGCTTTAATTCTGTCGTCTGCGTTACTTGCAACTTTGAAAAACCCAAGTGGCAATAATTGGTTTACTTATTTGTTTAAATAAGATACCTTTGAAAGATGCGCTATAAATACGTACTGTTATTTTTATTTTTTTTCACTCTCCAACAATCTGCTAAAGCCGATTTTACTTTAGATCAAAACTGCACGGCCGCTTTCAAAGCCGTATTTGAATTGCGTTTCCCGGAGGCAAAAAGATTAATTGCCGAAGAAAAACGTATCAACCCCGATAATGGTATCGTCCTTCTGCTGGAGAATTACATGGATTATTTTTATCTGCTCACCTCAAGCAACAGGGCAGATTATGAAAAATACAAAGACAGGCGTTCTACCAGGCTCGATGCGCTGGAGGACAATGACGAAAATTCACCCTATTATATGTTTACGCAGGCTGATATTTATATACAATCGGCAGTTTTAAAAGCCAAATTTGGCGATAACACTTCGGCTGTTTTTGATATGCGTAAAGGACGCAAGTTGCTTTTGAGTAATGCCGAAAAATTTAAGGATTTTATTCCTAATCAAAAAAGTATTGGCTGGTTAAATATCCTGATAGGGGCCATACCCCCAAGCGCAAAAGGAATAGTCGGCATTTTAGGGGTTAAAGGCGACCTACCGACAGGCCTTAAACAATTGCAACGCCTACGCGGGCAGTTAGACGGTACTAAATACAGTTTTTACAAAGACGAAGTTACTTTTATTATAGCGCTGGCAAATATTGATATTTTGAGAAATAAGGATAGTTATGCGCAATTAATGGCCATGGCGGGCGACATGAGCGAGAAGAGTTTATTAAAAAACTACTTGCAAGGCTATATTGCTTTTAAAACCGGCCATACAGATGTAGCCATAAGCAAGTTTACAGAGGCTCCGCAAACTTCCGAGTATATGGATATGCCGGTAATAACTTATTGGCTGGCCAATGCCAAATTATGCAGAATGGACAGGGATGCTGATAAGTATTTGCTGAGGTTTATAAGCGAAAACAAGGGGGATAGTTTTAACAAGGATGCCTATTTAAAAATAGCTTATTGCGCTTTTCTAAAAAAAGATATCGATGGCTATAATAACTATCTTAATATAGTGCGTACCAGGGGCTCAGCAGCAGATGAAAAAGATAAAGAGGCGTTAAAGGAAGCAAATGATGCACGGCCTGACGAAGAATTGTTGCGGGCAAGGTTTTATTTTGATGGCGGATATTATGATAAAGCACTTGCTATGCTCAAGGCAAAACAGTTTAGCGAACTAAAGATAGTGCGCGATAAAACGGAATATTACTATCGCTTTGGCCGCACGTATGATGCTATGGAAAACGATACCGCTGCATTAACCAACTATCAGCGCGCGATAAATTTAGGCAAGGCAACCAGTTATTATTATGCAGCAAACTCCGCGCTGTTAAGCGGACTTATCTACGAGAAGAAACGCGATTTTAAAAAGGCAGCGGAGTTTTTTAAACAAACCCTGTCAATGAAAAATCACGAATATCAAAACAGTATTGATAACCAGGCTAAAGATGGCCTGTCACGAATAAAAGCCGATTAAGACTGGCTTACTTGCCCGGCTTTGTAAACCTCACCTGTTTTTGCAGCGCTTTTTTGTGATGTACGTTTACTTTTTCCACAAGCTGGTTAAAATTATAATCTGCAGTAGTTCCGCAATCTAACATGTTAAAATATAAAGATGGCTTTGTGCTTTCAAAGTACTCAATAATATTACTGCACCAAATTAACTGGCAGTTGCCCTTTACGCGGCTCACCACTTCGTTAATTCCATCCTGAAATTCAATATCCGGTATGTGCATACTCTCCAGGTTTCCTTGTGGAAAGTAAAGAAACAAATTGCCCGGCTCTGATAACTTTTCGCCTATGTAATCAAAACTCTCTATTAATGATAGTTTGCCGGGCTCAACAGAAAAGCTTCCGCAGTAACGCAACCATGGATTTTTCTCCATTTGCTTTTTAACCGACATGATATAAAGCCTGCGCATAAATCCAGGCTTCCATAAAACTTGTCCGCATAAGTAAAAAGCCAAAAAACCATCCAAAAAACTAAAATGGTTACACATTAATATATATGAGTGGTTGGGCTTTAGTTCAACGGGGTTAATGATCAGTTTATTAAAGCGCCGTTTTAGTATTGCCGAGATCAAAATGCTTCCGCACTTAAAAAAGAAGGGCTTTAACGGTTTTGATTTGATGATCATGGCCGCTAATTTAATGTATTTATAAAAGCAGGGTGCAACTATCGAACAAATATCAGCTTTTAGCAGGCTGCGATAATATCCGCAGCTCCTTAGGATAATAGTTATTTATACGATTAGGCAGTAGCTTGGCCCAACCTAAGGCTTGCCCCTCGTAAGTCATCAAGCTCCAGCCTTTATCGGCTGTATCAATAGTTAGGTTATCTCGCCTTAAGTATTGTATTGCCTGGTTGTAGTCCAAAGGTGTTTGTAAAATAACATCCTTATTTACTATGGTACTTAAAGCTAATTCGTGGTCGGGCACAACATCGCGCCCAGCAACTTTACCAATGCGCACACCAGATTTTTTTATATATAGGCGATGTGCCAATAAGTTCAGGCTCTCCTTATGCACGTTATTAATAGCCAGCCAGTCATCATTCACTTTAAAAAAATAGAACTTTTCTGGCGTCGCAATATAGCTGCGTACCAATTCCAGCCCCTGTTTATCCACCTTTTGATTATTGTTGTTTTTAAAAGAGCCCGGATCAGAAGTTTCTTCCTTTTTGCGCAGGCAGGCGGCAAACAAACCTTCGCCCTGTACCTTGCCCGGATAAAACCGATACCCCCATGCGTGTTTTAAAGCTGATTGTGTTTCTACTATACCCCAGTCGTTATTAATAGGTATACGTATGCTTTCCATATTAAACGTCTGGCATAACCAATCCAATATATTCTCGTTTTCCTGATGCGAGTAAGAGCATGTACTATATATAAGGTATCCGTCTTCCTTTAATGCCGGGTAAACATCAGCCAAAATGCGTTCCTGTCGCTGGTGGCAAAGGTTAACGTTAGCCTCGCTCCACTCCGTCATGGCCTCCGGGTCTTTCCTGAACATGCCCGAGCCCGAACAAGGCGCGTCAACTAATACTATATCGAAAAAGCCGGGCAGGCGTTCAAAATCTTTAGGGTCGTTATTGGTAACTATGGTGTTGGCCATTCCCCACCGGGTCAAATTATCAGCCAGTATGGGTACGCGGGTTTTAATGATCTCGTTAGCCACCAAAAGGTCTTCGGTCGTCATGGCGGAGTTTAACAAGGTGCTTTTACCTCCCGGCGCGGCACATAAGTCAAGTATCTTTACAGGCTCCTGTTGTTTTATTTGTTGTAGTATGTAGCCGATAAACATAGACGATGCTTCCTGCACATAATAGGCCCCGGCATGAAAAAGTGGGTCAAAAGTGAACGATGGACGTGCATCCAGGTAAAAGCCATCCGCGCTCCAGGGCACTTGATTGCCTGTTTTTATATCAGCTTTTTTAAATGGATTTAGGCGGATAGTGGTTGGCGCGGGCGTTTTTTGGTGTGCATCAACAAAACTTTCGCGGTTAAAGCCCGGCTCACTGTCTAATAATTCAAGAAATTTGGGGGGGAATTGCGTCGTCTCCATCTGTGTTCAAATATACAAAAAGCGCAATAGGGTAGGTTTTAATAAAAGATGTGTTTATGCTAAAGGTTAGTTTACAGTGGTTTATGTGGTGATAGAAAAAATTATAAAAAATGTTTTCGGCACCTCAGATTTTCTGCTTACATTTGCAACCCGGCCGGTAAAAAAGCCGGTTGTTTTTTGAAAAGTTGCGAAGAAAAAATAATTTAAAAAAAGTGAAAATAACACTTGACATGAATACTAAATTATTCGCATCTTTGCAGCCGCTTCAACAACGAAGCAAAACACTGAAAAAATAGAATCCGCAAGGGTTTTACAAAATAGTTCTCTGCGACAGAGAACGACGAAAGTTCTTTTAAAAGATGCAATCATGTAACGAGCGGTAGGACGCGGTTAACCAATCAGAGAAGCAATTCGAAGAGTGGAATA